>JAZRZJ010000013.1:0-28414 GCA_045601285.1 Oscillospiraceae bacterium
ATTTCTCGCTCAAAACCGCTTCGCACCTTGAAAGAAAGATGTTTTCTGCAAAACAAGGCAAAAAACGCAGGAATACTGGCGATGTATTCCGAGGCTTTTTAACGCAGTATTGCGGGAAACAGATTCTTTCAAGGCTGTTAATCCCTATGGTGCACCGCCCAAAGAGGGCGATTTTTAAATAAAGCTAATACGATTCGGTGTAGTAATAGAAATTATCAAGTATTTTACTCGTTTGGAAAGCGTTGTCGCCGCCGCTTTCCTTCCAGACCCAGCAGTCTTTCCCGTGCTGTGTCAACGGCTCATTAAACATTATGTTCTGCGGCTTATCAGCGGGTGAATAGTAAAAGCCGCAGTATCGAGTTTGGGAGCCGAAGCCCCAGCCTCCGCAGTTGAATTCAATCACTCCGTTTTCGTGTACATGAATGTACTCCAGACCTTTGATATCAAGTGCTTTGGCAACTGTGTCGCTGAATTCGCCGCAGTTTTCATCATCTATTATTCCAGTATAATCTAATTCGGCAAGTTCCGCAGATACTTCTCGCAGAAGCGAATCGTTTTTCTCCACAAGTGCGATTATCTGTTTTTCTGAAAGGCTGTTGCTGCCTGGCGAAAAAAGTATCCATATCGCTCCGTACAGAAGCAGCGCAAGTACGGCTAACGTAAGAACTATCCATCCGATTACTTTAAGCGCGGTTTTCATTACACCACCTCACATTTAATATAACAGCAAAACCCGATAGTTGCAACATCGGCGGTTTGACTATACGGAGTGAATTTGGTATCATATAGGCAGCAAAACTTCGGAGAAAACCATGCTAAAGACCCTTAAACTCAAAAACTGCATGATCGCGCTTTTAGGCAGCGCAATTCTCGCCTTCGGACTATATAACGTCCACTCCTTTTCTGGAGTCACCGAGGGTGGTGTTCTCGGACTTACTCTGCTGCTGCACAACTGGTTCGGCCTCTCCCCGTCTGTTTCTGGCCTCGTTCTAAACGCTCTGTGCTACTTCATCGGCTACAAGGTGCTGGGAAAGGACTTCATCGCCTATTCCGCTGTTGCGGCACTTGGCTTTTCGGGCTTTTACGCACTTTTTGAGCTGTTCCCGCCGCTTTATCCCGAAATAGCTGACTTCCCCCTGCTCGCCGCCGTTACCGGTGCTCTGTTTGTTGGCACAGGCGTGGGAATCGCGGTAAAGGCAGGCGCCGCACCCACGGGTGATGATGCTCTCGCCATGGCAATGACGAATAAATTCAAAATCGAAATCCAATGGGTCTATCTCATTTCCGATCTAACCGTGCTTGAGCTGTCGCTGACATACATTCCTTTGGGAAAAATCGCTTTTTCGCTGCTTACTGTTTTTATTTCGGGGCAGATAATCGGCTTAATACAAAAAATGAAAATCAGGATTTAGAAATTCTAAATCCTGATTTCCAGCTTGTTAAAAAAGTCTTTAGACTTTTTTGACTGCGCCGAAAAGCCGCCAAAAACGAGCAGGAGATCTCCTGCTCGTTTTATGATAAAAAACCCTGAAAATCAGGCTTTTTATCTTGTCGGCGATCCGATTGAGGCGGGCCTTGCCCCCTCAAGCTCCCCCGCTACTCTATTGTCTTTATTGCTGTTTGTATTGTTTTTTGTCAGTCTCAAAATCAGGATTTAGAATTTCTAAATCCTGATTTCTTTTGCATTAAGCAGCTCCGCGTCCTCGGGTGCATGGCTCACGAGAACAAGAGTTTTGCCCGCGCAGTATTTTTTGATGTATTCAATAACTTTAACTTTTGTTTCAAGGTCAAGTCCCGTGAACGGCTCGTCCATGTAGATCGTGTCGGCGTCCGCAAGCACCGCACGGCATATTGCCACACGGCGCTTCATTCCACCGGAAAGCTCACCTGCCGGCTTTTTTATATGCTCCGAAAGACCCAGCTCGGAAAGATGTCCGCGTATTTCAGCCTTTGAAACACTTTTCGGCAATGCCATGCTTACGCATCTTTCCGCGGTAAATTCAAGCGGAAGTCTGTCCTCCTGAAATACTGCGGATATTTTTTCCGGCACATCAGACATTTCTCCGCTGTCGCACTTTTCAAGTCCCATAAGTATTCGCAGAAGAGTAGTCTTTCCACGTCCCGACGGACCGCTGATCGCAAGTGTTTCGCCCTTACCGAACGCGAGACTTACCTTATCAAGCACCCGCTCATTACCGTAGCTTTTTGATATATTCTTAAGTTCCATTATCCGCGCTCCAATCTGCGATAGCCGCATTTAAGCAGCCACATGAATAGCTTTTCAAACAGCACGCTTATTATGACAATTATCACCGTCCAGCACAGCAGGTCATCGGTGTCGAGGTATATTTTTGCGAAATAAAGCTGTTTTCCCATGCTTCCGTCGGGTATGCCGATGATCTCTGCGGCAATGCCTGCCTTCCACGCCATGCCCAACGCAGTTGAGCACGCTGACATGATGAAGGGCTTAAGCTGCGGAAGATGGATATAGGCTATGCGCCGCAGGAACGGCATACGGAACACCCGTCCAAGCTCCGTCATGCCCTTGTCCTCGCTCTTTATCCCTTGAAGAACGTTTCCGTAAACAACGGGCAGAACGATGAGAAAGGATATGAATACCGCAAGGTTCTGCGCTGAAAGCCATATAAGGCAGATTACCACAAATGAAGCTACGGGTACGGTTTTGACCGTCACCATAAAGGGCCACAGCAGAGTTTCCACCCGGTGATATCTTCCTGCCAGAGCTGCAAGCAGAACACCCAGCAAAAGAGCTATGAGGAAACCGCCGGCGATATGGTAAAAGCTGAACCATATTGTTCTCCAGAAGTTTTCCGCCTGCCAGATGGTAAACAGCCGCTTGATCACCTCAATGGGCGACACCAGCAGTATTTTGCTGTCAATGCACATTGCGGCAATCTGCCACAGAAACAGGGCAAACAGCACCGCAAATATTCTGTTTCGTGTCTGATTTTTATGCTCCATAGTAGAAATCACTTTCGGGAAGCTTACCGCCAACTGCGGCGGGATTCATGTCATACAGCACTTGAAGATACCCTTTCATTGCGGTTTTCATCTCCACACCCGTGATGAAAACAATATGGCAATGCGGCAGAGCCTCCATTGCAACGGGAGTTTTCAGGATGTCAAGCTCCCCTATTAATCTTGATGCATCCAGAAGATTATTCTGCACAAAGTCCACGGACTCCGCATAAGACTTCATGAGCTTTTCTGTTTTTTCCGGATGCTCCTCAACAAACTCTCTGCGGGCAACAAGAACGCCCGTAACCATGGCTGAGCCGCTGTTCAGCTTTTCCCACTCTGCGTTGAGGTCAAGGGCAATGCGCAGGTCTTCGACCTGCATCTGTGCCGTCGTCACGAATGGCTGCGGCAGCATTGCCACGGCATTTTCATCATTTGAAATATAGGACAGTGCCTCGGTCGTGTCGGCACACCACTGAATCGCAATGTCGTCGGGGTTTATTCCGTTTTCAGTCAGCAGATACCGCAGGGCATATTCCGGGGCTGCACCTGCGCCCGTGGCATACAGGGTCTTTCCCGCAAGGTCAGCGAGACTGGCCACAGTATCCCCGCGCTCCACGATATACAGCACACCGAGGGTATTGATTGCCAGCACCTCAACCGCACCGTTTGTGTTGTTGTAAATTACCGATGCAAGATTTGCCGGCACAGCCGCAAAGTCGATCTCCCCCTTGGCAAGAGCTCCCACAAATGCGGCGGGGTCTGCCGACAGAGTAAACTCGTAGTCCTCGGTATTCTTCATAAGCTGTGCCATGCCCATGGCAGTGGGACCCGTAAGTGCGCCTATTCTGATTCGGGTACTATCATCAGTTTCTACGGAATTACAGCCGCAGAGAAGCATACACATAATTAATAATAAGCATAAAAACCTTTTCATCAAATCACCTCATACAATAAATTCACACAGTTTTTCTATATCGGCAATACGGAGCAGCTTTCCGTTTTTCACGATCGCGCCGCTGTTCGTAATTGAGTCAAGGGCTCTGTAAAAGGATGCCCTGGAAATATTCAGGGACGAGGCGATCTCCGTCATGGACATGGGCAGCTTTGTGTCGTCATATTCGGACAGATTATTAAGCAGGAAGCTTGACAATCTCTGCTCCGCAGTTCCCGAAGTCAGAAAATAAATCTTCTTATTCAGAAATACAATTCTTTCAGAGAGATATCTGATGTAATTCTCGGCAATTTTCGGCTCACGCTCAATAAGGCGCATTATTATTTTCTGGGAAAAGAAAATTATGCGGCAATCCTCAATGGCGGTAATCCTGGTCTGATACTCATGCTCGCCGTTAAACAGCGCCGCAGCGCCGAACATTGAACCCTTATGCAGAGTACTCATGACAATTTCCCTGCCCTCAGCGTTCTCCTTTGTAACTCTGAGCTGCCCCTCAAGTATTATTCCCAAGCTGCGTTTGAAATCCGTCGGGCTGTAAACCACGTCGTCCTTATGATAAAGCTCAAGCTCATAGCCGGAAACGTTGAAAATTCTTTGCAGCGAGCCTTGCGCAGTTCCTCGGAAAAGCTCCGTTCTCATGATCAAGTCAAAATCCGCAAGATTGAACACTTCGTTCATTTTTCATTCTCCTATTTGTCTCATTTGAGACATTCCTATTATGATAATATCACTTTCCCCGGTTTTTTCAAGTATTTTTTATAAAAATAATATTTTGTCAAAGCTTGACACATTTATCTCAATTTGTATAATCTGCACTATTTCATCTGCCGTATTCTTATAGATTGCACAAAGAATTATTGTATTTTTTAAGCATTGAAACACTGTGTGTAAGGTTGGTTAAAAAATACGCATATTACCTTATTTATCAATGATTTAATAATACTTTACACGGAAAAAAAATAGTGATTAACTTATAATCAAGCAAATATTATTCTTCGTAAATTTGCTCAAGGAAAGGATGAAATAAATGATAAAAGTAGACTACGAATTCATCGATTCCGTACTGGAACAGAACCATTATGACAAGAGTTCCTCCATCGCCATAATGCAGGCAATTCAGGGTGAGTACCGCTACCTTCCCGAAGAGGCTCTGCGTTACGTTGCCGACAAGCTGGAAATCTCTGCCTCTGCTCTGTACGGCGTTGCCACTTTCTATGAAAACTTCTCCCTTACCGAAAAGGGCAAGTACATAATCAAGTGCTGCAACGGTACCGCATGCCACGTGCGCAAATCCGACGATGTTCAGGATGCGCTTTACGATGCCACCGGACTTACCCCCAAGGATCACATGTCCGCCGACGGACTGTTCACAATTGAGCGTGTCGCCTGCCTCGGTGCCTGCGGCCTTGCTCCCGTCTGCACCGTCAATGACGTTGTTCACCCTGCAATGACTCCCGAAAAAGCACGCAGACTCATCTCTGAATTAAAGGAGGCTGAAGGCGTATGAAAATAACTTCCCGTGAACAGCTTGCTTCCGTTCGTGCAGAGTTTAAACAGCTTCTGGACGCGGAAAACAAAAAGATTTTGGTTTGCGGCGGCTCCGGCTGTACCGCCAGTGGCTCTGCCAAGATTTATGAAGAGCTTGTAAAGCTCATGCAGGAGCGCGGCCTTAATGTTGAGGTTTCCCTCAACGGTCATGTTGACCACGGCGAGCTCATCGGTGTCAAGAACTGCGGCTGCCACGGCATCTGCGAGCTGGCACCGCTGATCCGTATCGAGCCCGAAGGCATACTCTACACCAGAGTTCAGCTTGCCGACTGCGCTGACATCATCGACCAGACCATCGTCGGCGGTGAAATCATCGAAAAGCTCATTTACCATGCTGCTGACGGCACCGCCTACGAAAAGCAGGAGGATATCCCCTTCTATAAAAAGCAGACCCGTGTTGTTCTGAATAACTGCGGTCACATCAACTCCGAGTCCATTGAGGAATACCTTGCAGTCGGTGGCTACGCTGCTGTGGAAAAGGCACTCTTCGACATGACTCCCGATGACATCATCAACGAAGTCACCGCTTCCGGTCTCCGAGGCCGCGGCGGTGCAGGCTTCCCCGCCGGCAAAAAGTGGTCCCAGGTTGCAGCTCATAAGGAAGCTCCCCTGAAGTACATTGTCTGCAACGGCGACGAAGGCGACCCCGGCGCATTCATGGACTGCTCCGTCATGGAAGGCGACCCCCACAAGATGATTGAGGGTATGATTATCGCGGCTCTGGCCTGCGGCGCAGAGCAGGGCGTAATTTACGTCCGTGCCGAGTATCCTCTGGCAGTCAAGAGACTGGGCATGGCAATTGAGGCAGCTACCGAATACGGTCTGCTGGGCGACGATATCCTGGGCTCCGGCAAGAACTTCCATCTCCGCATAGTCAAGGGCGCAGGCGCATTCGTCTGCGGCGAAGGCTCCGCAATGCAGGCCTCCATCGAAGGCAACCGCGGTATGCCCAGAACCAAGCCCCCCAGAAGCGTTGACAAGGGTCTGTTTGACGTTCCCACTTCCCTGAACAACGTTGAGACTTTCGCAAACGTTCCCGAAATCATTCTCAACGGCGCTGAGTGGTACTCCGGCATCGGCAGCGAGGGCAACACCGGCACCAAGGTCTTCTCCCTGGCAGGCAATATCAAGAACACCGGTCTTATCGAGGTCCCCATGGGTACCACCCTGCGTGAGATCGTATTCGATATCGGCGGCGGCGTAAGAGAAGGCACCTTCAAGGCCGTTCAGGTCGGCGGTCCCGCAGGCTGCTGCCTCACCACCGAACAGCTTGATATTCCTCTGGACTTCGATTCCACCAAGAAGATAGGCGCCATCATCGGCTCCGGCGGTCTTGTCGTCATGGGCGACGATACCTGCATGGTTGAGATCGCACGATTCTTTACCGACTTCTCCAAGAAGGAATCCTGCGGCAAGTGCACCGCCTGCCGCGAAGGTATCCCCAACATACTCTCTATCCTTGAGCGCATCACCAGCGGCGAAGGCACCATGGAGGACATCGATATGCTGCAGGAGCTGACCGGCGTTGTCAAATCCTGCTCCCTCTGCGGTCTCGGCAAAAATGCCACCAACCCCGTCACCAGTACTCTCAAGTACTTCAAGGATGAATATATTGCCCATATCAACGGCAAGTGCCCCGCCGGCGTATGTAAGGCACTGTGCAAGCTGTGGGTTGACCCCGCCAAGTGCATCGGCTGTACAAAGTGCGCCCGCGACTGCCCCACCGGCGCTATCACCGGCATGCTGAGACGTCCGCACAGCATTGATAATTCCAAGTGCATCAAGTGCCGCGTATGTAAAGTAGGCTGTCCCAAGCAGGCTATCAAGGAGGTATAAGCAGATGAAGACTATGTATATTGACGGCATCAGCTGTGAATTTGAAAAAGCCCGCAATGTCCTTGAAGTTGCAAAGGCAAACGGCATTGATATTCCCAATCTCTGCTACTGCGAAAACCTCTCCATCTACGGCGGCTGCCGCCTCTGTGTTGTGGAAAATGAGCGCGGCGGCATTGAAGCTGCATGCACCTTAATTCCCAAGGACGGCATGGTCATCAAGACCAACACCGCAAAGGTAAGAAAATACCGCCAGAGCATCATTGAGCTTCTGCTTGCAAGCCATAGAAACGAATGTGCCACCTGCGACAAGTCCGGCAAGTGCAAGCTTCAGGAGTATGCAAACCGCTACGGCGTTCACAATGTCCGCTTTGCAAACAACTACTGCAAGGAGCCCATTGATGACTCCTCCCCCTCTATCGTCCGTGACCCCTCCAAGTGCATCCTCTGCGGCAAGTGTGTAAGAGTCTGCACCGAGGTGCAGAACATTCACGCCATCGACTTTGCCCATCGCGGCTTTGAAACCTATGTCGGCTGCGGCTTCGGTCTGAAGCTCAAGGATACCAAATGTGTCGGCTGCGGTCAGTGTGCGGCAGTCTGCCCCACCGGTGCCATCACCGTAAAGAACGAGGTTTCTAAGATGTGGAAGGCGATCCATGACAGCGGCAAAAAGGTCGCAGTTCAGGTTGCTCCCGCAGTCCGCGTCGGCGTCGGCGAGGAGTTCGGAATTCCCGCAACCGTTCCCGTAATGGGCAAGATCACCACCGCTCTCAAGCGCATGGGTGTTGACTATGTATTCGACACCTCCCTCACCGCCGACCTCACCATCATGGAAGAGTCCGCAGAGTTCCTTGAGAAGCTCAAGACCGGCGCAAAGCTCCCCATGTTCACCTCCTGCTGCCCCGGCTGGATCAAGCACGTTGAGAACAAGCACCCCCATCTGATGCCTCAGGTTTCCACCTGCGGTTCACCTATGGAAATGTTCGGTGCACTTATCCGTCAGCAGTTTGCAGACGAGGACGAGGAGATCTTCTCTGTTGCCGCAATGCCCTGCACCGCCAAGAAGGCTGAGGCCGCAAGACCTGAGCTGGAGAAGGACGGTGAGCGTCTGATTGACCTTGTCATCACCTCTCAGGAGCTGGTACGCATGATCAAGGAAGCCGGCATCGACTTTGCAAATCTTCCTGACACTGCTCCCGATGATCCCTTCGCCCCCTACACCGGCGCAGGTGTCATCTTCGGTGTAACCGGCGGTGTTACCGAGGCGGTTATCCGCCACGTCATCGGTGCAATCACAGACGAAGCAGTCGCAAAGGTTGCCGAATGCGGTGTCCGCGGACTTGAGGGCATCAAGGCATTTGAAGTAAGCGCAGGCGATGTAACTCTTAAGATTGCGGTTGTAAGCGGTCTCGGCAATGCCGACAAGCTCATCGAGAAGGTCGAAAAGGGCGAAGAGTTCTTCCACTTCATCGAGGTTATGGCCTGCCCCAACGGCTGTATCGGCGGCGGCGGTCAGCCTCCTGCGTGCAATGCCCGCAAGGCAGAACGTAACGACGGTCTGTTTGTTGCCGACGAAGAGTGCCAGCTCAAGTCCTCCGAGCAGAACCCCGCTCTTGACAGCGTTTACAAGCTGCTTAACGGCAGAGCGCACGACCTGCTCCACATTCACTACCCCGACCACGGAAAGCACTGATAAATTTTCCCAAAAGGATCACACGCGACAGCGTGTGAGCCTTTTGGGGCTGTCAAAAAACTATACAAACAGCAAAAAAGACAATAGAGCAGCGGGGGAGCTTGAGGGGGCAAGGCCCTCCTCAATTGGATCGCCGACAAGATAAAAAGCCTTAATTCTTAAAGGCTTTTTATCATAAAACGTGCAGGAGGTCTCCTGCTCGTTTTTGGCGGCTTTTCAGCTTGTTAAAAAAGTCTTTAGACTTTTTTAACAAGCTGAAAAGGCTCACACGCGACAGCGTGTGACCCTTTTTTACAATTATGTAAACTTTTTTCGCAAACTATGGAATTTAAACAGTATGTATGTTATAATTTGCAGGTGTAAAAATGTATAAAAACTCTCAGGAGGTTTTATTATGCGCAAATTATTTGCCGCAATACTTGCAATTGCAATGATATTCACTCTCTGCGCCTGCGGCTCAGGCGACGGTGACGAAAAGGAGCGCGACTGCGGAATTTTCATTACCGTGGAAGCAGATGACATCTATACTGTTTCGTGTGCAACAGACAGCGGCTCCGAGTCCAGCTCAAATGCCGACGGTGAAAGCCCGCTTGAACAGGGCGCAGTGCTTCATTTTGACTTTGCCGGCGATGCAGCAGAGGGCAAAGACCCGGCAGAAATCAAATACACCGTCTGTGCCTTTGATGAAAACCTTGACATCATTGCCGAAGGCTCATTCAAGGATGACTTCTCCAATATGGCAAAGTACAACCTTGTCATTACCGAAGACCATCATATACTCTACGAGGGTCAGGCATTTACCAGCGGCGGCGATATATTTGTAAGCTACACCGATGCTTCCCCTTCTGCCGATATTTCCGTCATGTCTGCATCGGTCGCCATGCCTGCCCGCCCCGATGCTGCCAAAGCCATCAACGCAGCAATCGGCGCATATAATGACACCTTCTGCGGTGAGCAGTACAGCGCAAACAAGGAAGCTTACGAAAAAGGCATAGCCGACGGTGCAACTCCCGCCCTTGAGTCCTTCAGCATGAACAGAACAGTGCGCGTAATGCGCGGCGACGGTGCGGTGCTCTCCTTCCGTATGGCAGACCGCACCAGTATTGGAAGCATCACAGACCTGTCCATCGTTACCCATAACTTTAACTCTCAGACCGGAGAAGAGCTCAGCATCAACAGCATCGCAAAGGACAGCACCAAATTCACCGAGTTCTGTGCCGAGCGTGTACTTGTAGCCACCACCGAGGAAGAACGTTTTCTCACCGACAGCATGATTTTCGTCGAAGGCTATACCGACAATATCCGCGCTCTCATTTCCGACGGTCACTGGTACTTCAGCTCAGAAGGTCTGGTAATCGCCGCAAACCCCGGTGATATTTCCACAGGCTTCTACGAGTTTGTAATCCCTTATGATGACCTCACGGACGTGCTGAAGGAGGAATACTTCCCCGCGGAGCTTGATGGCGATTACGGCAACATTGCACTTCAGCTTTCAAAGAATATTGACATTTCCGCCCTGAGTCTTATCGGTGACGCTCCCGATGCAAGCATCAACTCTATGATAATGACCGCCGCAGGCAATGTTTATGACATTAACGTTTACACCGGCAAATACAATTCCAACATCGGAAGCTTCACACTTGACCGTCAGATCCTCTTCTGCAGCGATATGATGCGCGGTGCCGCAATTGCAATCAACCGCGCCCCTGCTGATGTTTCCCCTGACCTTATTGTCAGCTTCACCTGCCCCGACGGCAGCGTGAGAAAGCTTCTCGTTTCCGCTGATACCGCAAACGGCGGTCTGCTCGTTATGGACCTTGAAGGCGGCAATGAAGGCATTGTTGTAAACGGTTCCATGAGCTATGACCTTAACGGCGACGGCATCGAGGAAAGCGTCAAGCTTCAGAGCGGTGACACCGTTTCAGTTGCAGTCGAAAGCGAATCCGGCGCAACGGAAATCAAGTCCGACGCAGCTCTTCGCCTGTACGACCTAAACGGCGACGGCATGATGGAGCTATATCTCAGCGGCAAGCTTGAAAACGGCGAAGCCGTCACTTACTGCTTCGTCTATAGCGAAAAGCTTACGTCCGCAGGGGAAGCAATTTCCGGCGCAGTAAACGAATTTAACGGCAACCGTCTGTTTGCTTTTGCGGAGCTTGACGTTCTCGGACACCATGCCGCAAATGCTGCCTATTACTTTGATTCATCGGCAAATTGCCTTGCTGTAATGAACGGCTTTGAGTACATCTTCGAGGGCGAGGAAACCCTCACAACAACCGTTGCCATGGCACTCAAGGACGGAACCTCAATTCCCGCCAACACAGTGCTTCAGCTCAAGGCAACCGACGGCTCAAGCTATGTAAAGGTTTCAACAGACGCAGGAGTAGGCGGCGTGCTTTCCGTATCAAAGGACGCAATGGGACAGTGGACCGTCAACGGTCAGCCGGCTTCCGTCTGCTTCAAGGAGCTCGCATAACTAATACTAATCTCAAATAAAAGCTTTTTATTAGAGATTAGTATTAAACGGTGCATCAAATGATGCACCGTTTATTTTTTTAATCACGGAGGATAATATATCTGAGGTGATAATTATGGATAAAAAATACGGTGCCGATATCCCCATGGGATTGGGAATGGCTTTGCTGCAAAATCCGACTGCATATAACTGCTTTTCCGCTTTAACCGAAAAGCAGCAAAAGACGGTAATTAACGGCACAAAGAACATCAATTCCAAGGAAGAAATGCAGATTTATGTAGACGGTATTCCCCGTATGTTCTGATGTGCGTATCTCATGGACATCTTTGCAATTTGTTGTTCTCACATGAACATTTTACTTGAAATTTACAGTAATTAGTGTTAATATTTTAGCAGATAAACAAAACGGAGGTGTCCATAATGGATTTAAGTCTTAAGGAAATTGAACTTGCAGCGGCAAGATTGAAGCCCGTTCTGCACCACACAGAGCTTGACCTTTCCTCCACCTTTTCTGCAATGAGCGGCGGCGAGGTTTATCTCAAATGCGAAAACCGTCAGAAAACCGGTTCCTTTAAAATCAGAGGCGCAAGCAACAAAATTGCCGCACTCGTGGAGCGCGGCGAGGTCACAAGCGTTGTCGCTTCTTCCGCAGGCAATCACGCCCAGGGCGTAGCCTGTGCGGCAAAGAAGTTCGGTATTCCCGCAACCATCGCAATGCCCGCCACAGCGCCCATTGCAAAGGTTCAGGCAACTCAGGGCTACGGCGCAAAGGTCGTTCTCAACGGCGACTGCTATGACGATGCCTACGCAAAGGCGTGTGAAATCTGCGAAAAGGAAGGCTCCACTTTCCTTCACCCCTACAATGACCTTGAGGTTATTGCCGGTCAGGGAACTCTCGGTCTTGAAATTCTCTCCGACCTTCCCACCGTTGATGTGATTGTTGTTCCCGCAGGCGGCGGCGGACTTCTTGCAGGAGTTGCCGCGTGCGTAAAGCAGATCAATCCCCGCGTCAAAGTAATCGGTGTTCAGGCTGAGGGTGCAAACGCAATCGCCCAGTCCTTCAAGGCAAAGAAGCTCATCTGCACCGACAAGGTTTCCACCATAGCAGACGGTATAGCAGTAAAAGCACCCGGCGACATCACCGTAGAGCTCATCAACCGCTATGTTGACAGTGTTGTCACCGTTTCGGACAATGAGATTTCCGAAGCAATACTTCTCCTCATGGAGCGCTGCAAGCAGATCGTTGAGCCCTCCGGTGCAACTCCCGTTGCAGCAGTACTCAAGGGCAAGGTTGACGTCAAGGGCAAGAAGGTCGTCTGCCTTCTCTCCGGCGGCAATATCGACGTAAGCTTTGTGCAGTGCATCATTGAGCAGGGTCTCGTTGCACGTCACCGCAGACTGCGCTTCACTGTCACTCTGCTTGACAAGCCCGGCACACTTTCAAAGCTTCTCAATGACATTGCATCTCTCGGTGCAAATATACTCTCCCTTGAACATGACCGCCTTGCCGCAGGTCTCAACCCCAACGAAACAAATGTACACATCTCCTGTGAAGTCGGCGGTGAGGAGCACGGTAAGAATGTTATCAAGGAACTCATAGGCAAAGGCTATAAAGTAAAAATTGACTGATAAATGGAGGAAAATCAAATGAAAGCAGTATCAACACCCAACGCTCCCGCAGCAATCGGCCCCTATTCCCAGGCTCAGATAACAGGAAATCTCGTTTACACCTCCGGTCAGATCGGCATCAACCCCGCTGACGGTCTTGTAGCAGACGGAATTGAGGCTCAGGCACATCAGGTTTTCAAAAACCTTTCCGAGCTGCTTAAGGCTGCAGGCAGCGATATGTCCAAGGTTGTCAAGACCACCGTATTCATCAAGGACATGAACGATTTCGGCACCGTAAACGGCATCTATGCCCAGTACTTCACCGAGCCCTTCCCCGCAAGAAGCTGTGTTGAGGTTGCCCGTCTTCCCAAGGACGTTCTCGTCGAGTGCGAAGTCATAGCCGAGTTGTAATTTGAGCAAAAAACCACTCTCAAACGAGAGTGGTTTTTTTGCTTTTTATCAGCCCGTCAAGAACAAACAGAATTACCGCCGCCCATACAAAAGCAAAGGTAATTGCGTTTGTTGAGGTAAACTCCTCATTGTAAAGGAAAACACCCAGAAGCAGCTGAAGCGTCGGGTTGACGTACATGAATATGCCCGTTGTTACAAAAGATGTATCTTTTACGCCCTTTGCAAACAGCATAAGCGGAACGCTGGTGACTATGCCCGTTGCGGCAAGCAGAAGCATTTCCTTTCCGGACAGGGATTCAAAGGTTGTAAATCCCGAAAGCTGCGCATAGACTATGAAGACAAGCGCCAGAGGCAGCACCGACATGGTTTCCATGCAGATGGAAACCTCGCTTTCCGCCCTTACATTCTTTTTAATTGCGCCGTAGAAGGCAAAGGACAGCGCAATTATGACTGCAAGGTACGGCACACTTCCGTAGCGGAGCACGGCAAACATTACCCCCGCAAATGCAAGCGCCACGCTTACCCACTGCACTTTGCTGAGCTTTTCCTTGAAGAACAGAGCTCCGATGAGCACAGAGATGATGGGGTTCATGTAATACGCAAGACTTGCCTCGAGTATTCTTCCCATGGCAACGGTGAGTATGTAAAAGCCCCAGTTAATTGAAATGAGAACGCCGCATAAAATGAATACTCTGCGTTCATGCTTGTCACCGAGGATTTCCTTTACGCTGCCCGTGTGTCTTTTCAGCAAAATCACCAGAAGGCAGAAAATACATGAAAAGACAATGCGCTGAGCAAGTACATATGCCGAATTAACTCCCGAAAGCAGCTTCCAGAACACCGGAAGCAGACCCCAAAGGATATACGACCCTAATACGTAAAAGCTTGATTTGTTCATTACAGTCCGGGGTACAGCGGGAACTTTTCGCAAAGTGCAATAACCTGCTCCTTGACTTCGGGAACAGCCGCTTCGCCTTCCTTGATGATCTTAACGATTGCGTTGCCGATTTCAGCCATTTCCGCTTCACCCATGCCGCGTGTGGTGGCGGCGGGAGAACCGAAGCGCATACCGCTCGCAAGCTTGGGAGGCTGGGGGTCAAAGGGAATTGCGTTCTTGTTGGCGGTGATGTGCGCCATGTCAAGAAGCTCCTGAACCTCCTTGCCGGTACGTCCGAGGCTCATGGTGTCGGCAAGCATAAGGTGGTTGTCCGTGCCGCCGGAAACAATGCGGATACCGCCTGCTGCCAGAGTGTCGGCAAGAACTGCCGCATTCTTTACGACCTGAGTCTGATATGCCTTGAACTCGTCGCTTGCCGCTTCCTTGAAGCAGACGGCCTTACCTGCGATAATGTGCATAAGAGGACCGCCCTGAGCACCCGGGAATACTGCGGAGTTGATTTTCTTTCTCAGCTCGTCCTTGCAGAGAATGATTGCTCCGCGGGGACCGCGCAGAGTCTTATGTGTGGTCGTGGTAACAATGTCTGCATAAGGCACGGGAGAGGGATGCACGCCTGCGGCTACAAGACCGCCGATATGCGCCATATCTACCATGAGGTATGCTCCGACCTCATCGGCAATCTCACGCATCTTTTTGAAGTCAATGATGCGTGAATATGCGCTGGCACCTGCAATGATGATTTTGGGCTTGCACTCGCCCGCCTTCTGCATTGCCTTTTCATAATCAATCATTTCTGTTTCGGGGGCAACGCCGTAGAACTGCGCATCAAAATACTTGCCCGAGATGGAAACCTTGGAGCCGTGGGTAAGATGACCGCCGTGGCTCAGGTCCATGCCGAGAATTGTGTCGCCGGGCTTAAGAAGCGCAAGATATACCGCGGTGTTTGCCTGGGAGCCTGAGTGGGGCTGAACATTGGCATGCTCTGCACCGAAAAGCTCCTTTGCTCTGTCGATTGCAAGCTGTTCCACAATGTCAACATACTCGCAGCCGCCGTAGTAGCGGGCGCCGGGATAACCCTCGGCATACTTATTTGTCAGATGACTGCCCATTGCTTCCATAACCGCGCGGCTTGTAAAGTTTTCAGATGCAATAAGCTCAATATGGTCGCGCTGACGCCGGAGTTCTTTCTCCATCGCGGCATAAAGCTCCGCATCGTAATTCTTTATATTATCGTAGCTCATGATAACCTCCATATATTGTTTTTCCGTTGAAATTATATTCTAAATATTGATTTTCTGCAATAGCTTTATTATTCTTTTTTTGTTCAAAAAGCCTTGAATACACACGCCCTGTGTGATAATATTAACTTAATATAGATATGAGGTGAAAAACCCATGAAAAAAGTATTGAAAATTCTGCTTATTGTATTAGGAATTATTCTCCTGGCAGTCGCAGGTGTTATCATCTGGCTGAGCGTCAATGAGTACAATCCTTCTGATGTATCTGAAGCAAAGATCACCGTAAATGAGGATCTCGAGAGTACGGTTCTCCATGAAGGTCAGACAGTTAGTATCATCAGCTGGAACATCGGCTATGCAGGTCTCGGAAAGGATTCCGACTTCTTTATGGACGGCGGCACAGAGGTTGCCGCTGCCGATCAGGATACCGTCAACGCATATCTTCTCGGCATCTACAACACACTGTACTCAGAAGAGAATCGCTCTGACATCTATATGCTTCAGGAGGTTGACAGCGACTCCGCCCGTACATACAGCATTGATGAGCGGGAATATCTCGGCATATACAACACCACCTACGCGCTCAATCACTCCTGCCCCTTCGTTCCCTATCCTCTGCCTCCCATCGGCAAGGTAAACGCAGGTCTGATGACAACCACTCTCTTTGATATTTCAAAGTCAGAGCGCATTTCCCTGCCCTGCCCGTTCAGCTGGCCTCTCAGCACCGCAAACCTCAAGCGCTGCCTGCTGGTAAGCTATATTCCCATTGAGGACAGCGATAAATACCTCGTTTTAGTCAATCTCCATCTCGAAGCCTACGACAACGGCGAAGGCAAGATTGCCCAGACCAAGCAGCTTCGCGAGTTTATCTACAACGAATATAAAAAGGGCAACTATGTTATTGCCGGCGGTGACTTCAATCAGGTGTTCCCCGGAGCACTTAAAAAATATCCGAATGAGCACGCCGACCTTTGGGAACCCGGCGTTCTTTACAGCGAAAACTTCCGTCAGGGCTGGAAGTTCGCCTATGACACCTCTGTTCCTACCTGCCGTCTGCTGAATCAGCCCTACGACCCCGAGGATACAGAAAACACCCAGTACTATGTAATTGACGGATTTATTCTCTCACCGAACGTGAAGCTCGTTTCCGTTGATACTCTTGACGAGGGCTTCGTTAATTCTGACCACAATCCCGTAAAGCTGCAGGTTGTTCTCAACTGATTATTAAAACTTACGCGGCACTTCGCGTAACGAAGTGCCGCATTATTATCTTTTCTCTTATCCGGAGGCGGAAAAATGCGCAAAAAACGTTTAGGTATAATTCTTATAGTTATTATTGCTGTTCTTGTTGTAATAGCACTTCTTGTAACAAAGGCATTTAACGGAAGCGACAGCTCTGAGGGCTCCGAAGACGGCGGTTCCTTCCTCGGCGGAATTTTCAGCGACGATGACAGCTCAGAGCCCATTGAAACCGAGCCTCCTGTGCCTACCCCCACCTTCACCATGGCTCCCGAGGGATATTTCAATGATGCTCTTATCATCGGTGACTCCCGAACCGAAGGCATGAGACTGTGCGCGGACATTCCCGGTGCTACCTATTTCTGCAGTGTCGGCATGGGTGTTACGGGCGCTTTCTATGAAGCCGTAAGTGTTGACGGAATAGGCACCGTTACTCTCGATTCCCTGCTTGCCGCAAAGCAGTTTGGCAAGGTTTACATAATGCTCGGCATAAACGACATCGGCGGTGATATTGACACCATCGCCTCCCGTTTCGGTTCTCTCCTTGAAAAGATTCAGGCTGCACAGCCCGATGCTCTCATCATTATTGAAGCAAATCTGCGTGTCACCGCAGGCTACAACACCTTCGGTGTAAACAACGAGCGCATTGACAAATATAATGAGCTGATTTCCCACTATGCCGATAACGAAAAGATTTTCTATCTTGATGTCAATCCCCTGTTTGACGACGGCACAGGTAAAGCACTCAATCCCAGTCTTTCCCCCGACGGTCTTCATGTCCCCGGCGCCCAGTATGTTGAATGGGCAAACTGGATTATGAATCACGCAGTTGTATTTCAGTAATTAATACTAAAAATCCGGCAATGCTGTTGCATTGCCGGATTTTTTGTGAAGTTTGGGTGGAAAAGACCGTTCAAAGTATATTTATCAATCCGAGTTCAATTTTCCAGTTCAGTATTCGGAGGACGGATTCATTAATGCGTTCCTCCGTGATGCAGCCGTCCTTGACGGCAGCTACAATTGCATCAACGCTTTCCTCAAAATCGCTGCAGCATATCATGTCGTTACCTGCAATAATGGCCTGAACTGCCATGCTTTTGCCTTTTGCAAAATTCAGTATTGCGCCCATTGCAAGATCATCGGTGATAATCACACCGTCAAAGTCCAGATCTTCGCGGAGAATACGGTGCATTTCGGGAGACAGCGACGCGGGATAATTCTTATCCATGCAAACCACTATGTTGTGACTCACCATGACAGCGTCAGCACCTGCCGCAATACCCGCTTTAAACGGCAGAAGGTCGCCGTTTAAAAAATCGGAATACGGGCGGTAGTCATAGGAAATTCCGTAATGCGTGTCGGTGCTTCCGCCGTAGCCAGGAAAATGCTTGAGAACGCTACCCATCTTATAGCTCTCCATGGTGGAAACTACTGCGGAGATATATTCGGCGCACTCCTCATAATCCATGCTGAAGCAGCGGTCGGAGATATAGTCGCTTTCATGCAGAGGCACATCGCACACCGGCGCAAGATTTACGTTTAGTCCGAGCTTTTGCATAAGCACGCATTTTGACCGCGTATCTATTGCCGTCGAGGTAAATCCGTTTGCTCTGCGAAGCTCTCCGGGGGAGCGGAAGGTCTCGAAGTAAAGCTGAGGATTGCTGCTTATGCGGTGAACTGTGCCGCCCTCCTCGTCCGTTGAGATTATCAGCGGCAAGCCGGAAAGCTCCTGTAAATGCGCGGTCATTTCAATAACCTCGTCCGCAGATTTTCCCTCAAAGTCAAAGCCGTAAAGACAAAGGCCGCCAACGCCGAATTTCGCCGCAGCCTCGGCACTTCCGCATGTGTGACAGCTCACCATAATAAGCTGTGCCGCCTTTTCCTCAAGGCTCATATCCGCAAGAATATCCTCCGCGCATATTACGGCCTCGTGGCTGTCATCAGGCGCAGGTGTCTTGTCTGTTCCGAATATAAAGGTGCTCATAAGTCCGAGCAAGCCGATTGTCAGTATGGCAAGCAGAATTTTCTTCATTTTTTCTCTAAAAAAGCAGCATGAAATAATCATGCTGCTTTATGCTGTATTGCGTTTAGTGGCAGCCGCAGCCGCAGGAGCCGCCGTCATCATGACCGCCGCAGCCGCAGGAACCGCCGTCATCGTGACCGCCGCAGCCGCCGCAGCCACCGCAGCCGCCGGAGCAGTTACCTTCATCAGTGAGGAAGGGAAGCTGGCCCATCATCATAAGCTCTGCCGCGTCGTCGGAGTTTCCGCAGAAGCCTGCGAATGCTACGATGCCGTACTCGGTAAGAGCGCTGCGTCCGCCTTCGCCGATGTGACCGACGATGACAACGTCAACGTTGTTCTCGTGCATGAGGTCTGCAACTGCCTGATGTCCTGTTTCCTTTACCTCAACAAGACGCTTGGAAACAATTGCGCTGTCGTCAGCATTGGTTTCATAGATTGCGAACATCTCTGCGTGGCCGAAATGCTCATTGATTTCACCGTTATCATATGCTACTGCAATAACCATAATTATTCTCCTTTTTCAATAAAGTCAACCAGCTCATTCAGAGCGGAGGTATCTACACTTTCAATCTCGCCCGCGTCAACCATAGTGGCAATGACGGGGTCGATTGGCATACGTGCAAAATGCTTGATGCCGTATTCCTCTGCAACCTTTGCAACCTTGCTGGAGCCGAAGACTTCAAGCTCCTTGCCGCAATCGGGGCACTTGAGGTAGGACATATTCTCAACGATGCCGAGTACGGGAACGTTCATCATGCCTGCCATGTTTACTGCCTTTGCAACTATCATGGAAACAAGCTCCTGAGGAGATGTTACGATGATAATACCGTCAACGGGCAGGGACTGGAACACGGTAAGAGGAACGTCACCGGTTCCGGGAGGCATATCCACGAACATATAGTCAACATTATCCCACAGAACGTCGCTCCAGAACTGAGTGACAACACCTGCGATAACGGGTCCTCGCCAAACAACAGGGTCGGTCTCATTCTCAAGAATGAGGTTAATTGACATTATCTGGGTGCCATTGTGGGAGTAAACAGGGATAAGGCAGTCCTCTGTGCCTCTTGCGTGCTGGTGAATGCCGAAGGCCTTGGGGATCGAGGGGCCGGTTACGTCTGCGTCAAGGACAGCGGACTGGTAGCCGCGGCGCTGCATTTCGCTTGCCAGCATACTTGTTACGAGGGATTTACCTACACCGCCCTTGCCGGAAACAACGGCAATAACCTTTTTTACACTTGCCTGAGGATTAAGATAAGCTCTCAGGTCACGCTCCTCGCAGTTTTCACTGCAATTTGCGCAATCATGGGTACAATCGCTCATTTTTTTCTCCTATCTATTCATATTAATTTAATTTCATTAAATTGTATTATATACCATTTTGCACGTGTTGTCCAGTAATACGGAACATATATAATCGCATGATATTATACCCCATACATTTCATTTTTTCCACACCGTATCCCGCAAAAAGTCCGCGTTTACTTAAAAATAATCACAAACAAATGTGAACTTTTGTAATTCAGCCCCTCTCGCTTGTAAATTAATACAAATAATGTTATACTGTAGGGTACATATTTGAGGAGTGAAACGCTTTAAATGACCAACCAGTTATTTCTTACAATTCTAAGATATTTGCTTCCTCTGCTTGCATTAATCGTGCTCTTCCGTTGTATGCGTTCAATGCTCAGCGGAAAAACGCGCAACGAAACCTGGGGTTATCTCCATGCTGACAGAAAATCAGTTGCAATCAAGCACTGGGAAAACCTCATAGGACGCTCAAAATCCGCCGACGTCAAGCTTATGAATCCGCAGGTAAGCCGCGTGCACGCTGTGCTTATCCGCAGCGACAGCGGTATCTGGAAGATTTTTGACATTTTCTCCAAGGGCGGAGTCTACGTAAACAAGGAGAAGGTCAGAGCCCTCGGCACAGTTGTAAACGATAATGACATTCTCACCTTCGGCAACGTAAGTCTGCGCTTCCGCAGCGTAACCGAGGAGCAAAAAAGCGAAAACGAGGCCCAGCGGCAGAGCTTCTGGAAGCAGGTACACCCCGCCTTAACGCTGTTTTACCTGACGCTCATGCAGGTTGTGCTTCTGCTTGAGCATTACCTCACCGCAGAGCACAAATTTATCAGCGGTATTTCCCTTGCCTTCGCTCTGCTCGTTCTCCTCGAGTGGTTCTGTTATTTTGCCATGCGCAGCATAAGACGCACGGGCTTTGAGGTTGAGCTTCTTGCCTTTTTCCTCACAACCTTCGGTCTGTCTGTCATCGCCTCCTCCGTTCCGGAGGAAATGCTCACTCAGATTATTCAGATTTTCCTGGGCGTAGTTGCCTTCTTTGCCCTCGGCGGCTGGCTGAGAGACCTTGAAAGAACAAAGAAATTCCGTCTTCCCATAGCATTCATCGCCCTCGGACTCCTTGCGGTGACAATGCTGTTCGGCGAGGAAAAGTACGGCGCAAAGCTCTGGTTCAGCATCGGCGGAATGTCCATTCAGCCCGGAGAGCTTGTAAAGGTCGCCTTCATCTATGTCGGTGCGGAAACCCTGGAGCGTCTTTTCCGTACGAAAAACCTTTTCGTGTTCATCGCCTTCTCTGCTCTGTGTGTAATTTTCCTTGCACTCATGAGTGACTTCGGTACAGCGCTCATATTCTTTGTAACCTTCCTTGTAATTTCCTTCATGCGCTCAGGCTCCATAGCAACCGTTGCGCTTGCAGTTGCCGGTGCTGCAATGGCAGGCTTTCTGATGTTCACAATCAAGCCCCATGTCAAACAACGCTTCTCCGTCTGGGGACACGTTTGGGAAGATGTTTTTGACCGCGGTTACCAGCAGACCCATGCCCTGTCCGCAGGTGCTTCCGGCGGTCTTTTCGGCAAGGGCGCGGGAAACGGCTGGCTGAAGGAAAGCGGCTTTTCCGCCAATGCCGACACTGTTTTCGGTATGCTGTGTGAGGAGCTCGGTCTCATCATCGCAATATGCACCGTACTGGCAATTATTGCTCTGGCATTTTTCGCGGTGCGAAATGCCGCCCACGGCAGATCCGCCTACTATTCCATCGCAGCCTGCGCCACCGCAACCATGTTCATGGTGCAGATGGCGCTGAATGTCTTCGGCAGTGTTGATATTCTGCCCTTCACCGGCGTTACCTTCCCCTTTGTATCCCGCGGCGGCACTTCCCTGCTGTCCTGCTGGATGCTTCTTGCCTTTATAAAAGCGGGCGATACACGCAAGGGTGCAAGCTTTGTTGTCAAAGCCCCTGACGCAGTAAAGGAGGCAGAGCCTGAATGAGAAAAGTAACCTTTCGTGCATATTTTTCCATAATCATTGCCTTCGCAATTGTCATAGGACTTGGCATTTATGTTGTCCGCTATGTCAATCACGGTGAGGACTGGGCGCTGTATTTTGACGAATCCACCTCAGACTGCACCTATCAGCTCACCGACCGCAACGGTGTTCCCCTTGCAACTCTTGAGCATGGTGGACGATACTATTCAAATGATGCGGAAACAAGAATTGCCTGTTATCAGCTTGTGGGCGACTATGCAGGTAACGTGGGAACCGGCATTCTGCAGAATTTTGAAAAAGAGCTTTCGGGCTACAGTGCTATTACCGGTATTCAGGAGAGTGAGGACGTTACCCTCGCCATAACCGTTGATGCGGAGCTTAATAAGCTTGCCTATGAGGCACTGGGCGGACGAAAAGGTGCCGTGCTTGTATGCAACTATAAGACGGGCGAAATTCTGTGCATGGTATCCTCCCCCTCCATTGACCCGCTCAATCCTCCCGATGAGCTTCCCGACGGTGTTTATCTCAACCGCTGTATCAGCTCAACCTTCACCCCGGGCTCCGTATATAAGCTTGTAACTCTTACTGCTGCCATTGAAAACATTCCCGATATTTATCAGCGCACCTTCACCTGCACTGGCAGCATTGAGGTCAACGGTGTAACACTGAACTGCTCCGGCTGCCACGGCACGCAGACGATCGAGCAGGCGCTTGCAAACTCCTGCAACTGCGCCTTCGGTGAGCTTTCTCTCGAGCTCGGTCCTGAAATAATAGCCGATTACTCAGCAAAGCTGGGACTCACCTCCCCTGCAATGCTTGACGGAATTACGACTGCGGCAGGCAACTTTACCAGGGATGTGGCAGGTTCTCCCGGACTTGCCTGGTCGGGCATCGGCCAGTTTGAAGACCTTGTCTGCCCCTACGGTATGCTTCGCCTTGTGTGCGCGATCGCAAACGACGGCATTCTTACGGAGCCCTCGCTTCTGGGTGTTTCCGATGAAACAACAATGCTTATGAACAAGTCCACTGCCGACAAGGTTGCCGACATGATGAACTATAACGTTGCCTACAAATACGGGAAGAGCACCTTCCCCGGTCTCAACATTTCCGCAAAAACCGGCACTGCGCAGGTGGGCGAGGGCAAGGAAAACCACGCTTGGTTTGTGGGCTTCCTTAACGATTCTGTACACCCCTATGCCTTTGTTGTTCTTGTTGAAAACGGCGGAAGCGGTCTCGGTGCCGCAGGCACGGTGGCGAACACCGTTCTGCAATACGCAGTAAACCATACCTGATGGAGTAATAATTATGACAGACATTTCAGTCAACGGACTTGTAAAGTCCTTTGAACTGGGAAAAAACATACTCGATGGGCTCACCTTTGATATAACCGAGGGTGAGCGCGTCGGCATTTTAGGATATAACGGCTGCGGCAAAACAACTCTGTTCCGCATTCTCGTGGGCGAGATCGACTATGACGAGGGCAGCGTTGTCATTGCCTCCGGAAAGCGCATCGGTCTTATTTCGCAGATTCCCGTCTACCCTGAGGGCTGGACAACGGAGGACGTGCTGAAGGACGCCCACCGCAGTCTCTATGCCATAAGCAGCAGGCTTGAAAAGCTTGCCGCAGAGATGGAAACGGACTGTTCCGACCGGCTTATGCGTGAATATGACCGTCTTTCCGACGATTTCCGCAGACTCGGCGGCTATGACATGGAGTTTAACCGCAACCGAGTTGCAAACGGACTTGATATTCCGCAGTATATGCGCGAGCAGCCCTTTGATTCGCTCTCGGGCGGCGAGCGCACAAGGGTCAACCTTGCCCGCCTCATTCTTGAAGACACCGATATTCTTCTGCTGGACGAGCCCACGAACCATCTTGATTTGCGGGCAACCGAGTGGCTCGAGGACTATCTCCTGCACTTCAAGGGAACTGTTCTTGCCATAAGCCATGACCGTTTTTTCCTTGACCGCATCGCACAGCGCTGTATAGAGATCAACGACGGAACAGCGGAGTTTTACAGCGGCGGCTACAGCTTTTATGTTCAGGAGCGGCAGCACCGCTTTGAAGAAAAGCTTCGTAAGTACGAAAAAGACCAGGCAAAGATCGAACAGCTCACAAGAGCTGCGGAGCAGATGCACCTCTGGGCATTTATGGGTAATGACAAGCTTCATAAGCGTGCCTTTTCAATGGAAAAGCGCATTGAAAAGCTCAGTCATAGTGAAAAGCCCCGGGAAGCAAAAAAGCTTACAGCAAAGTTTTCCGCCCGTGATTTCTCCGGTGACGAGGTCATGGTATGCGAGGGCGTATCCAAGGCCTTCGGCGAAAAGAAGCTGTTTTCCGACCTTTCGCTCACCGTTGCCGGCGGCGAAAGGATTGCCCTTATCGGCGATAACGGCACGGGAAAATCAACGCTTGTAAGGCTCATAATGCAGAAGGAAGCTCTTGACTCGGGTTATCTCTATCTCGGTCCCTCCGTGCGACCTGCCTATCTTCCCCAGATAATTGAGTTTAGCCACCCAGAAAGAAATCTTGTGGACACCATGCTTTATGATTGCCGCTGTCAGCCCCAGGAGGCCCGCGACAGACTCGGTGCCTTCGGCTTTCGCGGCGAAGATGTTTTCACTAAGGTCGGTGCCCTCTCAGGCGGTGAGAAAAGCCGTCTGCGCCTTTGTATGCTTATGGGCAGCGATATTAACCTGCTCATTCTTGACGAGCCCACAAACCATCTGGACATTGCCAGTCGCGAATGGATGGAGGACGCGCTTTCCGATTATCCCGAGACCCTGCTCTTTGTATCCCATGACCGATACTTTATCGAAAAGTTCGCAACACGAATATGGCATCTTGAAAACGGTGAAATCACCGATTATCGCGGAACCTATTCCGAATACCGCGAGTTTGCGGCGCGTCAGGCGGTTTTCGCCCAAAACACAAAGGTTGAGCAGAAGAAAAAGGAGCCTCAGCAGAAAAAGAAAAGCTCCCCCAATTCTGACAGACAGAGAGCAAGACTCGAAAAAGAAATCGAAAAGCTTGAAGCACGCCTTGCAGAGCTTGACAAGCAGGCGGAGGAATATGCCAGCGATTACCAGAAGCTCATGGAGCTTGATGCGGAAAAGGACGCTTTGAACGGTAATCTCATGGAGCTTTATGAAGCATGGGAGGCGCTTTCATGAACAGAAAGTACATTCTTCCCGCAATTGGGCTTGTTGCAGGACTTATACTTAACTTTGTCTTCTCGGGCTATGATTTTATTGCGTACACTCTTTATCTCATAGCCGCTCTGATTGTCATATTCGGATTTACGGGCAGGAGGCTTCGCACCGTGATTTGCCTTATTCTCGCAATTTGCCTTGTGTATTTCATCGCTGTCGAAATTCCCATAGTAAGCTCGGCATCGGGCGATAGGGATTTTGAAGCGGATTACATCATAGTCCTCGGTGCGCTTGTTCGCGGTGAGGAGCCATCGCTTTCCATGCTTGAACGCACGCAGGCGGCGCTGGACTACATGAACAGTCACCCCGAAACGACCGTCATCGTGTCGGGCGGCCAGGGCGACATGGAGGATATAAGCGAAGCCGAGGCAATGTACCGTTGGCTTGTCGGCAAGGGTGCCGACGTCAGCCGCATTATTCGTGAGGACAAATCCACCTCCACGGAGGAAAACCTCAGATACTCCTTTGATATTATCCGCAGCCGCGGTGATGACCCTGCGGAAGCCACGGCAGTTGTCACAAGCGAGTACCACATTTACCGCGCAAAGCTTATAGCTCACGGTATGGGCGTTGAGCTCGGCGGCATTTCGGCACACACAAGCCGCCTCGGCGTAAAGCTCAATTACTTTATCCGCGAGGCATTCGGTGTAACTTACAAATGGATATTCGGATAAAAAACCGCTCTATGGTGCGCCGCCCTAGGGCGTTTTTTTGCATTTACGGACTGGCCGCATCATAGTATGTACAAAAAAGCATGAGGTGAGTTTGGCTTGAAAAAACTGTTTCAGAAAATTAAATCGAAAAAGGCGGTGGTTTCCGCCGTTGCGTTGGTACTCCTTGTGGGCGTCATATTCTGGGCGGTAAACAGTCCCGCAGTAGTCGGCGTTTCCGCCTCCGACAGAGAGCTTCCAATTTACTGCGTACAGCGCGAGGATAAATGCGTTGCCCTTTCCTTTGATGCGGCATGGGGAAACGAGGACACCCAGACGCTCATTGACATTCTCAACAAATATGACATCAATGCAACCTTTTTTGTGGTCGGTGACTGGGTAAGCAAGTACCCCGATTCCGTAAAGGCTCTGCACGATGCGGGCAATGAGGTCATGAGCCATTCCGACGACCATGCGCATTTCGCGTCCCTCAGCGCAGAGGAGATACAGTCCAACGTCAAGGCGTCCTGCGATAAAATTGAGAACGTCACGGGCGTGCGCCCCACCCTGTTCCGCTGTCCCTACGGCGAGTATAATGACACGGTTATTAAAACCATCTCCGATATGGGCATAACCGTGGTGCAATGGGACGTTGACTCACTTGACTGGAAGGGGCTTTCCGCCGAGGAAATCCAGAGCCGCGTACTCAAAAACGTGAAATCCGGCAGCATTGTTCTTTTCCACAACGCCGCCGAGAACACTCCCGAGGCGCTTCCCGGAATAATTGAAGCTCTCATTGCCGACGGCTACAAAATCGTTCCCATTTCAAAGCTTATACTTACGGGGGATTACACCATTGACAGCACGGGTATGCAATGCCCGGTAAAATAATAAAGTCCGCATATTGCGGACTTTATTATTTTTTTATTGAAAATTCTGCTCAATATGTTAAAATAAAAACACCCTGAACAAATAAATAAGGAGGCAATACCATGTTTCAATTCTGGGGCACAGGCTCCGAAGAAGTTAAGGCGCTGGTTAATGCCGTAAACGTCCGCAGCACCGAAAACTTCAACTGGACCTTCATTTTTATCCTCGCAGTAGTTTTCTATATCTACTGGACGGAAATCAAGAACAAGAATTTTGAAATCGTCTACGCAGGTCTCGCACTTTACGGTGTGCATTGGCTGTACGAAATCTGCAACGCCATCATCGACTACATCTGGGGCTATCCTCTGTGGACGGTTCCCAACCACTCCACCACCTTCATTCTCCTCATCGGCGTGTGCTGGGAGCTTTCCATGATGTTCTCCATTGCTGGTATGATTTCCTTCAAGATGCTTCCCGATGATCGCAGCAAGCGTTACTTCACCAAGGGCGGCACCAAAAAGGGCATCAGCTGCAAGCTCGTTGGCGCAATCGAAATGGCAGCACTCTTCGGCCTATTTGAAAGCTTTCTGGCAGGCACAAGCAACGGTTCTTTCCTGTGGGTATATAAGTGGTGGGGCGTTCTTCCCGTATTCATCACCACCTATGTTCCCTTCTTCCTGGCCTCCAACTACGTTCCCGATATGGAGCCCAAGAAGCGTAAGAGATTTCTCATCGGTCTGTGGGGACTGGTCGCAGTTCTCCTTATCGTTCTCATTCCCTTGGGAATCATCTGATAACATCAAAAGCACGCCTGTAAAGCGGTGCTTTTTGATGTGTATCTCATATTTTTTCAAAAAAATTTTCTATTAGCGACATCAGGGAACCGATTCAAGTCGGTTCCTTGATGCATATTATTGCGGTTTTCAGTGCATTACAGATAAGGGCGCATCTGCTCAAGAAGCTGCTGCTCCTGCGAGATAAGCTTTTTGGTAAGGTCTTTTGCCTTTTCGTCTGCGGCTTCATACTCATTGAGGTACTTTGAAAGCGACTTGATGCCCATGTTGCAGCCGTCGGTTATAAGATCTGCGATAGTTGCGTCGGAGGTATTCAGTCCGAGCTTGAAGTTTGTTTTTATTGAGGACATACTTTTTGCCATTAGACTGGGATCCTTCCCCTCATCGCCGAAGCGGTCAAGGGCCTGCTGAAGCTCGTCCTTTAGCTTTTCGTGTCTGCTTTTGCACTGCGTAAGAGCATCTTTCAGCCCATTGCTTTTCGCATAATCACGCACCTCATCAATGGAATCAACGCCCATTTTAATTCCCGCGTCACACTCGCGCAAAAGCCTTATTGTATCCTGATGAATCATAACAGTACCTCCCGATTGGTTTGGTTATATTGTGTGCTGAAATCGGGAGAATATGCAAACAAGCACTTCATTTTGATTAAAATCAGCATTTGAAAAATTAAATGAAATCGGGAGAGCAAAATGCCC
>JAZRZJ010000014.1:0-78422 GCA_045601285.1 Oscillospiraceae bacterium
CGCAAATACACCGGAGCAAAACCGTTTCACGACAATAAGTGATTTTAAGTGGTGTGTGGAATGCGGCGGAGAAGTTGAGTTTATTTGGAACGGGCTCAAATACAACATTACTCATCGCGACGGCGGAGTGATCAGCATATCCCAAGCTTATCGTCAGGATACGGAAAAGCTCTGCCGCTCTGCGGATGAAGTGCTTGAGCACATGGTCGGTGATGACCGCCTGCGCGACGTGATAACGCAGGTCACCGTGCTTGACAGGACGATATAAAAGATAGATTTCTTTGATTTCTTGTTCAAATCCCCTATGTTCGCCGTAATTGGACGTTTTAGTTTCCGTAAGAAAAAGTAAAAAGTACAGAAATTCTTGAGCCGTAAGAGGCTCGAAAACAGAGCTCCGAAACGGTGATTTTCCGTCTCGGAGCTCTGTTTTTCCTTGACTTTGCTGTATTTTTGCCGATTTTGCTTCTGTGTGCAAGAAAAACGTCCTTTGCCGCAGTAGACAAAGGACGTTTTCATTATGGTCGGAGAGAGGAGACTTGAACTCCCGGCAGCCGACCTACAGTCTGCTGCCGCAGGCGGCAGATTTAACGGCGCTTCGCGCCAACGGCCGTGAGTTTATATGTATAATACTGCATGGGGAGAGTGTGAGAGGGGATTGATTATTCCCTCTCACACAAATTTGAGCGAAGCGGATAAATTTCAGCGAAGCTGCGACTAAAAAATAAGACTGCCCGAAGGCAGTCTTATTTTTTGGTCGGAGAGAGGAGACTTGAACTCCCGGCAGCCGACCTGTGGTCTGCTGCCGCAGGCGGCTGATTTAACGGCGCTTCGCGCCAACGGCCGTGAGTTCAAGTCCCCACCAATGAAAAAAGCCTGTCAACCGCAAGCGGTCAACAGACTTTTTTGGTCGGAGAGAGGAGACTTGAACTCCCGGCCTCTTGGTCCCGAACCAAGCGCGCTACCGACTGCGCTACTCCCCGAAACAGCCTCATTATTATAATAAGCCTAAGGATTGTTGTCAAGAAAATTATTACGCATATACCTTGCGTACGGGCAATATCGTGTTAAGAGGTGTTTGCGTTGAAGCTTGCAAAAATCTATATATCATCAGCGGTTTTTCTTGTTCTTACAGTAATCAGAATTGCTTTTCCGTCATTTAATTCCGAGCTTTGCAACGGGATTAAAGCCATGCTTGAAATGGAAAGCAGACATACTGAAATTGCTGTCGATTTTTGTCAGAGGACGGCAAAAAGTGTTATCGGAAATGAAGCAAAGTCAAAACAGCACGGAATCAAGAGCCTTGCTCCCGAAAGAAGAAACGCATATATTTTTGCCGACAATATCAGAAAGCACTACGATGACGATGAAGCTTCGGGACTTTCGGAGAAGGCAAAAAACGATAAAATTGCCGCATTTGCGCAATCCCAGTCTCAAATAACCGATGCACCGCTTCCTGAAACCGTATTGCTTGAAATAAATGACTTAGGGTTTGAATACTCAGCGCCGGTTGAGAGCATTAAATCCTCGGGCTTCGGATACAGAATACACCCCATTTCGAATGAACTGAAATTTCACTACGGCACAGACTTTGCGGCAAATACCGGAACGCCCGTAAAAGCATTTGCTGACGGTTCAATAATTGCGGCGGGTGAAAGTGACAGCTTCGGAAAGTACATTATAATTGACCACGGAAACGGCTTTTCAACTCTGTATGCCCATTGCAGTGAGCTATGTATGACAAACGGCGAAGTTAATAAGGGCGATACTGTTGCGCTCGTCGGAGAAACGGGACAGGCAACGGGACCGCATCTGCACTTTGAAATACGATATAACGGGAATTATCTCAATCCGGAGTTTTATCTGTGAAAAGAAATATCAAAATCAGCGCCCTATCCCTTGCGCTATTATTCTCCGTTTATTATTTCCTCGGCACATATATTTTCGCCGCCTTTGTCGTTTCGGTGCTTGTTCATGAATTAGGACACGTTATCGGTATTCTTCTCTGCGGCGGAAAAATTGAAAATATAAGTCTTAAAGCCGGAGGATTTTATTTAACCGGAACGGGAGTTCTTACGCAGACAGGTGTTATAATCTCTTTGTTTTCCGGTCCGTTATTTGGCTTTGTGCTTGCGGCTGTTTGCGCAGAAATGCCGCTGTGTGACGGCAATTATTTTTGCTTTGAAATCAGCAGAATAAGCTTTGTACTTTCGGTTTACAATCTGCTTCCCGCCGTACAGCTTGACGGCGGAAGAATACTCGACTGCCTGCTTGCAGGCTTTATAGATACGAAAAACAGAACGGCAATACTTAATGCTGCGGGAATAATTTCGGGGGCGGCAGTTGTTTTGGTTGGCGCGGTATTGTCTGATATAATACTTGTCGGTGCGGGATTATGGCTCCTTATCAGCCAAACGGGTATTGTAAAAAACAAGCGGGTGATGTAAAATATATGGACAAAACTTTTGGAGATATACAATGGATAAAAGACTTGAAAGAATACTGCCCCGTGTGCAGAAGCCCGCAAGATACACGGGCGGTGAGTATAATCAGATAATTAAGAATAAATCCGATGTTGATATAAGGGTTGCCTTCTGCTTTCCCGATACCTATGAAATCGGTATGTCAAACCTGGGTATGAGCATACTCTATTCCACAATGAACGAACTGCCTTATGTGTGGTGTGAGCGAGTTTTTGCGCCCTGGGGAGATATGTATCAGGAAATGAAAAAGGAGGGGATTCCCCTTTATGCGCTGGAGAGCGGCGATCCTATTTCCGAGCATGATGTGCTTGCGTTTTCAATCGGCTACGAAATGGCGTATTCCACCGTCCTTGACATGATTAACATGGCGGGTCTGCCCGTTCACCGTGCTGAACGCAGGGAGCTTCTGCCTCTTGTTATCGCAGGCGGTACTGCGGCGCTTAATCCCGAGCCTATGTCTGATTTTATTGATATTTTCCTGCTTGGTGAAGGCGAGGAAATGAATAATGAGCTTCTTGAGCTTCTTCATTCTGCCAAGAGTGAAGGCTGGGAGAAGGAAAGCTTCCTAAGGGAAGCCGCAAAAATAGGCGGCGTGTACGTTCCTGAATTTTACACTCCCGTGCTTAATGAGGACTGCACCATCAACCATTTCGATGTTGCCGAAGGTATGCCTGAAAAGGTTACAAAGCGCATTGTTCAGGATATGGATACCGTGCATTTTCCGCTTGATCCCATTGTTCCCTCAACCGAGGTCGTGCATGACCGCGTAAATCTTGAGCTTTTCCGGGGCTGTATCCGCGGCTGTCGTTTCTGTCAGGCGGGACATACCTATCGCCCTATCCGCGCAAAAAGCCCCGAGCTTCTAGTTGAGCAGGGCAAGGCGCTGCTGAAAAACACGGGCTGCCAGGATATTACCCTTCTGTCCCTGAGCACAAGCGATTACCGCGGACTTGAGCAGCTCTGCGACGGACTTCTTGAATACTGCGAACCGAGAAGCATCGGTATTTCGCTGCCCTCGCTTCGTGCGGACAACTTCTCCATGGAGATAATGCACCGTATTCAGAAAACACGCAAAAGCGGCTTGACCTTTGCTCCGGAAGCGGGAAGCCAGCGTCTGCGTGACGCAATAAACAAAAATGTCACGGAGGAAGACCTGCTGAACACCTGCCGTCTTGCCTTTGAGGGCGGCTGGAACAATGTGAAGCTTTATTTCATGCTCGGACTTCCCACGGAAACAGATGAAGATATTCGCGGCATTGCGGAGCTTGCAAATCAGGTTCTCCATACATGGAGGCTTTACGCAAAGAATAAGAACAGGGGAGTGCGCATTACCGTTTCCACCTCCTGCTTTGTACCAAAGCCCCACAGCCCGTTCCAGTGGGAAACCCAGAATACCATGGAGGAGTATATTCGCAAGGTTAATCTCCTGCGTGAAGCGATCACGGCAAAGAATGTCGTTTACAACTGGCATGACCCCCAGACAAGCTACATTGAGGCAACTCTGTCCAGAGGCGACAGACGCATGGGCGCTGTAATTGAGGACGTATGGCGCAGCGGCGGAAGACTTGAGGCGTGGAGTGATTACTTTAACTTCAGCCGCTGGATGAAGGCCTTTGAAAAATGCGGTGTAGACCCGTGCTTCTACGCCCACAGGGAGCGTGAAAGGGACGAGGTAATGCCCTGGGACTGCGTTGACGTGGGTGTGCGTAAAGAGCATCTGTGGCATGAAAAGGAGCAGTGCTACAAGTCTGAGCTTTCTCCCGACTGCCGCAGGCAATGCTCTGCCTGCGGTGCAAGATGCCTGAGCGGAGGTCGCTGTGATGGATAAACTGAGATTACTGTTTTTAAAGACCGGCAGAGCCGTTTATATTTCTCACCTTGACCTTATGCGCACTCTTACCCGTGCGTTTAAGCGTGCAGACTGCAATCTGAAGTATTCCGAGGGCTTTAATCCCCACCCCAATATTTCAATTGCGCTTCCGCTTTCCGTAGGTGCCGAGAGTGTATGCGAAATCCTTGATTTTAAGCTTACAGAAAGCATGGAGCCTGCTGAAATTCTGGAAAGACTGAAAAAACAGCTTCCCGAAGGAATAGAGGCACTTGAGGTATATGAGTCCGAGCGCAAAGTAAAGGAACTGAAATGGCTGAAAATCGAGGGCCGCTTTGAGTATGATGACAGAAATGCCGAGGAAATGTTTCCCTTGCTTATAGAGTTTTTTGACAGGGACAGCATTGTAATTCACAAGAAAACAAAGCGGGGTATTGGTGACAGCGATATCAGACCCGCCATAAAGGAAATTAAATTTTCCCTATGCGGCAATGACGTTTGTGTTGAAGCTGTAATTTCTGCGCAGGAGCCCACGCTTAATCCCGAGCTTTTCGCAGAAGCGTTGCGTCAGCTTAAGCCCGAAATTGCACCGGATTTTGCAAAATTCAGAAGACTTGAGATTTTTGATGAAAATATGAGCATTTTCCGTTAAAAAGTGCTTGATTTACAAGGAATAATGTGGTATATTACTTAAGCTTGCGCGGGTATGCCCGTAAGCTATCAAGCGGTCCGCTGCCGAGGCCCGATGCGCCCAACGGTAAGAACGCCTTAATGAAAAAGGAAGGATTAGATTATGGATCTGGTCAAAATTCTCAGCGAACAGTACATGAAGCCCGAACTGCCCGAGCTCAACGTCGGCGATACCGTGCGTATCACCGTGCGCGTAAAGGAAGGCAGCCGCGAGCGCACCCAGGCTTTTGAAGGCACCATCATTGCCAAGAAGCATGGCGGCATCAATGAGACCATCACCGTTCGCCGTATTTCCTACGGCGTAGGCTGTGAGAAGGTCTTCCCCGTACACTCTCCCTCCATCGTTTCCGTTGAAACCGTGCGTAAGGGCAAGGTACGTCGTGCAAAGCTTTACTACCTGCGTGACCGCGTTGGTAAGGCTGCAAAGGTTAAGGAGCGCCTGTAATCGCTCAAAACCTGTTTCAATGTCAAAAAAAGAGGCCGTTGGCCTCTTTTTTTGTTGCCTAATTATGATGTTATCGTGTATAATATGATGATAAATCATATTCAGATATGAGGTATAACCATGAGCAATAAAAAAGTTAAAGCAGAAGTCGAAAAAAATGTGTCCGTTCGCGGTGAAATATATGAGTGGATTGAGTCCATCATTATTGCAGTTATCATCTGCGTGATCTTGTTCACTTTCTTTGTACGCATCGTTGACGTCGTCGGACCGTCTATGAACCCCACGCTTGAAGATGGGGACAAGATGATCGTGTCTGACCTTTTCTACAAGCCCAAGGCTGGTGATATTGTGATTTTCCGTAAAGATGACTACAAGCCCGAGGCACTCGTAAAACGAGTAATCGCAACCGAGGGTCAGACTGTTGAAATTGACTTCAACAAGGGCATTGTAAAGGTTGACGGCAAGGTGCTTGACGAGCCGTATATTGCGGCGCCTACCATTACCCAGCTTGATTTTCCCGGAAAGATGACAGTTCCCGAGGGCTGCGTTTTTGTAATGGGCGATAATCGCAATAATTCAACCGACAGCCGCAAAGCCGAAATCGGCATGCTGGACGAGCGCCTTATTATCGGCAAGGTGCTGTATGTTGCCTTCCCGCTTGACAGAATCGGAAGCCCCTACGGTGAATAATGATGTCTGAAGCAAGCTTTGAAAAAATGAATATCCAGTGGTTTCCCGGCCACATGACCAAGGCTCAGCGCATGATTGAGGAAAACCTCAAGCTTGTTGATGCCGTGTGTGAAATACTGGACGCAAGAATACCGAACGCAAGCCGCAACCCCGATATTGACAGACTTGCCGCAGGAAAACCCCGGCTTGTTATTCTCAACAGAACCGACCTTGCAGATCCGGCAATAACGGCCCAGTGGCGAAAATATTTTGAAGCGCAGGGCTTAAAAATACTTGAAACCGATGCAAAAAGCGGCAAAGGCGTAAACCAGTTTAACCACGCGGTGAGGGAAGTGCTTAAGGAAAAAATCGAAGCATACGCCGCAAAAGGTCAGGTGAACCGTCCTCTCAAGGTTATGATCCTCGGCATTCCAAACGTGGGAAAATCAACCTTTATCAACAAGGTGGCAAAGCGAAAGGCGGCAATTGCGGGGGATAAGCCCGGCGTAACCCGCGGCAAGCAGTGGATCAATATTGACCAGGGGCTTGATTTGCTTGACACCCCGGGCATTCTGTGGCCGAAGTTCGATTCCCAGGAGGTCGGCGAGATGCTTGCAATCACAAATGCAATCAAGGCTGATGTTCTGGACAAGGAAACCCTTGCGGCAAACTTCATGCTGCGTCTTTGCAGAATGTATCCCGAAGCGGTGAAGGCACGCTATAAATTCGAGCCCGACCCTGAAATGAACGGCTTTGAGCTCCTTGAGGAAGCGGCAAAAAAACGCGGTTTTCTGGTATCCCGCGGCGAATATGACATTGAGCGCATGGCGAATACCCTTCTGGGAGAATACCACGAGGGAAAGCTCGGAAGAATCAGTCTGGAGAAGCCTGAATGAACGAACTCTGGGTTATTGAAAATGAGATATATGACAGCGGTATAAGGCTTATCTGCGGTGTTGACGAGGCAGGCAGAGGTCCGCTTGCGGGTCCGGTTTGTGCCGCCGCCGTGATTTTGCCGAGAAACTGTGAAATCGAAGGTCTGAATGACTCAAAAAAGCTCTCGGAAAAACGCAGGGAAGCACTGTATGACGTAATTATTGAGAAGGCAGTCAGCTACGGCATCGCCTTTGCAAGTGTTGAAGAAATTGAGGAATTGAACATTCTCAACGCCTCAATGCTTGCCATGAACAGAGCGATTGCCCGGCTTGAGCCTGCTCCGGAGCTTGCGCTTATTGACGGCAACCGCAACAGCGCAATCGAATATCCCAGTCGCTGCGTAATTAAGGGTGACGCAAAATGTGCCGATATAGCCGCAGCGTCAATTCTCGCAAAGGTCACCCGTGACCGCTATATGCTTGAAATGGCAGAAAAATATCCGCAGTACAGCTTTGAGCAGCACAAGGGCTACGGCACAAAGCTTCATTATGCGGCGCTTCGTGAATACGGTCCCTGCGAAATTCACAGAATGAGCTTTTTGAGGAAGATGCACTGATGGATAAAAGAAATCTCGGCTCATGGGGAGAAAAGAAGGCGGCAAGCTATCTCAGACTGCACGGCTACAGAATTACGGATATGAACTGTACATACCGTCAGGGAGAGATTGATATTGTTGCGGAAAACAAAAAATATATCATTTTTGCAGAGGTAAAGCTGCGAAAAGATGCCAGTCACGGTGAGGCAAAGGAATTTGTAACCGCTGCAAAGCAGCGCCGTATTATCACCGCCGCTGAAATCTGGCTTTCGGAGCATGAATGCGATAAACAGCCGCGATTTGATGTAATAGAGCTTTACGCGCCTGACGGAATTGCCAGCAGGCACGTTACAATAAACCATATAGAAAATGCTTTTGAGGTGTAATTATGATGTACTTCAGCACAAGAAATAAGAATTACAAGGTTTCTGCAGCAGAGGCGATTGCAAAGGGACTTGCTGCCGATGGCGGACTCTTTGTTCCTGAATCCGTACCTGCCGTAAGTGCAGACGAAATAAGAGCCCTGTGCGATATGGACTACCGCGGCAGAGCCGTTGACATCATGTCACGTTATCTTGAGGAGTTCAGCAGGGAAGAGCTTGAGGGCTTTGTAAAGGCGGCCTACGGCGAGAATTTCGACCATAAGGAGATTGCTCCCGTACATTTTATTGACGATAATACCGGTGTTCTGGAGCTTTGGCACGGCCCTACCTGCGCATTCAAGGATATGGCGCTTCAGATGCTGCCCCACCTGCTAACCGCATCTTTGAAAAAGTGCGGAGAGGAGCGCAAGGTGTGCATTCTCGTTGCCACCAGCGGTGACACGGGCAAGGCAGCTCTTGAGGGCTTTGCAGATGTCGAGGGCACCAAGATCCTCGTATTCTTCCCTCATAACGGAGTGTCCGATGTTCAGAAGCTGCAGATGATTACCCAGAGCGGCAAAAATGTAGGCGTATCAGCGGTTTACGGCAATTTTGACGATGCACAGACCGGCGTAAAGAGGATATTCTCCGACAGGGAATTTGCAGAAAAAATTTCCGAAAAGGGCTTCTTCCTTTCCTCCGCAAACTCTATTAACTGGGGCAGACTTCTTCCTCAGATCGCCTACTATTTCTCAGCCTACTGCGACTATGTAAATTCGGGCAAAATTGCCATGGGCGATGTAGTTGATTTTGCGGTTCCCACGGGTAATTTCGGCAATATTCTTGCCTGCTGGTATGCAAAGAAGATGGGCCTTCCCGTAGGCAAGCTCCTTTGCGCTTCCAATGCGAACAACGTTCTCACTGACTTCTTTGCAAGCGGCGTTTACAACAAGAACCGTCCCTTCCACTGCACGATTTCTCCCTCTATGGACATTCTGGTATCCAGTAACCTTGAGCGTCTGCTGTACTGCATCAGCGAAGATGACGAGCTTGTTGCCTCTTACATGAAGAGCCTGAGCGCAGAGGGAAGCTACACCGTTTCCGACGAAATTAAGGCTGTGATTTCCGATAATTTCTTGGGCGGCTTCTGCAACGATGAAAGCACAAAGCAGCTTATTGCGGAGGTTTACAACAAGCGCGATTATCTTATTGATACTCACACTGCCGTAGCCTGCAAGGTTGTTGAGGACTACCGCAAGGCAAATCCCGTTGTGCCCACAATCGTTGTTTCCACCGCAAGCCCCTTTAAGTTCTGCGACAGCGTGCTTTCCGCACTCGGCAATGAATGCTGCGCAAGCGGCACCGAGCTTATTGAAAAGCTTTCCGAAACAACCGGACGGAAGGTGCCTTATCCTCTTGCCGATCTTGATAAGCGTGAACAGCGCTTTAAGGGCGTTTGCGAAAAGGAAAAGATGATCGAGGTTGTTGACAGCTTCCTTAGCTGATATGTAAAAACGGGATTTCTCCCGTTTTTGAATGATTAATCGCAGCAGCCTCTGGGACAGAAGGTGGAGCAGTAGGTCTCACCCTTGGTAGAAGCCCTTTCGTTCTCAACTTCGATGCTTGATGCAGAGCACTTTCTGTCACGGGTGTTGTACTTGCAGTTGGTTACATCGCAGCCCACACCGGTAATTTTGCTGTCCTCGAAGTTTATTTCGCTCATAGTCTTTACCTCCATTTATATTTGCCTGTGGCAAACATAGTATCTGTATTATTATTTCTCTTTATTCGGAGGCAATATGTCCTTATATACGATCGGCGATCTGCATCTTTCCCTCGGAACTGAAAAGCCCATGGACGTTTTCGGCGGAAGATGGGAAAACTATGTTGAAAAAATTTCAGACGGGTTTTCGTCATTGACTGATGATGACCTAACGGTTATCTGCGGGGACATTACCTGGGGAATGACTATGGACGAGGCATTGGAGGATTTTCTTTTCATCGAACGTCTTCCGGGACGAAAAATTATCCTCAAGGGCAATCACGATTACTGGTGGACAACTGCCGCAAAAGCCAAAAAATTCTTTAATGAGCATGAAATAAAAACAATTGAGGTTCTTCATAATAACTGCTTTGAGTATGAAGATATTGCAATATGCGGTACACGCGGCTGGTTTTATGAGGAAAGCAAGAACGATGAGCATGACAAAAAGATAATGAACCGTGAATGTATGCGGCTTGAGGCATCGCTGAAGGCGGCAGGGGATAAGCGAAAATTCGTTTTTCTTCATTATCCCCCGAAATATCAGGGCTATGAATGTCCGGAAATCCTTGAGCTTCTGCAAAAATACAGCGTTGAGCTTTGCTGCTACGGTCATATTCACAGCGCAGGCTGTGCCTTTGCCTTTAACGGAATGTATAACGGAACCGGGCATTTACTTGTTTCTGCTGACTATATACAGTTCAGACCGAAAAAACTCATATAGTCTACAATATTTATAAAAAAATATTGCTTTTAACGGTATAATCTGTTATGATATCGTGGTGTTTGAATGAACATTATTAGGAGGAAGTTAACCAATGATAGTCAAGAATATTGAAAAGAAAGAAGACAAAACCGCAAGCTTTCAGGTAGAAATCGACGCAGCTGAGTTTGATGTTGCCGTAAACAAGGCATACAACAAGGCCAAGGGCAGCATCAGCGTTCCCGGCTTCCGCAAGGGCAAAGCACCCCGTGCAATCATCGAGAATATGTACGGCGAAGACGCATTCTATCAGGACGCAATGGACGACCTGTGCGGCGAAGCATTCGGCTTCGGCATTGAAAACAGCGGTATTAAAATAATCGGCAGACCCTCTATCACCAGTGTTGACCTCAGCGATGAGAAGGTTCTGACCTATGACTTTGCCGTAGAGCTTTATCCCGAAGTAACCCTCGGTCAATACAGAGACATTGTTGTCAAGAAGGAAGAAGCAGTTGTCACCGATGAAATGGTCGACGCAAAGATCGAGGAAGTCCGCAAGCGCAATGCACGCATGGTCGACGTTGACCGTCCTGCAGAGATGGGCGACACCGCAAACATCGACTTTGACGGTTACCTCAACGGCGAAGCCTTTGACGGCGGCAAGGCAGAGGGCTTCAGTCTTGAGCTCGGCTCCAACACCTTCGTTCCCGGCTTTGAGGAGCAGGTAGTTGGTATGCAGATAGGCGAGGAGAAGGACCTTGACATTACCTTCCCCGAGAACTATGTTGAAGACCTTGCAGGCAAGGCAGTTGTTTTCAAGGTAAAGCTCAACGGTCTTACCATGGCAGAGCTTCCCGAGCTTGATGACGAGTTCGCTCAGGACGTTTCCGAGTTTGACACGCTTGAAGAGTACAAGGCTGACCTCCGCGAAGACCTTCTCGTTGAGGAGCAGGACCGCGTTGACACCAAGTTCCGCAGTGATGTTATGGAAAAGGCCTGCGACAACCTCGTTGTTGAAGTTCCCGAGACCATGATTATGGAAAAGCTGGACGATATGCTCCGCAACTATGCAGCACAGTTCGGCATTAACGATAAGGACATTTCCACCGAAGAGCTCATCAAGCTTATGGGTATTGATGACGAAACCATGGAAACCGCACTCCGTCCCTCCGCAATTGCTCAGGTAAAGCAGGATATGCTGTTCGAGGCAATTGTTGCTGAAGAGAAGCTTGAGGTTAATGAAGACGAGCTTGCCGAGTACGTTCAGGGCGCTGCACAGACCGTTGGCGCAAAGCCCGAAGATATTATCGAGCACTTCGGCATCGGCTTCATCAGAAGCGAGTTCCTTAAGGAAAAGGCAAGCAGAATCATCATCGAGACTGCAACTGCTGAATAATAAAAGTTTTATTCGGATATGATCTCCTGGATAAGCCAATTTTGAAAAGGAGAACCAAATATGAGTTTAGTACCCTATGTAGTTGAACAGACAAGCCGCGGTGAGCGTTCATACGATATATTCTCAAGACTGCTCAATGACAGAATTGTAATGCTGTCCGAGGAAGTCAATGACGCAACCGCAAGTCTTATCGTTGCCCAGCTTCTTTACCTTGAAGCTCAGGATCCGGACAAGGACATTACCTTCTACATTAACAGCCCCGGCGGAAGCGTTACCGCAGGTATGGCGATCTACGATACCATGCAGTATATAAAACCCGATGTATGCACCGTCTGCGTTGGCATGGCGGCATCAATGGGCGCGTTCCTGCTGTCAAGCGGTGCAAAGGGAAAGCGTAAGGCACTGCCTAATTCCGAAATCATGATTCACCAGCCCTCCGGCGGAAGCAAGGGTCAGTGCACCGATATTCAGATTCAGGCAGAACAGATTCTGAAGATTAAGCGTAATCTGAACCGTATTCTTGCCGAAAACACCGGCAAGCCGGTTGAAACCGTAGAGCGCGATTGCGAGCGTGACCATTTCATGTCCGCAGCAGAAGCTATGGAATACGGCCTTATCGACGAAGTAATTGCAAAGCGTTGAGATTGATGGGGGAACATAGCTGTTCCCTCATCTTTATCTAATTATTATTGAGGTATATACATGGCAAAAACCGATGATAAAAGAAGCATAAAGTGCTCATTCTGCGGCAAAACACAGAATCAGATAGGCAGACTCATTGCCGGCAACGGCGCTTACATCTGCGATGAATGTGTTAAGCTTTGCATGAACATAATTGATGAGGACGGGGTAAGTCCGATTATGGACACCGACGGCAACCGCCTTACCTTTGAAAATCTGCTCAGACCCTCTCAGATAAAGGCAAAGCTTGACCAGTATATCGTAGGGCAGGATAAGGCAAAAACCGTTCTTGCCGTTGCGGTTTACAATCACTATAAGCGCATTCTTTATGCAGGGGAAAACGATGTTGAGCTTCAGAAGAGCAACGTTCTGCTTATAGGTCCCACGGGCAGCGGCAAAACGCTTTTTGCCCAGTCCCTTGCAAAGATGCTTGACGTGCCCTTCGCTATTGCGGACGCAACCACGCTTACAGAGGCGGGCTATGTGGGCGAGGACGTTGAAAATATTCTTCTCAGGCTCATTCAGGCTGCGGACTTTAATGTAGAGCGTGCGGAAAAGGGCATTATCTACATTGACGAGATAGACAAGATTGCGCGCAAGAGCGAAAATACCTCCATCACCCGTGATGTTTCCGGTGAAGGTGTTCAGCAGGCGCTGCTCAAGCTGCTTGAAGGCACAGTTGCAAATGTTCCTCCTCAGGGCGGTCGCAAGCATCCCCATCAGGAGTTCATTAAGATCGACACCACGAATATTTTGTTCATCTGCGGCGGCGCTTTTGACGGTCTTGATAAAATCGTTGAAAAGCGCACCAAGAAGACCACCATCGGCTTCGGCGCGGAGATTAAGAGCGCAAGCGAGCGCGATGTTGGTGAGCTGCTTGCTCAGGTGCAGCAGCACGATCTGCTGAAGTTCGGCATTATTCCCGAGCTTATCGGCAGACTTCCCGTAATTGCCCCTCTGCGTTCCCTAAGCCGTGATGATCTTGTCCGTATTCTGACCGAGCCTAAGAATGCAATGACCAAGCAGTATCAGGCGCTTATGGGTATTGACTGCGTTGACCTTGAGTTTAAGCCCGAAGCACTTGCTGCAATTGCAGATAAGGCAATAGAAATGAAAATCGGCGCACGCGGACTGCGCAGCGTAATGGAAAATGTAATGACGGATATAATGTACAGTGTACCGTCTGACGTCACTATCGAGAAAGTAATCATAACCGCCGACTGTGTGAAGAATAACACCAGCCCCGACGTTATCCGAAAGAACTGATATCTTTTTACGCAAGACGGGGTACTTGTCTCGTCTTGCGCTTTTATTCCAAGGGAGTGAAAAACATGGGTTTAATTAACAGAGAAAACACACGCACGCTGCCTATTCTGGCTCTGCGCGGACTTAATATATTCCCGGGAATGCTGCTTAACTTCGATGTTGAGCGTCCCGCATCTCTGGCTGCACTCAATCAGGCAATGAACGGTAACCAGGAAATATTCCTTGTTACCCAAAAGGATATTGCCACTGATATTCCCACGGTCAATGACCTTTACGGCATTGGCATGGTCTGCCGCGTAAGGCAGATGGTGCGTCAGCCCGGCGGCAAGCTCTGCAAGGTCATGGTTGAGGGTATTTACAGAGGTGCAATTACTGAAATTCATTATGAAACACCGAATTTCTTCGGTGATATAGTACGCATTCCCGATAAATCTGACAGAGGAACGGACGCCGCAAAGCTCGAAGCCCTTATGAGAACTGCCGTCGGATATTTTGACGAATATGTTCGTCTTTCCGGTACAATGGCACCGGAGATGATTCTCAATGTGGTAATGAGCAAGGACCCTGCTTATGTGTCCAACTACATTGCGCAGAACGTTCATTTCCTCTATACCGAAAAACAAAAGCTCCTTGAGGAGCTTCACCCCGTAAGACGCCTTGAAAGGCTTGTTGAGATGCTGAGCCATGAGCTTGACGTAATGTCAATTGAGCAGGAGCTTGCCGAGGCTACCAACGAGCAGATGAGCAAGAACCAGCGCGAATACTATCTGCGCGAGGAAATGAAAATCATTCAGCAGGAGCTTGGCGAGGACGACATCGGCGATGAGATTGGCGAGTTCAAGGCAAAAATCCGCGAGATGAATCTTGACAAGCCCGTTGAAGAAAAGCTTCTGAAGGAGGTTTCCCACCTTGCAAAGCAGCCCTTCGGCTCTGTTGAGGCTACGGTTATCAGAAACTATATTGAAACCTGCCTTGAGCTTCCCTGGGGCATTAAAACCGAGGAAACTCTTGATATTGATGCCGCAAGAAAAATGCTTGATGAGGACCACTTCGGTCTTGAAAAAGTCAAGGAGCGCGTCATTGAATATCTTGCGGTAAGAAAGCTTGCCCCCGAAATGAAGAGCAGCCTGCTCTGCTTTGTAGGCCCTCCGGGAACCGGTAAGACAAGCATCGCAATGAGTATCGCAAGGGCTGCAAACAGAAATCTTGTGCGTATTTCTCTTGGCGGTGTGCATGATGAGGCGGAAATCCGCGGTCATAGAAAGACTTATGTGGGTGCAATGCCCGGACGTATTATAAACGGCCTGCGCATTGCAAAAAGCAGTAATCCGCTTATGGTGCTTGATGAGATAGACAAGCTGGGTTCAGACTATCGCGGCGATCCCTCTGCCGCACTTCTTGAGGCTCTTGACCCCGAACAGAACAGCACCTTCAGGGATAATTTCCTTGAGCTTCCCTATGACCTGTCCGATGTTTTCTTTATCACAACGGCAAATACAACGGAGACAATTCCCAAAGCGCTTCTTGACCGCATGGAAGTTATTGAGCTTTCAAGCTATACCGACGAGGAGAAGCTCCAGATCGCAAAGAATCATCTGCTTCCGAAGCAGCGCAAAAAGCACGGTCTTAACGGACGTCAGCTTAAGATAAGCGACGATGCAATCCGTGAGATCATCAGCCTGTACTCCCGTGAGGCAGGCGTCAGAACGCTTGAAAGGCTTATTGCGGCTGTCTGCCGCAAGTGTGCGGTTATTATCGGCAACGGCGAAAAGAAGAGCGTAAACCTCCGTGCAGGTATGCTGAGCGATTATCTCGGTGCGCCTAAGTTCAAGCCCGAGAAGACAAGAATCAGCGATGAAATCGGTCTTGTACGCGGTCTTGCATGGACTTCGGCAGGCGGAGAGGTGCTTGATGTTGAGGTTGCAGTTGTTGAGGGTACCGGCAAGCTTGAGCTTACGGGCAACCTCGGCGACGTTATGAAGGAATCCTGCCATGCGGCTGTAACCTATATCCGCAGCCGTGCGGATACTCTCGGAATTGACAAGGAGTTTTACAAGAACAGGGATATCCACATTCATTTTCCGGAAGCCGCCGTTCCCAAGGACGGTCCTTCCGCCGGAATTACTATCTGTCTGGCTATTATTTCCGCGCTCACCGGCAGACCGGTGCGCCATGATGTAGCCATGACCGGCGAAATCAGCCTCCGCGGAAGAGTGCTTGCAATCGGCGGACTCAAGGAAAAGACTATGGCGGCGATGCGCAACGGGGTAAAGACCGTAATTATTCCTGCCGACAACGAGGCGGATCTTGCGGAAATTGACCCCAGAGTTTACGCGGCGCTTAACTTCATTGTTGTTGACCACATGGACAAGGTGGTTGAAAACGCGCTTGTCAGCATTGAGGCTGAAAACAAAAACGAGGTTGTAATTCCCGTACCCGCAAAGATGGGCGGCAGAGAAATAAGACAATAAGGTGTTTTATGGCATCATTGAATGTAAACAAGGCTGAGTTTATTAAATCAGCCGCTGACCCGAAAGGCTTTATAAAAACCGACTTACCCGGAATTGTTTTTTCGGGTAAGTCAAATGTAGGCAAATCCTCTGTAATTAACAGACTTCTCAATAGAAAAAACTTTGCAAGAGTCGGTCAGTCTCCCGGTAAGACCATTCATGTTAATTACTTTCTTATTGACGGCAAAGCATATTTTGTTGACCTTCCCGGCTACGGCTACGCTAAGGTTTCCCAGTCTGAGCGTGACCGTTGGGGAAAGCTTATGGAGAAGTTTTTTGCCACGGAGGGTGTTATTACCCTTGGAGTTATGATCGTTGACTCCAGACATAAGCCTACGGCTGACGATATCACCATGGCACAGTGGTTTTTGAGCACTGATTGTCCGCTGGTTGTTGTTGCCAACAAGTGCGATAAGCTGAAGAAAAGCGAAACAGAACCTAATATGAAGCTTATTCGCGAAACTCTTGAACTGCCCGAGGGAGTTCAGCTTATCCCGTTTTCCGCAGAAAAGGGAACGGGGCGTGAGCTTCTGATGGCAGAGATACTTAAGTATATAAAGTGATATGAATACTACTGCTTCTTTCTCCGATGTAATGCACGGCCTTGACTGGAGCGTGCTTACAGATATGCTTTTTGCCGTAATTCCAGCGCTTATATGTATTACTCTGCATGAGCTGAGTCACGGCTTCGTTGCCTATAAGCTGGGTGACAACACGGCTAAGAACATGGGAAGGCTTACGCTTAACCCCATTAAGCACATTGATTTGTTCGGTCTTATAATGATGGTTGCATTCAAATTCGGCTGGGCAAAGCCCGTACCCGTTGATATGCGCAATTTCAAAAATCCTAAGCGCGATATGGCGATAACCGCATTGGCAGGTCCCGTATCAAACATCATTATCGGCTGTGCTGCGCTTTTCGTACTGGGATTAATATGGGTTCCGTGCTTTAAGAATTATTCGGAATTCGGTGCTGCAGTCATTAAAATGGTTTACACCACTGCATATCTGAGCTTTGCGCTTGCGGTTTTCAACATCGTTCCCGTTCCGCCGCTTGACGGCTCTAAGGTGCTGTTTTCAATTATGAGTGATTCGGCATATATAAAGCTCATGCGATATGAGCGCTATGGCATGATCGCCCTTCTGCTTCTCGTGGCAACGGGAGTTTTAGGAAATCCGCTTTCTTCTGCAACTCAGTTTCTGGTTGATAAGCTCTGGTTTCTGACCGATTGGGGATTCGGGCTTATGGAAGTTTTTATGTAATATGGAAGATTTAACTTTTCACCTTGAAGGTATTGTAAAGGAACGCAACGAGCTCCAGGATTTTCAGGGTCCGCTGAGCCTTATACTTATGCTTCTGTCTAAAAATAAAATAGAGATCCGCGACATAAAAATTGCCGATATTCTCGACCAGTATCTTGAATATCTTGCGGAGATGGAACGCATGGATCTTGAAATTGCCAGTGAGTTTGTGCAGATGGCATCGCACCTGCTGTATATCAAGACGAGAACGCTTCTCGCAGGCGATGAAGAGGTAAGCGAGCTGGAAGAACTCATGAGTTCTTTGGAACAGCTTAAAGCCAAAGATATTTACACCGCGGTGCAGAAAGTAACTCCAGAGCTGAAAAAGGCATCTGAAACGGGTCTGCTGTATTATGCAAAGTTGCCTGAGCCCTTGCCGAAGAGCAGCAGAGAGTATGAGTACAGGCATGAGGCTTCAGATCTATTCAAAGCCTTATATGACGTTGTTACACGCGGCGGCAAGCCCGTCGAGCCGGAATTTGCCCACAGAATTGCTCCCTCCCGCATTGTTTATGAGGTCAGAACCAAGAGCCGTGAGCTTGTTTCGCTGCTTCAGGCAGGTGACGCAAAGCTTGAAACGCTTTATGCTCAGTGTGAAAGCCGCTCCGAGATCGTTGCAACCTTTATCTCTATTCTTGAGCTTTGCAGTATGGGCAGTATTGTCCTTGAGGGCGAGGACGGGGATTATACGCTGAAATTTGTCGGCGGCAATATTGATGAAATACTCGAAAGAATTGTTGAGTAGGTACGATATGGAAATTCAGAATCTAAAATCCGCAATAGAAGCGATACTCTTTGCAGCCGGTGAACCTGTTCCCGCGGCAAGACTATCACTTATACTTGAGGCTGACGAAGATGAGGTGTATGCTGCCGCCAAGCAGCTTTCCGATGAATACAGCTTTAATCAGCGCGGCATCAGACTTTTGAAGCTTGACAAGAGCCTGCAGCTTTGCTCAGCCCCTGAGTATGCGTCGCTTATCAGTAAAACGCTTGAACAGCGTAAGCCGCCCATGCTGTCTCAGCCCGCTTTGGAAACCCTTGCGGTTGTTGCATATTTCCAGCCCGTTACGCGAGCATATATTGACCAGGTGAGAGGCGTTGACAGCTCCTACACCGTGGGTGTTCTCCTTGAGAGAGGGCTTATTGAACGCTGCGGAAAGCTTGATGTTCCCGGCAGACCATCGCTTCTGCGTACGACAGACGTTTTTCTGCGAACAATGGGCGTCAGCAGCCTTGAAGAGCTTCCCGAGCTTCCGGACATTTCAAGCAGCGACGGCGTAAAAAGGCTTGAGGACGCAATTGAGAAGATGACAACGGTAGGGGAAGACCAGATGCAGATTGAGGAAATCAGGTAAGCGGGAGTGATTTTATGCTTATTGCGGCTATAATAATTGTTGCGCTTGTACTTATTCTGCTTATTCCCGTATGTGTTGCGGCAGACTACGATGATAAGGGCTTCAGACTTTCCGCAAGGATCTTGTTTGCAAAGTTCAGAATTTTTGCGAAAAGTAAAAATAATCAGATTGAGCTTGAAACAAAAAATAAGAATAAAAAACAAAAGGCCAAGAAATCGAAAAAGAAAAAGCTAAAGCTTAGCTTCAGCATTGGCGAATGGATTGAAATAGCTAAAAAGGGCATTAAGATTCTGGGAAGATTCAAAAAAAGCATCAGATTTGACAGGCTGAGGCTGATTTATGTTTTCGCAACCGATGACCCCTGCAGCACGGCGCTTCGCTACAATGCAGCAAATGCCGCAATTAATACCCTGATACCGATAGTTGAAAGAACATTTAAAGTTAATAACCGAGAAATTGACGTATCGACCGACTATGATTCCGACGAAAGCCGATTTGAATTCGGGCTGACGCTTTCATCAAGAATCGGTCAGATAATCTATATTGCTCTGAGTGCGGCTATATCTTATGCCGTAATTTATGTGAAGAAACGAATAAGATTAAAACGTGAAAGGAAGGCTAACCGTGGACAATAAGCTTGGCGAACTGATGAACACAACCATGAGCAACATTGAAGAGCTTGTTAAGGTCAATAATGTTGTCGGAGAACCTATTGTCACCCCTGACGGCATTACTCTTATCCCTATCTCCAAAGTAAGCTTCGGCTTCGGCGGAGGCGGCGGAGATGCCAAAAACAGCAACAGGGACAGCTTCAGCGCAGGCAGCGCAGCAGGTGTCAAAATTGAGCCCGTAGGCTTCCTTGTAATCAAAGACGGAAGCGTGAGAATGGTGAATGTCATGCCTCCCGCACAAACAAGCATTGACCGTGCGCTTGACCTTGTGCCTCAGGTTCTGGATAAAGTTGACCGGTTCATCGACAAGAAGTGATGATTAAATAATAGTATAATTGACTATAATAAGCACTGCCTTGAAAGGTGGTGCTTTTTTTGAAAAACCGTACTGTTATTTCCATAATTGCAGTATTATCAATGCTTTTTTCTTTTCCGGTGTATGCCGAGCCTCAGGAAATTTCGGCACAGTGTGCCGTGCTGATTTGCGCAGATACCGGTGAGATTTTATATCAGAAAAATTCGGATGAGCACATGCTTATAGCCAGCACAACGAAAATTATGACCTCTATTGTTGTCATCGAAAACTGTGAGCTTGACGAAAAGGTCAGAATTGATACGGAATGGTGCAATATTGAAGGCTCGTCAATGTATCTTGAAGCGGGAAAAGAATATACGGTTCTTGAGCTTCTGACCGGCATGATGATTACATCTGGTAATGACGCGGCAACTGCACTTGCCAACTATGTATCGGGAAGCGAAGCGGCTTTTGCCGAGCTTATGAACAAAAAAGCACAGCAGCTTGAAATGTATGACACATCTTTTGAAAACCCGCACGGTCTTGACGGAGATAAGCAATATTCAAGTGCAAAAGACATGGCGGTGCTTGCATCATATTGCATGGAAAATGAAGTTTTTAGAGGCATTGTATCCAAAAAAACGGCTGAAATAGGCGATATTACCTTTGTCAATCACAACAAGCTGCTTTGGAATTGCGAGGGCTGCATAGGCGTTAAAACGGGCTATACAATTGCGGCGGGCAGAACGCTTGTAAGCTGCTGCGAGCGCAGCGGAATGAGGCTTGTTTGCGTCACTCTCAATGCCCCTGACGATTGGAACGACCACATGAAGCTCTATGACTGGGCGTATTCAGAATATAAGCTTTCTGCTTTCAGAAAAGACTCCTTTTCATTTCAAGTTCCATCAGTTTCGGGCATAAGCAGATATGCAAGCATAACGGTTGAAAATGACCTTGCTTTTTTGACGGACAGCTCGGCTGAGGTTACGATCGAAACCGAAGTACCAAGATTTCTGTTTGCAGGCGGCTTTGCGGGTGAAAAAGTCGGAATAATCAGGGTTTATTTAAACGGTGAACTTGCGGCAGAGGAAAATCTGGTTTATACTGTTGACAATACTACAGATATGAGCAACAAAGCTTCCATTATAGAAAGAATTTTCGGCTCAAAGCCGTATTATATTGCAGGTAAGTAATGAAAGAGAGAATACAGAAAATAATATCCTCCTCGGGCTATGCCTCGCGCAGAGCAGGGGAGGAACTGATTAAAGCGGGACGCGTGACCGTAAACGGCAATGCGGCATCTCTCGGCGACAGTGCCGATGCTGATGCAGACGTGATTGCCGTTGACGGTGTGCGCATTTTCGCTGCGTCTGAGAAAACCTACATAATGCTAAATAAGCCCCGCGGTTACGTTACCACTATGAAGGACGAGAAGGGCAGAAAATGCGTAACAGAGCTTGTTGCCGGCGCGGGCAAAAGAGTTTATCCCGTCGGCAGACTCGATATGTATTCAGAGGGCCTGCTGATAATGACCGATGACGGCAATTTCGCCAACAGGCTGATGCACCCCTCGGGACTTGAGCATAAGACCTACCACGCATATATTTCGGGTGAATGCCCCGAAAGCGCAATTGATGTTCTCAAATCTCCGCTTGTCATTGACGGATACAAAATCAAGCCTGCGGAAGTTAAGGTTTTCAGTAAAAATTCAGACGGAACAGTGCTTGAAATCACCATTCACGAGGGCAGAAACCGTCAGATCAGAAAAATGTGCGAGGCGGCAGGACTTAAACTTACAAGGCTTAAGCGCGTTTCGGAAGCGAATTTTGCTCTCGGCAATCTCAAGCCCGGTGAATGGAGATATCTTAGCAAAGAAGAAATGCAAGAATTTTTTGATAATCAAGCCAAATAAATTAAATTTCTATGTTAAATAAGCCTCAAACTTGCGCATTTTGCAAGTTTGAGGCTAAAAAATTGCAAAATTATATTGCAATTTATCGCAATAAAGAGTAAAATAAAGCCACTTTAATCCGGAGATGATATTATGGAAGATAATCTTCTCGCTATTCTTGCAAAAGATTGCAGCAAACTCTCAAAAGGACAGCGTGCCATAGCTAAATATATATTGACCAATTACGATAAGGCGGCGTTTATGACTGCGGGAAAGCTCGGCGAAATCGTCGGTGTAAGCGAATCCACGGTCGTTCGCTTCGCAACGGAGCTGGGCTATGACGGTTATCCTACCATGCGCAAGGCTCTGCAGGAAATGATAAGAAACCGTCTTACTTCGGTTCAGCGAATCGAAGTTGCCCGCAGTATGCTTGATGAAAAGGATATTGCAAAGTCTGTAATTACAAGCGATATGCAGAATCTTCAGGCCACGCTTGACAATCTTGATCAGGCGAGCTTTGACAGTGCTGTTGACGAGATAATCAAGGCAAAGCGCATTTTCATCGTTGGTATGCGTACCTCGACGGCGCTTTCTTCCTTCCTGGGTCTGTACCTTAACCTGCTGCGCGACGGTGTGACTGTTGTGCGCGACACAGCCGCAAGCGAAACCTTTGAGCAGCTTGTAAGAATAGGTGAGGGCGATCTGTTTATCGGCATCAGTTATCCAAGATACTCAAGCCACACCGTTGAAGCAATGCAGTTTGCAAAGAAAATGGGTGCAAATGCAATTGCGATTACCGACAGCGCAGCTTCACCCGTAAACGGAATAGCCGACATCTGTCTTTATGCAAAAAGCGATATGGTTTCCTTCATTGATTCGCTTGTTGCACCGCTGAGTCTCATCAATGCAATTATCATGGCGGTTGCAAAGAAAAACCGCGAAGATGTTCTCAAGACCTTTGAAAATCTTGAAAACATCTGGCAGGAGCACGATGTTTATGAAAAGACAAACAGCTGACGTAGTTGTAATCGGAGGCGGAGCTGCCGGTATGATGTGCAGCGGCGCTGCGGCTGAACGCGGACTTGACGTTGTTCTGCTTGAACCAAATAAGATATTGGGTAGAAAGCTGAGAATAACGGGCAAGGGCAGATGCAATGTTACAAATAACTGCGAGATTAAGGACGTTCTTGCCAACATTCCCGGTGATGGAAGATTTCTGTACAGTGCGCTGAATAAGTTTCCTCCGCGTGAAGTAATGGCATTTTTTGAAAATCTCGGACTTCCGCTTAAAACAGAACGGGGAAACAGAGTTTTTCCCGTTTCCGATAACGCAAATGATGTTGCGGGAACGCTTCAGCGGTATATGCAGAGAAACGGAGTCAGACTTGAGCGATGCAGAGCAAAGAAAATTCTGACAGAGGATAATGCCGTTGTAGGAGTTCAAACCGAAGACGGCATTATTGACTGCCGTGCCGCAGTTATATGCACGGGCGGTCTTTCTTATCCGCTCACGGGCTCTACGGGCTGGGGATATAAGATGGCGGAGGAGCTGGGACACACCGTTTCGCCGCGCAGACCCTCCCTTGTTCCTTTGGAGAGCGCAGATGACTACTGTGCGCAGATGCAGGGCTTTTCGCTGAAAAACGTGACACTTTCAGCATTTGAGGACGACAGGCTGATTTATAAGGAGCTGGGTGAAATGCTGTTTACGCACTTCGGCGTAAGCGGACCTCTTGTGCTTTCCGCAAGCGCTCACATGAGGGATTTTGCAAATAAAAAATACAGACTTGAAATTGATCTGAAGCCTGCGCTTGACGAAAAAAAGCTTGACTCGAGAATACTGCGTGATTTTGAAAAATACGCAAACCGTGATTTTGCAAACGCTCTTTGCGACCTTGCGGGCAGAACAATGATTCCCGTTCTGATCGAACTTTCGGAAATCCCCGCTGAAACAAAGGTCAACTCCATAACCCGTGAACAGCGCCAGCGGCTTCTGAAGCTGTTTAAGGCATTTCCCGTTTCTGTCATCGGCACACGCCCAATTGATGAGGCAATTGTGACGTCCGGCGGCGTTTCAACAAAAGAAGTAAACCCGAGAACGATGGAATCAAAGCTGGTTCAGGGACTTCATTTTGCGGGAGAGGTGCTGGACCTTGACGCATATACGGGCGGATTCAATCTGCAGATTGCGTGGTCAACTGCCTTTACGGCAGCAAATTCACTATGAGAGGTAAAATAATGATTTCTGTTGCTATCGACGGACCCAGCGGTGCCGGAAAGAGTACGATTTCCCGCAGAGCTGCGCAAATTTTCGGATTCATATATGTTGACACCGGGGCAATTTACAGAACAATCGGCCTTGCGGCTTTTAAAAGAGGCTACGATACAAAGGATAAAAGCTTAATACTGCCGATGCTGCCGGAGCTTGATATTGAGCTTAAATACAACGAAAACGGCGAGCAGAGAATGTATCTTGACGGCGAAGATGTTTCAAAGGAAATACGGCTTCCCGAAATATCAATGTGTGCATCAAACGTTTCCGCCATGCAGGAGGTAAGGGCCTTCCTCATGGATATGCAGAGAAGTATGGCGGAGAAATATAATGTTATAATGGACGGCAGGGACATAGGAACGGTTATTCTCCCAAATGCCGATGTCAAGATTTTCCTCACTGCAAGCCTTGAGGCAAGAGCGTACCGTCGCTTCCTTGAGCTTCAGGCAAAGGGCATGGACGACAGCCTTGAGGAAGTCATGGAAGATATGAAAAAGCGTGACTATCAGGATTCCAACAGAGCGGCTGCACCTCTCATTCCGGCAGACGATGCCGTAATACTTGACACAAGTAATTATGACTTTGAGGAGAGCCTTAAGCTTGTCTGCGGAATAATTACCGAAAAAACCGGCGCAAAGGCGGTAACGGAATGAAAGAAATAATCGTTGCCAAAAGCGCAGGCTTCTGCTTCGGCGTGAGCCGCTCGGTAAAAATGGCTGAAGAGCTTTTGCAGGAGGGTCCAGCATATTCACTCGGTCAGCTTATTCATAATGACGACGTAGTTTCAAAGCTCGGTTCTGACGGACTTAGTGTAATTGATTCTCCGTATGAGCTGCCTGAGGGTGCAAAGGTCATGATCCGCTCCCACGGTGTTTCAAGGACCGTGTATGAGACCCTTAAAAACAGAAACGCCGTGATAGTTGACGCTACCTGCCCGAAGGTGAAAAGAATACACGGCATAGTAGGCAAGGCTACGGAAGAGGGGAGATTTGTTGTCATTATCGGCATGCGCAATCACCCCGAGGTTGAGGCGGTCTGCGGCTGGTGCGGTGAGCATGTGCTTTGCGAAAATGCCGCAGAGCTTGAAGATTGGTTTGAAAAAAATCCCGAATTTTATACTAAACCGATAACAATGGTCATTCAAACTACTCAGACACGCAATAATTTTACCGAATGTGAGAATTTCTTAAAAAAAAGATGTACAAACGCAGAAATCTTTGATACAATATGCGGTGCAACGTCCACGAGACAGGATGAGGCCTCAAAACTCTCGGCCAAATGTGATGCAATGGTTGTCATAGGCGGTAAACACAGTGCCAATAGCGTGCATTTAGCGGAAATTTGCCGTGAATCATGTACCAATGTTCAGTTCATTAATAACGCAGATGAACTTAATACGGACATGCTTGCAGCTGCGGAAACCGTCGGTGTAACTGCCGGAGCATCAGCTCCGTCGTGGATAATTAAGGAGGTAAGTAATAAGATGAGCGAAGAGATCAAAATTGATGAAACTGCAGTAGAAGAGAAGGAAATGTCCTTTGACGAAATGCTGGAGGAAAGCATCAAAACTATATATAATGGAGATAAGGTAACCGGCTATGTCGTTGCTATTACCGGCACTGAAATCAGTGTCGATATCGGCACCAAGTACAGTGGCTTCATTCCCACTACCGAGTTCACCGATGACGGCATCAAGGTCGAAGATGCTGTCAAGGTCGGCGATACCATTGAAGCAGTTGTTGTCCGCGTGAATGACGTTGAAGGCACCGTAATGCTCTCCAAGAAGCGTCTTGACGCTGCAAAGAGCTGGAACGACGTTGAGGAAGCTGCAGAAAACGGCGGCATTCTCGAAGGCGTTGTTACCGAAGAAAACAAGGGCGGCATCGTAGTTTCCGTCAAGGGTGTCCGCGTATTTGTTCCCGCATCTCAGTCCGGTCTGCCCAAGGAAGCAGAAATGAGCCAGCTCCTCAAGCAGAAGGTCCGCGTTAAGATCACCGAGGTCAACCGCAGCCGCAAGCGCGTTGTCGGCTCTATCCGTGCCGTTGCACAGAAGGAACGCCGTGAGCGCGCAGAAGCTATCTGGAACGAAATCGAAGTCGGCAAGAAGTACCACGGCACCGTTAAGTCCATGACCAGCTACGGCGCATTTGTTGACATCGGCGGTATTGACGGTATGGTTCATGTTTCCGAGATGAGCTGGAACCGCATCAAGAACCCCGCTGAAGTATTCGCAGTGGGCGACGAGGTTGACGTATATGTTATCAGCTTCGACAAGGAAAAGCGCAAGATTTCTCTGGGCTACAAGAATCCCGAGGACAACCCCTGGGCAAAGTTCATGGCGTCATACGAAGTCGGTGCTGTTGCATCTGTCACCATCGTAAAGCTGATGCCCTTCGGCGCATTTGCAGAGGTTCTGCCCGGCGTTGACGGTCTTATCCATATTTCCCAGATTGCTAACCGCCGCATCGGTAAGCCTGAAGAGGTTCTGACTGTCGGCGATGTTGTAGAGGCAAAGATTACTGCTATCGACGAAGAGAAGCAGAAGATCTCCCTCTCTATCCGCGCACTTGCTGAGCCTGCACCCGCAGAGACTGAGGAAGAAGCACCCGTTGAGGTTAGCGAAGAGTAATCAAAAATTGAATTTTCAGTGCCTGCCGAATTTCGGCAGGCACTTTTTACATTGATAATTCAGTGTTTTTTGAATTTATATGCTTGCAAAAATTAAACATTTAGTGTATATTTAGTTTAGGATACTATTATCCATTTTAACGGATTGGAGGCATAATTTTGTTTTGCATTGGCGACTATATTGCTCACCCCATGCACGGTGCGGGCATAATTGAAAGCATTGTAAAAAAGAAAATAGACGGAACCGACCGTGATTATTATGTCCTCAAATTACCGGTTGGCGATATGCTTGTTCTGGTGCCGGTTGAAGGCTGCGAGAGCATTGGTGTAAGACCGATTATAAGCATTGAAGAGGCAAAAAGTGTTCTTGAGGCATTTCCGGCAATTGATGTCAGCATGACACAGAACTGGAATAAGCGATACAGGGAGAATATGACAAAGATTAAAAGCGGAAATCCCATGGACGTTGCCGAGGTCGTTAAGGGCCTTATGACAAGGGACGCCGAGCGCGGCTTGTCAACGGGAGAACGCAGAATGCTTCATTCCGCAAAGCAGATTTTCATATCTGAAATGGTTGTTGCGCTAAATATCACGTACGAACAGATTGAGCTTATGCTTGAAGAAAGCATGGCCTGATTGGAGACAGAATGTCTGTTATTAATAAAATCCGCAAAAAAATAACTCCTCAGGCGCCGCATTGCACCGCTGTAATTCTTGCAGCCGGCAATTCTCAGCGCATGGGAAGAGATAAGATTTTAATGAACATCGGCGGAGCGCCTGCCATTGCCTATACACTCAAAGCGTTCCAGAGGTCTGACATAATTGATGAGATAGTCGTAGTCACAAAGTATGACAGCATTCAGCGCCTTGCGGATATCTGCAATGAATACGGAATAACAAAGGCGAGCCGCGTTGTCAGCGGAGGGAATACAAGAGCGCAGTCGGCGCTTATCGGTGTTTGCAACGCAAATGCAGCTGCTACGGTTATCGCTATTCATGACGGCGCAAGGCCGTTCCCCTCAGCCTCACTCATTGACCGTGTGATTTATGCCGCCGAACAGTCAAACGCGGCTGCCCCTGCCGTCAGAGCCACCGATACCGTGCGTATTCTTAATAAAAAGGACCTTGTTGTAGATACTCCCGACAGGAGCCTTGTGGCACTTATTCAAACGCCTCAGGCCTTTGATGCCGACATAATCAAGGGTGCGTTGACTAAAGCGGTTGAAAAGAACCTTCCGATTACCGATGACTGCTCTGCGGTAGAAGCAATGGGCATCAAGGTTACGGTTGTTGACGGTGAAGCCGACAACATTAAGCTCACCACAAAGCGAGATGTATATGTTGCCGAACAAATTCTTGCGGACAGAGGTGAACTGATGTGAGAATAGGTCACGGCTATGATGTTCACCGACTCGTTGAAGGACGAAAGCTTATAATAGGCGGAGTTGAAATTCCCTACGAAAAAGGTCTTGACGGTCATTCAGATGCCGATGTTTTGACCCATGCGCTTATGGACGCCTTGCTTGGCGCGGCGGCGCTTGGAGATATCGGCAAGCTTTTTCCCGACAATGACGATGCGTTTCTCGGCGCTGACAGCATTGAGCTTCTTAAAAAGGTTTGCTCTGTTCTTGACAGCAGGGGATATGAGATCGGAAATGTTGACTGCACGGTAATTGCGCAGAGGCCCAAGCTTGCGCCGTTTATTGAACAAATGCGGGAGATACTTGCATACGCAATGCAAATTCCGATTGACTGCGTCAGCGTTAAAGCCACTACCGAGGAAAAGCTCGGCTTTACCGGCGAGGGACTCGGAATTGCCGCCCACGCGGTTGCATTAATAGAGAGAAAAAAGTAACAGACGCGGTCTGTTACTTTTTTTGATTGCCAGCATAGAATGATGTAAAAGCTGTAAAGGGGAATTCTATGCGGTTTTTATTCATGTGCAAGTCGCTGACTTACGCACAGCGTTCCGAAAAGGCACTTGAGCGTGCCGGAATTTCGGCAAATATTATTAAATCACCGGCTTCGCTGTCAACAAGAGGCTGCGGATATAGTGTAAGCGTAAACGCAGGCAGAGGTCGTCAGGCTGCAGAGCTTCTCAGAAACGCAAATCTGCTGCAGGGGAAAATCTTTGTCCAACAGGCTGACGGCAGCTACAGGGAGGCGGAGCTTTGATTTATCTTGACTCCGCCGCAACAAGCTTTATTAAGCCTCAAGCTGTTGAAAAGGCAATGCTCAGAGCAATACGAACCATGTCAAGCCCCGGCAGAGGCGCGTATCATCAGGCGCTTGCTGCCTCGGATAAGGTTTATGAATGCCGTGAGCTTATTGCCAAGTTATTTAACTTTGACGATACCGAAAGAATTGTGTTCACCTCAAACGCAACGCATGCTCTGAATATTGCCATAAGGTCGCTGGCTGAAAAGGGCGACAAGGTCGTAATTTCGGGCTATGAGCATAATTCGGTCACGAGAGTTCTGAACAATATCGGCACAAACACAGTTGTTGCTGACGCCCCGTTATTTGACTCCGGAGCTGTTCTTGACAGCTTTGAGAGAAATCTTAAGGGCGCGAAGCTTGCCGTGTGCAATCACATTTCCAATGTATTCGGCTTTATTCAGCCTGTATACGAAATTGCAGGGCTTTGCAATGAAAAGGGCGTACCTCTTATTATTGACGCATCGCAGTCTGCGGGCGTATGCAATATTGATGCTGAAAAGCTGAATGCGGCATTCATTGCAATGCCCGGTCACAAGGGACTACTCGGTCCCCAGGGAACAGGTGTGCTGCTGTGCGGAATTGAGCCGAAGCCCTTCATGTTTGGCGGAACGGGCTCGGACAGTATTCTGCAAACCATGCCCGATTATCTGCCCGATATGCTTGAGGCGGGTACCCACAATATTCCGGGAATTGCGGGACTTGCCGAGGGCGTAAGGTATGTAATCAGCAGAAAAGCGGAGAAAATCGGAGAATACGAGAGAAAAATGTGCGCTCTTATGATCAACCGGTTAAAGCGTATAGAGGGACTTGAGCTGTTTTGCTCCGAAACGGATAATCAGGCGGGCGTTCTTTCGTTAAGGCACCCGGATATAGAAACCGAAGCGCTGTGCGAAATGCTCGGGAAGAGGGGAGTTGCCGCAAGATGCGGACTGCACTGCGCTCCTCTTGCGCACAAAACCGCCGGAACGCTTAAAACGGGTACTCTGAGACTGAGCTTTTCGCCGTTTATTAACAAAAATCAGGTGATGACTGCGGAAAATATTTTGGAAAATATAATTGTTCATAAAAAATAAACTTTTAGGCAATTGCCTTTTTATCTACTTTGATTTATAATATATTGATAAAAAGTATGCTTGTAAATGCTGACCGATAAAATCAGCATTTACAGCTTGACGAATGGAGAAATTATATGCAAGGAATAGTTGATTTCTTTGTAAACGGATTCACCTATCTTTCGACAATTCAGCTTGCTGATATTATCGACATAGCCATAGTTGCGTATCTGATTTACAAGATTATCGGACTGATCAGAAAGACAAGCTCTTACAATCTTGCAAGAGGCATCGTTTTTGTGCTGATTGCCGTGTGGCTGTCAGGCATATTGAATCTGACAATGATAAATTATCTGCTCAGAAAAGCGGTTGAGATCGGTCTTATTGCCCTTGTTATCATATTCCAGCCTGAGCTGCGCAAGCTTCTTGCAAAAATGGGTAGCAGCAGCTTTTCGGGAATTTTCTCGGCAAGGAACGGAAACACGTCCGAAATTGATTCCGTAATCAATCAAACCGTGATTGCCTGTGAGCAGATGTCCGCAACAAAGACCGGTGCTCTTATTATTTTTGAGAGAGACTTCATTCTGAATGACATCATAACCACCGGCACGGTAATTGATGCAGATATTACCGCAGAGCTTATCAAAAATATTTTTTACCCCAAAGCTCCGCTTCATGACGGCGCACTTATAATCCGTAATTGCCGGGTTGCCGCCGCAGGCTGTGTACTGCCGCTTACCGAAAAGACAAATCTCAGCAAGGATCTGGGCATGCGCCACAGAGCAGGTATTGGCGTAAGCGAGGTTTCCGATGCGCTTGTAATTATTGTTTCCGAGGAAACCGGCGGAATTTCCGTTGCAATCGAAGGTATGCTCAAGCGCAACCTTACCAGAGAAACCTTTGAACGCCTGCTCCGTCAGGAGCTTGTTGTTGAGGATACAAGCAAGAAGAAAACCCCTGCTGATTTCATAAGCAATGTTAAGAAGGCTCTGAAGGTGAAGAAATGAACGAGAATAAGCGTAATGGAAAAATCTACGACAGTAAGATTTTCTGGGCAATAATCTCAGTGATTCTTTCCCTCATTATCTGGTCGTATGTTTCGAGCGTCAACGGCTCGATTATGGAAAAGACATTTTCGGGAATAGAGGTTCAGTTTGCCGGAGAAAGCAGCCTTGTAAATCAGAAGGGACTTTCAATAACAAACGTTGAAACCACATCTGTCAGTGTACGTATCCGAGGCAGCAGAGCGAACATAGGAAAGCTTAAAGCAACCGACATCAAGGCTGTTATTGATGTGAGCAAGATTACCCAGCCCAATGAGATGTCATGGTCTTACGAGCTTGTGTTCCCGAGCTATGTTGATACGAATGATATTACAATTATCAGCAGCAGCACAGACAAGATTACATTCTCGGTTGTTAAGAATATCAGTAAGACCGTAGGCGTTAAGGGAAGCTTTGAGGGAACAATTGCCGAAGGCTGTGTTGCGGAAGAGCTTGTTTTCGACCCTGAAACAGTTGTAATTACCGGCCCTGAGAGCATTGTCAGCACCATCGACTATATCTGGGTAAGCTTTGGCGAAGGCAGAGAAATTGATAAAACATATTCTGTTGACGCAAGCTTCTCGGTTATTGATAAAAACGGGCAGCCTGTTTCCATGAGTGCGCTGGATATACCTGTAAACTCCATTAACGTTACTCAGCCGATTTCTATTGAAAAGGAGCTGCCGCTTGTGGTCAATCTTATTCCCGGCGGCGGCGTAACCGAAGATGATTGCAAGATTACAATCGAGCCTGAGTCTATTATTGTTGCGGCAGACTCAAAACTCATTAAAGACAAGAACAGTATTGTAATTGCTTCTGTTGATCTTGCAGCTTTCAAAAACTCCTACGAGCAGACATTCACGATCGCGCTTGATGACGGAGTTGAAAACCGCTCAGATGTTACTGAGGCAAAGGTTAAAATAGAAATTCCCGGAGTAAGCGTACGTACAATCAGAGTTTCAAACATTTCTTACATGAACTGTTCAAGCGGATACAGCGCATCAATTGTAACGTCTTACGTTGATATTACTCTTCGCTCCAAGGACGCTTCTGCGCTTGCGGCTGTGAAGCCTGAAGATGTGTCCATTATTGCAGACCTTTCCGACTACGGCTCTACAGTAGGACAGGTTCGTGTAAACAGTAACGTAATCATCAGCGGCGGCGGAAATGTCGGAGCAGTAGGCGATGTAAGCGTTACGGTTAATATTCAGAAGAATTAAGGAGAATTTGCATTATGACTCAGGACGCTGTAGTAACAAAAGTTCTGAATAACGGCATGGCTGAGGTCGTCGTAACCCGCGGCACAGCCTGCGGAAGCAACTGCGGCAATTGTGAAAGCTGTGTATTTCAGAATGAGCTGAAGGCTTTTGCAAAAAACACGATTAACGCCAAAAGGGGAGAAAAAGTAATTATTGAAACTCTCTCGTCAAGAATATTCGGCGCTGCGTTTCTTCTGTATATCGTGCCTTTTGTGTTTTTCTTTATCGGCTACGCTGTGGCTGCGCACTTTGATCTGAGCGAAGGACTGAGCATTCTCGTAAGTGCGGGTTTCTTTGCCGTTGCGGTTGCCGTTGTGGTTATCTATCAGCGTATAAACAAGAAGAAAAATCCGATTAAATTTGAAATAGTTCAGTTTCGCTGACAGGAGGAGCAATGATTAAAAGTATGACAGGCTACGGCAGTGCAAAAGGCACTGTCGAAGGCATTGAAGTTGCAGTTGAATTAAAAAGCGTAAATAATAAATTTCTCGATACTTCTGTCAGATTTCCGAGAAGCTTTATTTTTGCGGAGGAAACCCTGAAATCCGCTGTCCAGTCCCATATAAGCAGAGGCAAGGTCGACGTATTTGTCACTGTTGATTCGTCCATGGCCGACGATATGGCAGTAAGAGTAAACGAGCCGCTGCTCAGAGGCTATATTGACGCAATCAAAAGCATTTCCGACGTCTTTGAGCTTCCCGGCGATATGACGGCAATGAATGTAAGCCGCTTTCCCGATGTTCTTTCCGTTGAGAAAAAGGAGCTGAACGCCGATGCGGTGGCAGGGGGAATAAAAGCAATTGCCGAGCAGGCCCTCTGCGACTTTGACGCAATGCGCATCAGAGAGGGCAAAAAGCTGCACGAGGACGTGCTTAGTAAGCTTGAAACCATAGACAAGCTTGTGACTGCCGTGGAAGAAACAGCGCCTGAGACAGTTGCGGCCTACAGAGAACGTCTGCTTCAGAAGATGAATGAGGTTCTCGGCACAGCGGGAATAGATGAAACACGCATAATTGCCGAGGCCGCAATTTTTGCGGACAAGGTTGCAGTCGATGAGGAAACTGTCCGTTTGCGCAGCCACATGGAGCAGCTTAAAATTATGCTTAACGCCGGCTCGCCAATCGGAAGAAAGATTGATTTTCTCATTCAGGAGTTTAACCGCGAGGCAAATACAATCGGCTCAAAATGTCAGAACAAGGATATTTCCTACGTTGTTGTTGAGCTGAAGTCCGAGATAGAGAAAATCAGAGAACAGATTCAGAATATTGAATAAGGAGTCTGTATATGAAGCTTATCAATATCGGATTTGGAAATATGGTTGCCGCAGAAAGAATCGTTGCAATCGTAAGCCCCGAGTCCGCACCCATCAAGCGAATGATTCAGGACGTACGCGACAAGGGCCTGCTGATTGATGCCTCCTTCGGCAGAAGCACAAAAGCGGTTGTTGTTGTGGACAGCGGAAACATTGTTCTCTCTGCACTGACACCTGAAGCATTGGCTGCACGAATGACAAATAAATCAGAGGAAGGAATAAATAATGGCTAAGCAAAGAGGAAAACTTATCGTAATTTCCGGCCCGTCAGGAGCGGGAAAAAGCACCGTAGTGTTCAAGGCACTTGAGGGACGCAGTGACTGCTGCTTCTCCGTTTCCGTAACCACAAGAAAGCCCCGTCCCACAGAGGTTGACGGCAGAGAGTATTTCTTTGTGGAGCCCGACAGATTCAAGGAAATGATTGCAAACGACGAGCTTCTTGAGCACGCGGAATATGTTGCAAATTCCTACGGAACTCCGAGAGCGTATGTGGAAAAGAAGCTTAATGAAGGAATCAACGTAATTCTTGATATTGAGGTGCAGGGCGCTCTTCAGGTACACGAAAAGATGCCCGAAGCCATTTTGATATTCTTCATTCCTCCCACTATGGAGGAGCTTGAAAGACGTCTGCGCGGCAGAGGCACCGACTCCGAGCGTAAGATACAGGCAAGACTCTACCGTGCAAGAGAGGAATATGAGCTTGCAAACTTCTATGACTACATAATAGTCAATGACGATGCCGATGTTGCGGCAAATGAGTTTTCAGCGATTATTACTGCGGAAAACTGCAAATTTAAGGACAGAAAATTTTATTTGAGTGAGGTAAAATAATCATGATGCTTTATCCCCCCGTTGCTGAACTGGTTGACAAGACCGGCAGCCGTTATCAGCTTGTAAATCTGGTAGCAAGAAGAGCGCGCGTAATTTCCAGCGAAGCAGAGGAAAACGGCGAGATCCTTGAAAAGAAGCCCGTTTCCGCCGCAATTGACGAAGTTTATACCGGTAAGCTCACTATCGAGAAGTAATTATTATTGCAGCGGAGCCAAACAGCTCCGCTGTGTTTGAACTGAGGGGAGGCATGGTCTGTGAAGGTTGCAAAAATTGCGGTTTCCGCCGCTACATACTGGCTTGACAGACCTTATGATTACCTCGTCCCAGAAAAGCTTGAAGCGGCCGCTGTTCCGGGAGCACGTGTGACTGTTCCGTTTTCAAGGGGAAACAGACGCAGTGAGGGCGTAATACTGAGCGTCGCAGACCACAGCGATTATGATAAGCTGAAAGCTGTTGAATCTGTTCTTGACACAGAACCCGTGCTTTCGGCTGAGCAGATCAAGCTTGCCATGTGGATGCACGACAGATTTTTCTGCACAGTCTATGATGCCGTAAAGACCATTCTGCCGGCAGGCTTGTGGTTTAGGCCCGACGGAAGCCGCCGTGCCAACGATAAAAGGGTTGAGATGATTGATATTGCCGTTCCGGTTGAGGACGCAATTGAAATCGCACGGCAGAAAAAGCGCAAGGCGCCAATGCAATCCGCAATTCTTGAGCTTCTCTGCACTGCGGGCAGGGTTCCTGCGGCGGACGCACTGCGGTTTGTGGGCGCTTCGAGACAATCCCTCAATGCCCTTATAAATGCGGAGCTTGTCAGCGTTGACTGCGAGGAGGTTTTCCGCAGACCTGAGGTATGGAGCGATGAGCTTATTCCCGTGCCGCAGCTTAATGATGCTCAGAGCAAGGCGTATGACGGCATTGCCGAATTACTTAACCGCGATAATGCCGAAGCTGCTTTGCTTTTCGGCGTAACCGGAAGCGGCAAGACCTCGGTCTATATTCACTTGATAAGTGAAACGCTCAGAAGCGGAAAGACGGCAATTCTGCTTGTTCCCGAGATCGCGCTCACTCCGCAGATGCTTGCAACTTTTTCGGCATATTTCGGCAATGAAATTGCTGTGCTGCACAGCAGTCTCGGTATTGGCGAGCGTTATGATGAGTGGAAGCGCGTCAAAAACGGTGACGCAAGGCTTGTGATCGGAACGAGAAGCGCCGTTTTTGCGCCTAATGAAAACCTCGGTCTGATTATTATTGATGAGGAGCAGGAGGACAGCTACAAGTCCGAAAACAGCCCCAGATATCACGCAAGAGACATTGCAAAGTACCGCTGCGCCAAATCAAAGGCATTGCTGCTTATGGGCTCCGCAACACCCGATGTGGAAAGCCGATATGCCGCTGAAGCGGGTAAGTACAGCTATTTTGAGCTTCCGGACAGATATAATGAGATGATGCTTCCGAAGGTAAGCGTTGTTGATATGAAGCGTGAGCTGCGCCGTGGAAACAGCGGAAATCTCAGCGTTATGCTTCAGAATGAGATTTCCGAAAATATCAGCCGCGGAGAGCAGAGCATTCTGTTTATTAACAGGCGCGGCGCCCACAAGCTTATATGCTGCGGCGAGTGCGGTTATATTTATAAATGTCCGCGCTGCAGCGTGTCGCTTACTTATCACAGTGTTAACCGCAGGCTTATCTGCCACTACTGCGGATACAGCCGCAAGCCCGACGAGGAATGTCCCGACTGCAGCGGCAAGCTTTCAGCTGTCGGCGCAGGTACTCAGCTTATTGAGGAGGAGCTTGCAGAGCTTTTCCCCGACACCAAGGTGCTGCGAATGGACGCTGATACGGTAAGAAAAGCGGGCTCCCACGACGTTCTGCTTGACCGGTTTATAAACGAAAAAATTCCGATTATGGTTGGAACCCAGATGGTTACAAAGGGACTTAACTTTGAAAACGTAACCTTAATCGGCGTTCTTTCCGCGGACCAGAGCTTGTATTGCGGAGATTACCGTGCGGGAGAGCGTACATTTTCTCTTATAACACAGGTTGTGGGCAGAAGCGGACGCGGAACCAAGCCCGGCAGAGCGGTAATTCAGACCTTCACGCCGCAGAATGAAATCATTCTTCAGGCTGCAGCTCAGGATTATGACAGCTTTTATAAATCTGAAATTGAGCTTCGCAGACTTCAGGAAACGCCGCCGTTTTCGGATATAATATCTGTTACGGCTACGGGACTTGACGAGGATCAGGTAATAAGATGCTGTGTTGATATAAGAAATATTCTTACTGCATCGGTTAGGCACCGTGCTGATGTGCGCGTGCTCGGACCTGCGCCCCTTGCGGTTGTGAAGGTTAATAACCGTTACAGATACAGAATTAACATTGATTGCAGGGCAGATGCGGAAATTCGTAAAATTGTTTCCGCAATTCTGATTAAGTGCAATTCAGACGGAAAATACAAGGGCGTCAGCATTTTTGCCGACAATAATCCCTCTGATTGATACAGGAGTACAGATATGGCGTTAAGAAACATTGTGACAAAAGGCGAAAGCATTCTGGAAAAGGTTTGCAGACCCGTTAGCAAGTTTGACGAAAAGCTTCACATTCTTCTTGATGACATGGCGGAAACGCTTGAAAAAGCCGACGGTGTAGGTCTTGCCGCACCTCAGGTAGGCATTCTCAGACGTGCTGCGCTTGTCCTTGAAACTAATGTAGGCGAAGACGAAGAGGAATTTGTCATTGAATTTATTAATCCTGAAATTATTGAGTTTTCAGGCGAACAGACCGGTGCCGAGGGCTGCCTCAGCGTTCCCGGCGAATACGGCATCGTGACCCGTCCCGATTACGTTAAAGCCAGAGCCCAGGACAGAAACGGTGATTGGTTTGAGTATGAGGGTACGGGACTTACCGCAAGATGTATGTGCCATGAGTTTGAGCATCTTGACGGCCATCTTTTCCTTGAAAAGTGCGAGCGTATGCTTACCGAAGAGGAAATGAGCGGCGGCGAGGAGTGATTTAATGCGTATTGTTTTCATGGGTACGCCGGATTTTGCGGCTGAATCTTTGAAAAAGCTTATAGATGAAAAATACAATGTTGTCGGTGTTTTCACCCAGCCCGACAAGCCTAAAAACAGGGGAATGCAGCTTGCCTTCAGTCCCGTAAAGGAGCTTGCGCTTGCAAACGACATTCCCGTTTTCCAGCCGGTTAAGATGCGTGACGGCACGGCATTGGAGATTGTTAAGAGCCTTGAACCTGACATTCTTGTTGTTGTTGCCTACGGCAGAATCCTGCCCGATGATATTCTTGCCGCTGCCAAGTACGGTGCAATCAACGTTCACGCCTCTCTGCTTCCGAAGTATCGCGGTGCGGCACCTATTCAATGGGCTGTGCTCAACGGTGATAAGGTTACGGGTGTGTCCACGATGTATCTTGCAACCGAGATGGATACGGGCGATATTATTTACACCGATGAAACCGAAATCGGTGAGTTTGAAACCTCCGGTGAGCTGTTTGACAGACTTATGGTTATGGGTGCGGAGCTTTTGGACAAAACGCTTCGTGATATTGAGGCCGGTGTTGCTCCGAGAATTCCTCAGAATCATGCCGAGGCAAGCTATGTTACCATGCTTGACAAGAGCATAAGCCCAATTGACTGGAGCAGATCCCCGAGAGAGATAGTCAAATGGATCTACGGTCTGCAGCCCTGGCCGGTTGCCACAATGCAGATTAAGGGCGAAACCTTTAAGGTGTTCGCTGCGGAATATACGGAAAACAGCACCGATAAAGAGTGCGGCAAAATTGTCAGCACGGGTAAAAACGGCATTGAAGTTGCCTGCGGCGAGGGCAAGACGGTTCTTGTAACCGAAATTCAGGCACCGGGCAAAAAGCGTATGAAGGCGGCAGATTATCTGCTCGGCCATCCTGTTAAGGCGGATTAAAAATGGACAAAGCAAGAGCGGCGGCGCTGGAAATCCTTGAGCGCTGCAGAAGAAACAGCGCGTGGTCATCGGCGACTATTGATTCTGTCATAACTAAATATTCTCTTGATGCACGTTCTGCTGCGCTTGCTTCCGGCATAAGCCTCGGCGTAATGCAAAACTCAAGCCTGTGCGATTATTACATCGACTACTTCAGCACATCGAAGATTGAGCCGAAGGTGCGCGATATTATGCGAGCTGCGGTTTATCAGCTGCTGTTTATGGACAGGATCCCCGATAACGCCGCTGTGAATGAAGCTGTTGAGCAAGTCAAAAGTCTTGGTTTTTCAAGGGCTTCGGGCTTTGTGAATGCAGTTTTGCGCAGGATTGCAAAGGATAAGGACAAGCTGCCTGAAATTCATGATAAGGGCTCTGCAAAGTACCTTTCCGTTAAATACAGTCACCCTCTGTGGCTTGCTGAGCTGATGATAAATGAGAAGGGCTATGAATTTGCGGAGGCATTCCTTTCGGCAAATAACACCGTTCCCAAAACAGCAATTCAGGTCAATACTCTGAAAATCAGTACGCCGGAATTTGAGATGAAGCTCCGGGAGAGAGGCGTTGAGTTCAAGCGCCATGATTGGCTTGAAAACTGCCTTGTTGTCAGCGGCAATATCACATCAATGTACGGATTCAGCGAGGGACTGTTCTATGTTCAGGACCCGGCCGCCAGATGCGCCGTATCTGCCGCAGAGCTTAAACCGGGCATGAGCGTGCTCGATGCCTGTGCAGCACCGGGCGGAAAGAGCTTTGCCGCTGCGATTGACATGAAAAACAGCGGAAGCATTCTGTCCTGCGACCTGCATGAGAAAAAGCTTTCGCTGATTGACAGCGGAGCGGAAAGACTCGGCATTGATATAATCAGTACCGAGGCTGTAGACGCCCGAAAAGAACGCGGTGAGCTTTTTGACGTGATTATTGCGGACGTTCCGTGCTCGGGACTCGGCGTAATCAGAAAAAAGCCTGATATCAGGTTAAAAGCTCCCGACGAGCTTGAAAAGCTTCCGGAAATTCAGCTTGCCGTACTGAACAATCTTACGAAAAACCTTAAGGCAGGCGGTGTGTTCATTTATTCTACCTGCACTGTGCTTAAGCGTGAGAACGAGGACATGGTTAATGCCTTTCTCGCAGACAATGACTGCTTCACAGCTGAAAAATTCACGCTCCCGAATGGGAAAACGGCTGAAAACGGTATGTACACTTTCTGGCCTAATATTGATGAAACAGATGGATTTTTCATCTGCAAAATCAGGAGAATTAAATGAAAAACATAAAGTCTATGCTGCCTGAAGAGATTGCGGCGGATTTTGAGGCAATGGGTTTGCCGAAATACCGTGCAAAGCAGGTTTTTAAATGGCTTGCCCGCGGTGTCGGCTCATTTGATGAAATGAGCGATATTCCCAAGACTCTTCGTGAAAAGCTGGAAAAAGAATATACGATTTATAGGCCAAGGGTGCTGAGCAAGCAGGTTTCGCAGATCGACGGAACGATCAAGTACCTTTGGGAGCTTTATGACGGCAACGCGGTTGAAACGGTCGTAATGAGCTACAGGCACGGAAATACCGTCTGCGTTTCGTCTCAGGTGGGCTGCAGACAGGGCTGTGCCTTCTGCGCCTCCACTATCGGAGGGCTTGTCAGATGTTTAGAGCCCTCGGAAATACTTGACGAGGTTCTGTTTTCCGAGCTTGATTCAGGTAAGCATATTTCAAATATTGTTCTTATGGGAATAGGCGAGCCACTTGATAACTTTGACAATGTGATGAAATTCATCAGGCTTGTCAACTGCCCAGATGGAATGAACATCGGAATGCGTCACATTTCGCTTTCAACCTGCGGCATCATTGAGCGTTTTGATGACCTTGCGGCGCAGGACATACCCATTACGCTTGCTGTGTCCCTGCACGCTCCCGATGATGAAACGAGAACAAAGATTATGCCTGCAAACCGCGGACGCGGTGTGGATAAGCTTGTTGACGCCTGCAGAAAGTATTATGAAAAGACAGGCAGAAGAATTTCCTTTGAATATGCAATGATTGACGGCGTAAATGATACTGAGTATCATGCAAGACTGCTTGCAAAACGTGCAAAAGCAGTTGGTGCTCATGTAAATCTTATCCCGCTCAATCATGTTGAGGAGAGTAAATACGGGCCTTCAAGCCCCGGACACATGAAGGCTTTTATAAAAATTCTTGAAGATGAAGGCGTTAACTCCACGGTGAGAAGAAAGCTCGGCGGAGATGTTGATGCCTCCTGCGGCCAGCTTCGCAGAAAAATGCAGAAGAATAGATAAAAAGGACTGTTTGCCATGAGAAGCTTCGGTATTACCGATAAAGGTAAAATCAGAAAAGAAAACCAGGACAGCTACATCATTGAAAACTGCGATAAGCGCAGATGTACTGTTATTGTAATCTGCGACGGTATGGGAGGGGCTAAGGCGGGAGACCTTGCAAGCCGACTTGCCTGCAAAGCTTTTGTTTCAAAGGTGTATGAAGCACTTGTTGCTCCAACCGTATTTGTCGGTAACCACGAAAAGCTTCTGAGGGAAAGCTGTGCCGATGCAAACGGCGTTGTATATGAGTACTCCGGCTTTGAGCCTGATTATAAGGGAATGGGTACTACTCTTGTCGGCGGCGTTATATATAAAAACAGAGCACATCTTGTCAATGTCGGCGACAGCAGGGGATACCTGATTACACCAAACGGTATACGTCAGATTACAAAAGACCACTCCTATGTTGAAGAGCTTGTGGCAATGGGTGCTATCACCCGTGATGAAGCGGCAAGGCATCCCAAGAAGAACGTGATAACAAGAGCTCTCGGTGTGGACAGCGCGGTGGAAGCCGATTACTACGATGTAAGTCTGAACAGAGGTGACTGCGTATTGCTCTGCTCTGACGGACTCAGCAATATGGTTTCCAACAGCGAAATATTTGATGCTTATAGGAAGTATAAAACTCCCGACCGTATCTGCGGTGAACTTATGAAAACCGTGCTTGAACGCGGAGCACGTGACAATGTTTCCGTAGTTGTTGTCAAAGTCTGAAAATATAGGTGTGCGTATGGATAATATGACTGATAAATATATAGGCACAATGCTTGATGACCGATACGAAATACTTGAGGTTATCGGTACCGGCGGCATGGCCAATGTATATAAGGCCCTGTGCCATAAACTGAAGAGATATGACGCAATCAAGATTCTTCACGAAGACATGATTGCCAATAAGGAGCTGCGCAAGCGCTTCCACGCAGAATCTCATGCCGTTGCAATGCTTTCACATCCGAACATTGTTTCTGTTTACGATGTAGGCCACAGCGATGAGCTGGAATACATTGTAATGGAGCTTGTAGACGGAATAACTCTCAAAGAGCATTTGAAGCAGAATGGCGCTCTGCCTTATACTGAGGTGCTTGATTTCAGTATTCAGATTGCAAAAGCACTTTCCCACGCTCACAGCAGGGGAATTATTCACCGTGATATCAAGCCTCAGAACATTATGCTTCTCAAGGACGGACTCGTAAAGGTTGCCGATTTCGGTATTGCCGCCCTTCAGAATGATATTGATATGCCGGCAAATCAGGCCGTTGGCTCTGTTCATTATATTGCACCCGAGCAGGCACGCGGCGGTGCTGCCGACGGCAGAAGCGACGTATATTCACTGGGTATCGTCATGTATGAAATGCTTACGGGTACCTTGCCTTATACGGGCAATTCTGACGTTGAAGTTGCCGTGAAGCACATGAACACCGATGCTGTTCCTCCCAGAGAGCTTATGCCCGACATTCCCGAAGAGCTCGAGCGCATTATTCTTAAGGCAATGTGCACCGATATTGGCAGCCGCTATCAGAGCGTAAATGAAATGCTTTCGGATCTTGAAAACTTACGCAGTGCTGAAATTGCCGCTCAGCTAATCGCCGAAACCGATGACGATGAGTTTGAAAACTCAAAAAGCAGAAAAAAGCGCAGAGCAAAGAAATCTGCATTTACAGCGGGAATTATCGGCGTAATAATCGTAATTCTTCTGGCCTTTGCCTTTGTAAACCGTTATTTCCTGAAGGATTTGTTCGGCTCTCCCGATAAAATAAAGGTTCCCGATTTTCAGGGCAGGTATTACGAGGACATTATTAACGATCCCGACTATAATGGGCTGTACACGTTCACCGTGAAATTCATGATAGACCCCGAAACCGAATACGGAATAGTCATCGGACAGGACCCCGAGCCCCAAAAGAAGCGTGCTGCAGATGAAAGCGGAATTGCGGTGGAGCTTATTGTAAGCTCCGGCAATACCTTGCCCAGTGATGAAAAAGATGTCACTGTTCCAAATGTAGTAAACAGTGACCGCGCAAGTGCAATAAGTGCTATTAAAAATGCAGGCTTCGAGTATGTAACCGATGAATCCGCCTCCGACAGCATTACAAAAGACTATGTAATCAGCACAGAGCCTGCAGCCGGCGAAAAGGTTCCTGCCGGTACTACAATTAAGATTATCATAAGCACAGGCCCCGATGCAGTACGCGTAAAAGTACCTCAGCTTAAGGGTTTGTCTCAGGATGCGGCAATTGCAAAAATCGAGAGCAACAACCTCAGCGTCGGCAGTATTTCCCCTGTGGAGAGTGAGCTTGACGCGGGAACTGTTGTCTGGCAGAGCATTGATGCAGAAAGCGAAGTTGATGCTCACACAAAAATTTCCCTGAAGGTTTCCTCAGGACCTTCAGGCAGTGAAGGCTGACGGCATGACTGGAACGATTGTTAAAGCGCTGAGCGGGTTTTATTACGTAAACAGCAATAACAGCATATACGAGTGCCGTGCCAGAGGAAAATTCCGCCTTGACGGAACCTCACCTCTTGTGGGGGACAAGGTCAGCTTTAATATTGACTCAAACAATAAGGGCTATATTGAAGCTGTAAGCGGGCGTAAAAACTTTTTTATAAGACCTGCTGTGGCAAATATTGACGCTTTGGTCTTTATTGCGGCAAACACAAATCCCGTTACTGACCCGTTTCTGATTGACAGAGTTTCCGTTATTGCCGAAGAAGCTGACTGTGAACTGATTGTCTGCATAAACAAAACAGACATTGACAATGCCGATGAGCTTTGGAATATATATTCCTCCGCAGGCTTCACAACTCTGCGCACAAGTGCGGAAACAGGAGAGGGTATTGAGGAGCTGAAGGATGCGCTTAAGGGGAAAATATGTGCATTCACAGGTAATTCCGGTGTGGGAAAATCAAGCATACTGAATGCTCTTATGCCCGGACTTAATCTTGAGGTCGGTATAGTCAGCGAAAAGCTTGGCAGAGGTAAGCATACCACCCGCCATGTTGAGCTTTTTGCCATTGACGAAACCACCTATATCGCCGACACACCGGGCTTTGCTTCCTTTGACATCATTATGATGAACACAATTGAAAAGCAGGAGCTTCAGTATTATTTCCGTGAGTTTAAGAAGCACATTGGCGGCTGCAGATTCAATGATTGTGCTCACCTTAAGGAGCCCGGCTGTGCAGTCACGGAAGCCCTTGATGCAGGGGAAATTATGCAGAGCCGTTATGAATCATATACAAGGCTGTATGAGCTTACAGCCCAAAACAAGCCCTGGAACTAATCAATATCAAAAACACCGTCTTTCGCATACGCTGTAATAACAGTTTTGCGGGAGGCGGTATTTTTGCGCAATTGCAGCAACCTGAATATCGGAACGGTTGCGATAATTATCGGAGTATTCATCATTCTTGCCATAGTATTGCCGAGTCAGTTCTGGTGGTTTCTGCTTGCAACCTGCCTGATTTGCTACGGCATTAAAATCAAACGCGGAAAATAGCTTGGGAATATGCCGTTAATATTCTTCATAAAGTGTACTAAAAACACCGTAAGGAGAATTTTAATGGAATTATCTTTAAATCGCAGAAGCATTAACTGCTTCAGAAAAACGCTTGAGAACACTGTTTTGTGTGATACATCCGCAGAGTGCGTTGTGCCTGACGTTCAGGAAGATATACGGCAAGTACTGACAACAAGCTTTATCACAAAAATCAGAAGCAAGGATATTGATATCGAAGAAATCAGCATAAAAGCCGAGCTCGGTGCTGTCATTATGTACTATTCCGAAGCGGGAATTGCAAAGCTTGATATGACCTTGCCGCTTAACGCCAGAATACCCGCAAAGGATATTGACAGCAGCTGCATTGTAAATGCCGACATAAAGGTGCTGTCCTATGATGTGCGCGTTATTAATCCGCGAAAGATTTCCCTTAGTGCTGCTGTCTGTGTAAAGATGACCTGCTATAAGGAAAACGAAATTATCTGGTACGAATGTCCTGAGGAGCTGCCCGAAAAGCTCTATGTAAAGTCTGAAAATGCTGTTATACGCGTGGTTGACACAGTTGCGGAAAAGGTAATTACGGCAGAAGAGGAATTTGATTTAAATGAAAGCTCGGATAATAAGCTTATTTCAGCCAATGCGCTCTATCACATTGAAAACACCGAAACAGTCGGAGATAAGCTCATTCTCAGAGGTGTGGCCGATATTGAAGCAACATATTTATCTGACGGTGACCTGAAAAATCAGATATTTTCTTTCCCGTTTTCACAGCTTTTTGATGTTTCCGGTGACGGTGAATCTGATGCGGTTATTCTGTCAACGGGTGAATACTATGACATTGCAGAGGGGAAGTTTACTGCGGAGCTCCATGCTGTAATTCAGCTCGTTCATTACAGAAATTGCGAAATCTGCTATGCTTCAGATGCGTATTCATGCAATTATGAAGCCGAGCTTCAATATGAAGCCTTAGATTTCTGCAGCGGCTGCAAAAAGGATACTCTTACCGAGAATATTCAGCTCAGCTATGATTCCGGGCACAATGTTAAGGATATTCTTATGACAAGGTCGTATATAACAAAGCTCACCGCACATGAAAGCGGCGTAAGCCTTGCCGTTGCAGCGGAGATTATTTACCGCGATTCAGAAAATGAGATATACTGCGGAAAAGTGCGGGGAAACGTGGAGTTTGAGCTTGACAGCAGCATGGAATATACAGATTTTTGCTACCGTCTGAGCAATACTCGAGCAGTTCCGGGAGAAAATTCTATCGAGTTCAGGGGCGAGGTATATCTTACTGCAAAATGCGAAAAGCATGACACGATAGGTAACGTAGCTCTTATAAATGAGGGAGAAAAGCTCCTGAAATCATCACCCTCGGCATACATTGTGTTTTCTGACGCGGATCTATGGAGCATAGCAAAGAAGTACAGCTCCGATCCGGAAAAAATTCTCGAAATTGTTTCTGATGAGAATGGAGTCAGAGGGGCAAAAAAGCTCTTTGTTCCCGTAATAAAATAAAAAAGCTCTGCTTCCGCCCATACTTCATAAAAATCCGACAATGCGTCAGCATTGCCGGATTTTTGTTATTTTGTCTGAACGAAAAATTTCTCGCTCAAAACTGCTTTGCACCTTGAAAGAAAGATGTTTTCTGCAAGACAAGGCAAAAAACGCAGGAATGCAGGCTTTATTCCGAGGCTTTTTAACGCAGTATTGCGGGAAACAGCTTCTTTCAAGGCTGTTAATCCCTATGGTACACCGCCCAAAGCCGCAGAGCTTTTTGCATAAGATGAAGATAAACATAATAGATTGCAATAGAGGTGATTTAATGAATACTTACAGAGAGGCTGCATCGCTTTTACCGCTTAATCTGTGCGGTGAACTGCTGGTAATGACCGAAAGCATACAGAAAAATGCGGAGGAAATAAGGTTGAGAACAGGGAGAGCTGTAACTGTTCTTTCGCAGGGGAAGGAGTACGAAATAGCTTCTTCATACAAGCTGGAAACTGATGATTTGTATTCCGTACTCGAAAAGGCTACCTACGCATCGGTTCATTCAGTTGAAAGCGAGCTTGCAAAGGGCTTTGTCACGGTTGACGGCGGAATACGCATCGGAATATGCGGCACGGCTGTTTACAAAGCTGACAGGCTCGGCGGAATAAAGGATTTCAGCTCCATGGCCATAAGAATACCTCATGATATCTATGGCTGCAGCAGCAAGCTGTATAAAAGCATCAACGCAGACGGGCTTAAAAATGTTCTTATCATTTCACCGCCGGGTTTTGGCAAAACAACCTTTATGAGAGACTACATACGCAATCTTTCGACCGATAATTTCAGAGTTTCGGTTGCCGACGAGAGAAGCGAGCTTGCGGCTGTTACTGACGGAGAGCCTCAGTTTGATATGGGGCCACGTACAGATGTTATGAACGGTGTTAAAAAGGCAGAGGCGGTTATGATGCTGCTTAAGGCTATGAATCCCGACGTTATTGCTATGGACGAAATAAGCGAAGCGGAGGATATATCTGCCGTGTCAGCGGCTTTGGGCTGCGGCGTAAAGATTCTGGCGACAGCCCATGCCTCAGGGACAGATGATTTGAAGCGACGAAAGATTTACAGAGAAATGCTTGAGCTCGGTTTGTTTGAATATGCCGTTATTATCAAAAAAACAGGCGGAACAAGGCAATACGCCTGCGAGGCGTTGTTATGATGAAATGCCTGGGAGCAGTAATGCTTACTGCGGCACTTACCGCAATAGGAATTTCTAAGGCTGCTGAATGCAGAAGGCGGCTTTCGGTATTACAGAACGTACTAATTATGCTCGATATTATTAAAAGCGAGCTTTGCACAAACCGTGCCACGATTATGAGGATCATTGAGTGTATAAAGCAGAGTGCCAGGGGAGATGTAAAACGCTTTGCGGATAAGCTGAAGGATTCTATGGACAGGCTCGGAGATGTTGAGTTCAGCTCTCTGTGGCGGGAAGCGGTAACAGAGACGCTTGCCGTATTACCCGAAGAATGCCTGTCCGAGCTGATAAGCCTCGGAGCAAGCCTCGGCAGGTATAATGCGGATATGCAGGGTGAGGCGATTGACCGCTGCAAACTTACGTTTAACAGGAGCCTTGAGGAGCTGCGTCCGCAGAGCGCAAAAATGCAAAAGATGTATATCGGGCTTTACGGCGGTGTAGGGCTTATTGCCGCAGTAATGCTCATCTGACATACGGAGGAAAAATGGAAATTGATTTAATCTTTAAAATTGCCGCTGTAGGTATTCTTGTAGCAGTGCTCAACATACTTCTCACACGTTCCGGCAGAGATGAGCAGGCGCTGATGACAACAATTGCCGCACTTGTTGTTGTGCTGATTGTTGTTGTTCAGAAAATCAGCCAGCTTTTCAGCATCATAAAAGACCTTTTCCAGCTGTAATGGAAATTGTAATAAAAGCCGCGGCAGTTGCGCTCGTAACCGCTTCAGGGGCGCTGCTTGTAAAAAAGTCAAATCCCGAAAACGCATTTTTGCTGAGTGTTGCCGGTGTTGTAATAATTCTCGGTGCCTGCGTTGTGATGCTTTCGGCGCTGAAAGATGTCTTCGACGGAATAATGCAAAAATCAGGACTTTCAGCAGCAATTTTCAGCCCGCTTATAAAATGTACAATTATTGCCGTAACCGTAAAAATCGTTTGCGCATTAAGCAAGGATTCAGGACAAAGCGGCATTGCGTCATCGGTGGAGTTTCTCGGAGCTGCCGCAGCAATGTACTGTGCCTTGCCGCTTCTTGAAACCGTTGTTAATACAATAGGTGAGCTTATATGAAAAGAATACTACTCACGGTAATTGCAGCCTGCCTGCTTGCTTGTCCGTGCTATGCCGATAATGACGGCATTATTGACAGCGGCGAGCTTGAAAATGCGGTTCCCGATAATATATCAGACACGCTTGATAATCCGTCGATTGACGATGCGGCAGATGCCGACGGATTGCTTGAAAAAGTGCTTACAATGCTGAAGTCCGAGCTTCAGAAAGCCTATAAGCCTGCGCTGAAGCGAGGACTTTTGGTGCTGATTATCGCCTTGCTTTGCTCGGCGTTTGAGGTGTTCAGCTCCGAAAATTCACCGTTTTATCTTAAGCTGTGCGGCTGTGCGGCAATAAGCCTTGTCTGCGTTGGCGACATTGGCTCATACATGAGCCTTGGGACTCAGACGCTGAACACAATATCGGATTTTTCTAATGCGCTTTTGCCAACGCTGTGTACTGCGGGAATCGTCTGCGGAACACCGGCAGCAGCCGCAGCTAAATATGCCGCATCTGCGCTGTTTCTGAGCATTTTTATTACAGCATCGGCAAAGCTCATTCTTCCGCTTATATACGCCTATACTGCACTGGTGATTGCAAATGCGGCCTTCGGCGGAAAAGGACTTGAGGGAATGTGCAGCCTTTTCAAGTGGATTTGTACTACGCTGATGATTGCGCTTACTCTGGCGTTCACCGCATATCTCAGCATCAGCTCCGTAATAGCTTCCGGAGGAGATGCCGTGGCGTCAAAAGCCGCAAAAGCGACGATTTCAATGGCGCTTCCCGTTGTAGGCGGAATACTCTCCGACGCTGCATCTTCTGTAATAGCAGGTGCCGAAGCTGTAAGGGGAATGGTCGGAGTTTTCGGATTAATTGTAATAATCGGCATCTGTATAACACCCTTTGCGGTGCTTGGAATTAATTATCTGATATTAAAAGCGGCATCGGCACTTGCCGCCACGTTTAATTCTTCCGCTGCCTCTCTGATAAACGGAATAGGGAACTGCTTCGGCATGATTCTTGCAATGGTCGGCAGTGCCGGAATAATGGTGTTTCTTTCAATAATATCCTGTATTAAGGCGGTGAGTGCATAGTGCTGAAAAACTGGGTATATGCAGTTGTAAGCGCTTCAATCCTCTGTGCAGTCTGTCTGTCGCTTGCACCCGAGGGAAGATCGAAGAAAGCGCTTGAATTTGTCTGCGGCCTGATTATGATTGCCGCAATTATCTCGCCGCTCGCTACCTTTAACATTGAAGAATATTCTCTTTCGGCGGCGAAATACCGTCAGGAAGCGGAAATACTCACTCAAAGTGCAGGTGAAACAAAAGAAATGCTGGACAGAAAATACATAGAAAGCGAATACACGGCATATATATTGGACAAAGCCAAAAAGAACGGAGTTCTTCCCGACGAAGTAAGAGTTTCAACAGAATGGAATACAGAGGGTTACTGGTATCCCGTGTCGGTTGAAATCATACTCAGTCCGGCTGAGTACAGCAAGGACAACAGCGCGATCAAGAGCCTTATTGAAACCGAGCTGGGAATACCCGCCGCAAAGCAGAATTGGAGAAGCAGATGAAAAATACCGTAAAAACCTTGGACGGTCTTAAAAAATATAAATTTCTCATACTTGCGGCGGCACTTGGCGTTATTCTTTTGCTGCTGCCTTCTCACAGCAACGAGGCAGAACCGGAAAACAGCGACGAAAAACGCCTGGAAAGCTTGCTTGAGCAAACTGAGGGAGTAGGTGAGTCAAGTGTTCTGCTTTCCGAAAACGGCGCTGTGATAGTGTGTGAGGGCGCGGAAAACGCTGACGTAAAGCTCAGTATTCTTAAAGCCGCGGGAGCTTTCACCGGTTTTTCAACCGACAAAATTCAGATATTGAAGTTGGAAATGGAGGATTAATATGAAGCATTTGAAAAGAAACATCACAATAGTTACGGTGCTTGTGTTTGTATGTACCGCCGTTTATCTCAATTGGTCATACAACAACCGGTGGGGTAAAGCAGATGAGGCGATGGTTGAGGCCGAGGACGCAGCCATGATAAAGGCTGAAGAGGCATACGCAGCGAAAAACGGAAAAGGAAAGGCTGAATCGGAATACTTTGCGGAGGCTCGACTTAACAGACAGATATCGCGCGATGAGGCGCTTGAGCTTCTCCAAACAGCCGCCGCATCGGAAAGTGCATCGCAGGATACAATCGATTCGGCAATGGACGCAATTTCGGCAATGGCGAACTACTCCATGAAAGAGACTCAGCTTGAAAATCTCCTCATTGCCAAGGATTTTTCCGACTGCGTTGTGTATATGACTGAGGATTCCATAACCGTTGCTGTTCCTGCACCGGAAGAGGGGCTGAGTGCCGCCGCTGTTGCAAGAATAACAGAAACAGTAACAACGGAAACTGAATACACAGCATCGCAGCTTACTGTTATAGAGGTTTAATAACAAAAAGACGGGATTTCCTGTCTTTTTTGTGCTTGAGACAGTCAAGAAATAGCGTACAGCGCAGGACAACGGAAAGGAAGATAGTGTGAAAGAAACCCAAGAAGGGTGTCTTTCACGTTAAATCAGTTACTTTTTATTAACTTCAGAGAAGTTTATAAAAAGTAAGCAGCTTGTCAAAAAGACTTTTTTGACAAGCTGGAGCACAAAAAGACGGGATTTCCCGTCTTTTTGTGCTTTATTTTTACATGCTTTTGTGGTAAAATACTATGAAATCATATTGAAGGAGTTTAATTATGGGTGACTCTTATATCAGCTGCAAGGACTCCAACGGCAGCATTAATATTTCCGAAGATGTAATATCTGCCATGGTGCGTTCCGCAATAACCGAGATCGAGGGTGTTGCCGGTATTTCCACCACCGCAGGAGCGGAGCTTGCAGAGCTTATTGGCTTCAAGACCGTATCCAAGGGCGTTAAGGTTCAGATTGTTGACGATACAATTAAAGTTGATGCAATCATTCTTGTCCGTTATGGCTGCAATATTGTTAATGTAGCCCGTGAGGTTCAGAATTCAGTCTCAGAAGCTGTTCAGGCTATCACCGGCATTGACAAGGCTGAGGTCAATGTCCACGTTTCCGGCGTGGAGTTTGACAAGTAATTCATCGGAGAGATAAGATATGAAGAGAACAACTGCAAGAGAAATAGCAGTACAGCTGGGCTTTTTTGCATCGGCAAGTGAACGTCCCGTCTGCGAAATAATTGAGGAATTCTTTGACGAGGAATATTATGCAACTCTGGCATCTGAGGACGAGCTTTTTGCCGAGTATCCCGATGACGTTCAGAAGGAGTATATAATCCGTCTGGCAGGTCTTATGGAAGAATACCGCATTCAGCTTGACAAGTATATCGAAAAATACTCAATGGGCTGGAAGATCTCCAGAATTTCAAAAACTGCGCTGTCGGTGCTCAGATGCGCAATTTGTGAGATTCTGTATATGGACGATATCCCGAATGCTGCCGCAATAAATGAGGCCGTGGAGCTTGCCAAAGGCTACGATGAAGCGGAAACGGTTTCCTTTGTAAACGGTGTTCTGGGCGGATTTATGAGAGGCGAGTTTGCCGAAAACAGCGAACAGCCGGAGAAAGAGTAATGAACGATAAAACTCTGACCGTATCGGAGCTTAACAATTTAATAAAAACGCTGATTGACAGCGAGCCCATGCTCACGAATGTTTGCGTCAGGGGAGAGCTTTCAAATTATAAGGTTTATCCCTCGGGGCATCATTACTTTACGCTTAAGGATTCGGAAAGCAGTCTGCGTTGCGTTATGTTTAAAAGCAGTGCATCAAAGCTGCGCTTTCGCCCCGAAAGCGGCATGGGTGTTACTGCTTTTGGACGTATTTCGGTATTCCAGCGGGACGGTGCGTATCAGCTTTATTGTACCGACCTGACACCTGAGGGTACCGGCGATTTGCAGATTGCCTATGAGCAGCTAAAGGCAAAGCTTGCCGCTGAAGGTCTGTTCGATGCAGCGCACAAGAAGCCGCTTCCCGAGTTCCCACGAAAAATCGCAATTATTACGTCATCAGCAGGCGCTGCGGTACATGATATGATTCGCATTCTAGGTCACCGCTGGCCAATGACGCAGGTGGTGCTGCTTCCCGTCAGAGTGCAGGGTGTGGAGGCACCGCCTGAAATTGTTGGGGCAATCCGATACGCAAACCGATATAAAGTTGCTGACCTGATCATTACGGGACGCGGCGGCGGTTCAATCGAAGATTTGTGGGCCTTCAATGATGAACGTGTTGCCCGAGCAATTTATGAATCCGAGCTTCCCGTTATTTCCGCTGTTGGCCACGAGCCTGATGTCACAATATCCGATTATGTTGCCGACAGACGCGCATCAACGCCGTCAAACGCAGCGGAGATCGCCGTTCCGGATATTAATGATATCCGCTCTACCATTGAAAATCTTGACATACGCAAGCTCCAGGCTATACGTAAGGCGCTGAATAATTCCTCGTCCAGACTTGAGGATATACGTAACAGAAAAGTGCTGCAAAGTCCCATGGCTTATGTTGAGGCGAAACGCACCGAGCTTGACTACGTCCGTGACAAGCTGATTGCTGCCGCAGACAGATATAATGCCGCAAACAGAAACAAGTTTGTCCGGCTTTCCGCATCACTTGACGCAATGAGTCCGCTTAAGGTTATCGGACGCGGCTACTCAATTGCCGCGGACAAAAACGGCGAGCTTGTCAGAAGCATTTCCGATGTGGGTGTTAATGATAATATAAGACTGATGGTTTCCGACGGTATTATAAAATGCCGGGTAGAAGAAAGAGAGGCACTTGTTAATGAGTGAAAGTAAACTGAGCTTTGAAGAGTCCCTTAAAAGACTTGATGAAATAGTGCGTATGCTTGAAAAGGGAGATGCGCCCCTGAGCGAATCCCTCAAGATGTTTGAAGAAGGAACCGCTCTGATTGCGTCATGCGACAGTATGCTTTCAGAGGCAGAGCAGAAGGTCATAAAGCTTAAGAAAGGACCCGACGGCGCTCCTGTTGAGCTTCTCTTCGAGGAGACGGAATAATATGAACGCAAATGAATACAAGGCTTTGATAGACAGCAGGCTTTCGGAGTATTTCAACGCCGATGACCTGCCTCAAAAGGGATTGTTTGAGTCTATGAAATACAGTCTCATGGCAGGCGGCAAGCGCATCAGACCTATTTTTGTGCTTGAATTTTGCAGGATCTGCGGCGGAGATACCGAAAAAGCGATGCCCGTTGCCTGCGCAATCGAAATGCTCCATACCTACAGCCTCATTCACGACGACCTGCCCTGCATGGATAACGATGACCTGCGCAGAGGTAAACCCACAAATCATGTGGTTTACGGCGAATGTACCGCCGTGCTTGCGGGTGACGCGCTTCAGGCAGAGGCGTTCGGAGCAATACTCCGCAGCGAGCTCCCTGCGGAAGCAAAAGCAAAATGTGCTGAAATTCTTGCAGATGCAGTCGGCGCAGACGGTATGTGCGGAGGTCAGTACCTTGATATGCTGGGTGAGAATAAATTGCTCACAGAGGACGAGCTCAACGAAATCAACGTCCGGAAGACCGGTGCGCTGCTTACTGCGGCCTGCCGCATGGGTGTTGCCGCCGCAGGCGGAACGGAAGAGCAGATGGAAGCGGCGGCAATGTTCGGTGCTTCAATAGGAGCAGCTTTCCAGATACGCGATGATATGCTTGATGTTATAAGCAACAAGGAAGTTCTGGGAAAGCCTATCGGTTCAGACGAGAAAGAATGCAAGAACACTTATATGGCTCTTCTGGGCTTTGACAAATGTCTTGATATGGTGGAAAAGCTCACGAACCTTGCAAAATACAGTCTGTGTCAGTGCTTTACAGACACCGATTTTCTCTGTAAGCTTGCCGATAATCTTGTTACAAGACTAAATTAAAATTGAATAAAGTATAAAACCGTGCCTGATATCTATTGTAATATCCGGCACGGTTTGTTATACTGTAAAATAGCATTTTATGCGAATAAAGCATTAATTTTTGAGGTTTGGTTTTGAATATTCTGAATAAGGTCAATTCCTCCAACGACGTTAAATTATTGCGCCGTGACGAGCTTGTGCCTCTTTGCGAGGAATTGAGAAAATATATAATAGAAAATGTTTCAAAAACCGGCGGACACCTTGCTTCCAATCTCGGGTCTGTTGAGCTTACCGTTGCGCTCCACCGCGTGTATGACACAGCTGTTGACCGTGTGATATTTGATGTCGGACATCAGAGCTATTCCCATAAAATCATTACGGGAAGACGCGATGAATTTTCAACACTCCGCTGTCACGGCGGACTATCGGGCTTCCCTAAGCCCTATGAGTCGGAGGATGATGCTTTTATTGCCGGTCATGCTTCTAATTCCGTTTCTGTTGCATTGGGAATGGCAAGAGCAAGAACTCTTGAGAACAAAAGCTACAGCGTTGCGGCTGTAATTGGCGACGGCGCGCTGACCGGCGGTCTTGCCTATGAGGGACTCACCAATGTGGGTGGCAGCAATGAGCCTATTGTTATTATCCTTAACGATAACGGAATGTCCATAAACGGCAATGTGGGCGGAATTGCAAAGCTGCTTTCGCGTGAACGCATCAAGCCGGGCTACATCAACTTCAAGCGTTGGTATAGAAATACTGTAGGTAAGGTTACACCTGTATATAATGCAAACCATAAAATTAAAGAAGCGCTGAAGAAAAGAATACTCCAGCCCAATATTTTCGATGCCATGGGTATATATTATCTCGGTCCGGTTGACGGACATGACGTAGAGCAGCTTGAAACCGTAATTCGCTGGGCAAAGGAAATGGAAACGCCCGTGCTTGTTCATGTTATTACGCAGAAGGGCAAGGGCTGCAAGTATGCCGAGGAGCACCCGGAGAACTATCACGGCGTAGGAAAATTTAATGCCGAAACCGGTGAGCTTCCTCAGGAAAAGCCAAGCTTTTCATCATGCTTCGGAGCCTCGCTGTGTGAAATTGCAAGGGATAACAAAAAAGTTGTGGCAATTACTGCCGCAATGAGCTCGGGAACGGGACTTGTCGGTTTTTCAGAGCAGTACCCGGACAGATTCTTTGATGTTGGCATTGCCGAGCAGAACGCTGCCGCAATGGCGGCGGGTATGGCGAAGCAGGGGCTTACACCCGTTTTTGCAGTTTATTCAAGCTTCCTGCAGCGCTCCTATGATATGCTGATTCATGATATATCACTTCAGAAGCTTCATGTGGTTTTAGGTGTTGACAGAGCGGGGCTTGTGGGCAACGACGGCGAAACCCACCACGGTGTTTTCGATATAAGCTATCTGAGCTCTGTTCCCGGTATGCAGATTCTGGCACCCTCAAGCTTTGCCGAGCTTGAGTATATGCTGAATATGGCTGTAAATGACATGGAGGGTCCCGTTGCCATACGCTATCCCAGAGGTAGCGAAGGAAAGTATAGCGGCTTGTGTAAAGAGAACAGCGCCGTTATCAGAGCTGGCTCTGACATTACAATTGCCGCATACGGAACAATGATAAATACGGCACTTGAGCTTGCGGACAGGCTTAATGAAAAGGGCGTAAGCGCCGAAATCATAAAGCTTAACCGTCTTGCACCCTTGAGCGCTGACGAAGCGATTGAGTCTATATCCAAAACCGGAAAACTGTTTGTTGCCGAAGATATCTGCGATTCTGGCTGTATAGGCAGGCAGCTTCTTGCAAAGGCCGCAGAGAACGGAATCTGCGTAAAGTCTGCCGAAATATGCAATCTTGGTGGCGGAATTGTTGCCCACGGCACTGTCGATGAGCTTCGCAAGGACTGCGGACTTGATATTGACAGTCTTTTTGATAAAGCAATAAGCCTTGTTAGAGGTGAATGATGAAAAAAGTCAGATTGGATCAGCATATTTTTGACCTCGGACTGACCGAAAGCCGTGAGCGAGCCAAAACAACAATAATGAGCGGGCTTGTATTCATCGACGGTCAGCGGGCAGATAAACCCGGAATGCAGGTGTCGCCCGATGCGAATATCGAGGTAAGAGGTGCTGCATTGCCCTATGTAAGCCGCGGAGGACTGAAGCTTGAAAAGGCTCTGAAGGTATTCCCGATTGACGTAAAGGGAATGCACTGCATTGACTGCGGTGCATCAACCGGCGGCTTTACCGATGTTCTGCTTCAAAACGGAGCCGAGAAGGTTTATTCCGTTGATGTAGGTTACGGTCAGCTTGCGTGGAGCCTCAGAAATGATGAGCGCGTCGTAAACATGGAGCGCACAAATATCCGTTATATTTCCGGTGAGCAGATTCCCGAGCTGCTTGACATTGCGGTAATGGACTTGTCCTTTATTTCAATTAAGCTTGTGCTTCCTGCGGTTGCGTCTGTGCTGAAGGTGGGCGCACCGCTTGTATGCCTGATAAAGCCGCAATTTGAAGCAGGCAAAGATGAAGTCGGAAAAAAGGGCGTTGTGCGTGATAAGACAGTACACCTTGCAGTAATAGAAAGCATATTAAACTTTGCGCCCACCATAGACCTGACAGTCATGGGTCTTGATTTTTCCCCAATAAAAGGTCCGGAGGGCAACAGAGAATATTTGTGCTATATGAAGAAGGGGAGCTTTGAAGCTCCGATAATTGATGCGGAAGCCGTTGTTGAGGCGTCCCATCGGAATTTGTGAGGAAAAGCTATGTCAGAATTAATTGCCTTATGTCCGAATCCGTTTCGTGACATAAATCTTGAGCTGACAAAAAAAGCTATTGCCATTCTTTCTGAAGAAGGCTTTGAAACGGTTGTCTGCCCGGTATTCGGTGAAAATGACCCAGATGCAGTTCCTGAGGATATTAATACTGTCGGCTGGGATACTGTAAGAAAAGCCAAGCTGCTTATTATCATCGGCGGTGACGGAACAATCCTTCATACATCACGAATGATCGAGCATGACAACAAGCCGCTGCTTGGAATTAATCTCGGCACAAAAGGCTTCATGGCGGCGCTTGAGCCCGAGGAGCTTGAGCTTATACGAGAAGCTGTAAAGGGCAATTACAAAAGCAGCTACAGAATGATGATCGATGTTGAGCTTGTTCGCAGCGGCAGGGTAATCTATTCCGACTGCGGTCTCAACGATGTTGTAATTCATGGCATGGGCGACTGTATCAAGCTTACCGCATGGGGCGATAATGACCGTGTAATGAGCTTTTCCGGTGACGGAATAATTGTTTCAACGCCGACCGGTTCCACAGGCTATTCAATGTCTGCGGGCGGACCGATTGTTGAACCCGAAGCCAAGAACTTTATCATTTCTCCAATATGCGCTCACGTAATAGGGTCCAAGAACTTTGTTCTTAGCCCCGAAAGGACAATTACCGTAAAAGCGGAAAAGATCCATGACAGAAGAGCTTTTGTTTCGGTAGACGGAGCAGACGGAATTGAAATTCACAATGAGGACGTTATCATTGTAAAACAGTCGCAAAAGTCCATGAATCTTATTAACATGGAAACAAAGTGCTTCTACGATTCAACCTTTGATAAACTTTTGTATAAAAACACTTGAGAGGTTTGTAATATGAAAACTTCACGTCAGAATGTAATCCTGCAGATTATCGCCGAGCGTGATATAGAAACGCAGAGCCAGCTTATTGAAGCACTTGCGGAGCATGGCATCAGAAGCACTCAGGCAACCTTGTCAAGAGACATCAAGGATTTGCAGCTTGTCAAGGAGCTTGGGGAATCGGGTAAATATCATTATGTTGTAAACGGCAAGTCAAAGAATTCCGACTTTGAAGTGCGCATCAGGAAGATATTCCGTGAAAGCGTCACCTCATTCAGTACTGCGCAGAATATTATCGTAATCAAGACTCTGCCCGGTCTTGCCTCTGCCGCGTGTTCCGCCCTTGACTCAATGCACATAGAAAATCTTGTCGGAACCATAGCCGGCGATGATACTGCGTTTCTTGCAATGAAGAGCAATGAAAGCGCAGAGATATTCTGCCGTGAAATTGATGAAATGTTCTGATATATTAAGAGGACAAAGATATGCTTACTGAATTGCATATTGAAAATATTGCAGTTATAGAAAAAGCGGATATTTTTTTCAGAACCGGCATGACGGTTCTTACGGGTGAAACAGGTGCAGGCAAGTCAATCATTGTTGACTCCCTCGGAGCTGTACTCGGAGCGCGCACAAGCCGTGAGCTTGTGAGAAGCGGCGCTGACAAAGGAACCGTTACGGCGGTGTTTGAATGCGCCCTCGCAGATGACTGGCTTCGGGAAAATGATATCGAGCCCGAAGATGAAATCATTATTCAGCGCAAAATCAGCCTTGACGGAAAAAGCAGCTGCCGCGTATGCGGTGTTCCCGTTTCAGTAGCTCAGCTGCGTGACCTCGGCGCTCTGCTGCTTGATATTCACGGTCAGAATGACGGACGTCAGCTTATGGACGAAAGCCGCCACAGAGAATATCTCGACAGCTTCAGCGGCAATTCGGAAATTCTTTACTCGTATAAAAAGGATTATTCTGAATATAAAGCCTGCCTTCGTGAAATTGAACGTCTTTCAATGGACGAAATCGAAAAGGCTCGCATGGCGGATTCGCTGCAGTATCAGGTAAATGAGCTTGAAAACGCAAATCTGAAGGCAGGGGAAGAGGACGAGCTTACTGCAAAGCGCGATCTGCTTAGAAATGCCGAAAAGCTTACCGAAGCTCTGGATTCTGCCTATTCTGCGCTCTACAGCTCCGATGACTGTGCCGTAGCGCTTGCCGATGAGGCTGCCGCTATGATGAGCAAGGCGGCATTTATTACCGAAGACTTGCGCGAAACCGTAAATATAATAGAAAATGCGTCATCAATGCTTTATGACGCATCGGAGCGTATCCGAGATTTCAGAGAAAGCCTTGAGTTTTCACCTGAAGAATACGACAACATAGAAACGCGTCTTTCCTTACTTCGCAAGCTTCGCCGTAAGTACAACATGGACGAGGCGCAGATGCTTGAGCATCTTGAGGACTGCCGAAAAAGGCTTATGGAGCTTGAATATTCCGACGATATGCTTATTAAGCTCAGCAAGCAGCTTGAAAAGCTTACCGAAAAGTGCCGCATTTCCGCAGAAAAGCTGACAAAATCCCGTATAGACGCATCAAAAAAGCTTGAAAAACGGATTACAGATGAGCTGAAGGATTTGAGTATGCCGTCTGCAAGGTTCAGGGTTTCCGTAGAAAAGCTCGAAAACAGCGTAGGCTTTGATGCAAACGGAGCAGACGATATCAGATTTCTTATTTCTGCAAACGCGGGAATGGAGCTTGGCAGAATTTCAAAAATTGCCTCAGGCGGTGAGCTAAGCCGCATTATGCTTGCCATGAAAACCGTATTTTCGGGTAACGACACTGTTGAAACGATGGTTTTCGATGAAATTGACACAGGTGTTTCGGGTATTGCCGCCCAGCGCGTTGGAGAAAAGCTTTCCGATCTTTCACACGGCAAGCAGGTTCTCTGCATCACTCATCTGCCTCAGATCGCGTCCATTGCTGACAATCATAATCTGATTAAGAAAACTGAGCGCAACGGAAAGACCTACACGGAGGTAACCGAGCTTGACAGGCAGGGAAGACGCGAAGAGCTTGCCCGTCTGCACGGCGGTGACAATATCACAGAGCTGACAATTGCAAGCGCCGAGGAGCAGATCGCAGCAGCAGAAAAGTACAAGCAGGCATCACGTTATACGGAGTAAAGCTATGAATATTAAAGATAAAGCAATAGAGTATCACGATAAGGGCTATAACTGCGCGCAAGCTGTGCTTGCCGCCTGCGGTGATTATACCGGACTGGACGAAAAAACCGCGCTGTCGGTATCTGCCGGCTTTGGCGGAGGTCTCAGAAGCGGTGAAATATGCGGAGCCATCTGCGGCGCTGTTATGGCAATAGGCATGGCAAATCCGTTTTATGATGCCGAGGATAGTGGAGCAAAGGATAAAATCGCCGCTCTTGCTAAGGAATGTGTTGCAGGGGGAAAAGAAAAATTCGGCTGCACTCATTGCGCCGAATTAAAGGGCGATAAATCAAGCTGTCCCAAGTATATTGCAGAAATGGCGCAGCTTGCTGCCGAAATAATAGAGAATAACAAATAAAGATACAGGAGAAAAAATATGGGTATTTATGAAGAACTGGTTGCCCGCGGACTTATTGCCCAGGTGACGAACGAGGAAGAAATCAGAGAAATGGTCAACAACGGCAAAGCTGTATTTTACATCGGCTTTGACCCCACCGCAGATTCTCTGCACGTAGGTCATTTCATGGCGCTTTGCCTTATGAAGCGTTTGCAGATGGCAGGAAACAAGCCCATCGCCCTCATCGGAGGCGGCACCGCAATGATCGGCGATCCCTCAGGCAGAACCGATATGCGCTCCATGATGACCAAGGAAACAATTGACCACAACTGTGAGTGCTTCAAAAAGCAGATGTCCCGCTTCATCGAGTTCGGCGAAGACAAGGCAATGATGGTGAATAACGCCGACTGGCTTCTCGACCTCAACTACATTGAATTTATCCGTGATATCGGTGCCTGCTTCAGCGTAAACAATATGCTCCGTGCCGAATGCTTCAAGCAGCGCATGGAAAAGGGTCTCAGCTTCCTTGAGTTCAACTATATGCCCATGCAGAGCTATGACTTCTATTATCTGTATCAGAAGCACGGCTGCAATATGCAGTTCGGCGGCAACGACCAGTGGAGCAATATGCTCGGCGGCACTGAGCTTATCCGCCGTAAGCTCGGCAAGGACGCTCACGCAATGACCATCACTCTGCTTCTCAACTCCGAGGGCAAAAAGATGGGCAAGACCGCCTCCGGCGCAGTTTGGCTTGACCCCAACAAGACCAGCCCCTTTGAATTTTATCAGTACTGGCGCAATGTGGGCGATGCCGACGTTCTCAAGTGCATTCGTATGCTTACTTTCCTGCCTCTCGAGCAGATTGACGCAATGGACAAATGGGAGGGCAGCCAGCTTAACAGAGCAAAGGAAATTCTTGCTTATGAGCTTACCGCTCTTGTACACGGCGAGGAAGAGGCAAAGAAGGCCGAGGCATCCGCAAAAGCACTCTTCGGAGGTAACGGCAGCAATGATAATATGCCCACCACCGAAATCAGCGAGGCCGACCTTGTTGACGGCGCAATGGACCTCATGACCGCCCTTGTAAAGACCGAGCTCTGCGCATCCAAGAGCGAGGCACGCCGCAATATTCAGCAGGGCGGCGTTTCCGCAAACGATGAAAAGGTCAGCGATATTTCCAAGTCCTTCACCGCAGAAGAGCTTAAGGCAGGCGTTGTTCTCAAGCGCGGTAAGAAGAGCTTCAACAAAATTATTCTCAAGTAAAGGTCGTGTAATAAATGTCCATAGAAAAGGGAAGAGCGTACTTCCGTCAGTTCGGAATGGAAGACCGCGTTCTCGAATTTGAAGTTTCAAGTGCAACAGTTGAGCTTGCGGCACTTGCAGTAGGCGTTGAGGGGGCAAGAATTGCAAAAACCCTGTCCTTCAAGAAGGACGATTCCTGCATTCTCATTCTTGCCGCCGGTGATGCAAGAATAGATAACCGCAAATTCAAGGATTATTTTCACATGAAGGCTAAAATGCCCACTCCCGAAGAGGTCCTTGAGCTTGTGGGCCACCCCGTAGGAGGAGTTTGCCCCTTCGGAATTAATGAGGGCATTGAAGTTTATCTCGATGAAAGCCTCAGGCGCTTTGAAACCGTTTTTCCCGCAGTAGGCAGCGGCAACAGCGCAATCGAGCTAAACCTTGAGGAGCTGTACAAATACTCCAATGCAATTGCATGGATCGATGTCTGTAAGCTTCCCGAGCATGTAACAGAATAACAGAAAATCGGTGAAAGCATTTGCTTTCACCGATTTTAAAATTACCAGAAATAAGAGTTTTTCCAAGAGTACACGTGCCAGAAGCCGTCATAGCTGTCACTAATTTCGTCCCAGTCTGTTCCGTCAACTACTCTTACCTTATAGGTGTCTCCGTCATACTGAATATCGAATTTGTACCAGCTTTCATCTCCGTCTTCATCATATGTATACTCTACCATTGAGGTGATTTTTCCGAAAATGTTATACTCATATACTTCTTTCCATTCATAATTTCCGTCTTCATCAAGAGAGCCAATCTGCATACCGTGACTGTCATAAACGTATGTCCAGCAATTATAGCCGTCTTCGTCAAAATACTGGTTATATGTCAGGCCGTCCTCAACATAGGTGTTAACATCATAATGTGTTTTTTCGTCTTCATCTGAAAACTCCTGAGTTGCGGAAACCATTTTATGATTATCATCATATACATATGTCCATATTGATGTATAATCTTCATCTGCATAGGAACGCTCTGTACGGATAAGGTCAGAACCATCATAGAAGTAATCTGTCGTAGCATAATACTCATTCTCATCGTATGTAACGCGCTGAGTAAGAAGGATCTTCTGATTACCGAATATGTCGGTAAAGAAGAAAAGGGCGGCTGCAATTCCGATAAGAGCAACGAATATCAGCAGGAATATCAGCAGACCCTTGTGCTTACGTTTTTTCTTTTCCCTTTTGGGTTTGACGCTTTTTTCGAGAACTGGCTGCTCCACCATGGATTCATCAAATACCGCAGGTTCATATACGGGCTGCTGAACTTCGGGCTTTTCCTGAACGGGCTGCTGAAGAGGATTTCCGCACATACCGCAAAACTTTGCCCCATCCTCACAGGGCGCTCCGCACTTTGTGCAAAACTTCATATAATTTCTCCTTTCAATGTATTGCCGAGTATTGCTGAAATAATATTAGCATATTTTGTAATATACAGTCAATAAGGCAATCAAAAAGCTACGGTTACTCCGTAGCTTTTTGATTACCAGAACATAGAGGTTTCGTATTCGAGATAGAATATCAAATCGTCGTACCCTCCATCATAGTAATCGGTTGCGTCAACGCATCGCATCACAGCGTTATCATCGGTATACTGGATTTCGTAATACTCATACCAATCAGTATTTCCGTTTTCTTCATAGCCGATGTCTCTGAGAGCAACAATTCTTCCTTTTGCATCGTAGTCTGCTTCCTCCACGCTTTGAATACTTCCATCTTCGGCAAGAGTTCTGACGTAATTAAGGTTTTTGTCGTAAACTTCTGTTTTGTAAAGACCGTCGGTACCCTGATAATAGTAGTTATAATACCACTCACCGTCAATATTTTCCGTTACAACTCTATACTCGGTAACTTCATATTTTTCAGAAAAGTCGTCTTCGCATATTTTATAATATTCTTTTGCGGCAATCATTTCGTGGCCAGAGGCAAAGGAACATTCCCGCACACGCTGGTAGTCCTCATTACCGTCCTCATCGTAATATGTAATCGTTCTTCTCAGCATATTACCGTTATCGTCAAACATGCGGTCCTGAACAAAATTTAAGTCGCTACCCCGATAAGCTGTCATTTTTGTAACTTGAAAAGTATGGTTACCAAAAATGTTTGTAAAAACAAAAAGAACGGCAAGGACAGCTATCACCAGAGCAATTGAGATAATAATCAGAGTTTTCTTTTTTGCGGGTTTATTTTTCTCTGTCGGTGCTGTCGAAGCCTCTAATGGTCCTCCGCATCTTTCACAGAACTTGGCTTCGTCACCGTACTTAATATTGCATCTGCTACAGAATTTCATAATGTGAGTCCTTTCTTAATACTGTTTTCAATTTATCATGCAAAAAGATTACAGTCAAGAAATATGTGGAAAAATCAAGCATTTGCGTACGCAATTTGCTTGCCATTCAATATATTGTGATGTATAATGTAAACGCAAGATTATGTGCAGCAGGGGATACCTCTTTTGAAGTACCCCCTTATATCAAAGCGGCGGTGCGCACCTGACCGCTGAATCATTTTATGCCGTACACTTTACAGAGGTTAACACTATGATTAAGATTGCACCATCAATACTATCCGCTGATTTTGCAAAGCTCGGTGCTGAAATTGAGGATATTAAGGCAGGCGGCGCGGACTATGTACATTTTGATGTCATGGACGGTGAGTTTGTTCCCAATATTTCAATCGGTGTACCGGTTCTCAAGTCAATTCGCAAGGCAACGGATATGTTCCTCGATGTGCATCTTATGATTGACCGTCCCCTGCGTTATGCGGAGGTTTTCTGCAAGTCAGGTGCAGACCTTGTCATGTTCCATGTTGAGTCCGACAGCCCCGAAAATATTGACAAGGCAATTGAAATTGTCAAGGCAAACGGAAAAAAGGTTGGTCTTTCCGTTAAGCCCGGAACTCCTGCGTCCGCAATTTATCCCTTTATAGATAAGCTTGATATGGTGCTTGTGATGACCGTTGAGCCCGGCTTCGGAGGTCAGAGCTTCATGTATGACCAAATCCCCAAGATTAAGGAATTCCGCGACGAAATCGACCGCAGAGGTCTCGACTGTGAGCTTGAGGTGGACGGCGGCGTTGACCCCGTTACCGCAAGGCTTGTTAAGGAAGCGGGTGCAAATGTCCTTGTTGCAGGCAGCGCCGTATTCGCTAAAGCTGACCGTGCCGCACAGATTAATGCCATCAGAAACGCATAACGGAGATAAACTATGTCATTCTTTCCTGCATCACTTGAAAACCTCATAGATAAATTTGCTTCCCTGCCCGGAATCGGAAGAAAGAGTGCGCAGCGCCTTGCCTTCCATGTTCTTTCTCTGCCCGACTGTGATGCGGAAAGCTTCGCCGAAGCGATTATCAATGCCAAGAAAACCGTTTGCTGCTGCAAAATCTGCCAGAACCTGACCGACGGTGAGGTCTGTTCAGTCTGCGTAAGTGACAGACGCGACCGTTCAACCGTCTGCGTTGTTTCTGAGCCCCGCGATGTGCTTTCCATTGAGCGCAGCCATGAATACAACGGAGTGTATCATGTTCTGCACGGTGTACTTTCGCCCATCGGTCACGTGGGTCCCGATGATATAAGAATCAAGGAGCTGCTTCTCAGAGTCGCTGCCGATGACAGCGAGATTAGTGAAATCATCATGGCTACAAACCCGGACACCGAGGGTGATGCCACAGCCATGTACATTTCAAGGCTTCTCAAGCCCTTTGACGTTAAGGTCACACGTCTTGCCTACGGTATCCCTGTGGGATCCAACCTTGAGTTTGCAGACGATGCAACTCTGCTTCGTGCCATTGAAGGCCGAATTGAAATGTAATTATCAGGATATAATCCTTATAGTATCAACCTACATACCGAAATGAACACGGGGGAGATTCCTCACTGCAGCTGCGTTTCAGGGCAGGCTACTGTGAGGCTCCCTTTACTTTGCATTTTCGGAAACAGAATAAAAGGAGATAAAATGACACCTAAAATTAAAATTATTCCTCTCGGAGGTCTTGGCGAAATCGGCAAGAATATGACCGCTTTTGAGTGCGGAACAGATATTATTGTTGTTGATTGCGGACTGGGATTTCCAGACGAGCAGATGTACGGTATTGACATCGTAATACCCGATATTTCATACCTTAAGGCAAATGCAGAACGTGTAAAAGGCATAATTATCACTCACGGTCACGAGGACCACATCGGTGCAATTCCCTATGTCCTGCGTGAGCTTGATGTTCCTCTCTATGCAACTCCGCTTACAGCGGCGCTTGTCGAGCTGAAGCTTGAGGAGCACGACCTTCTTTATAACACCCAGATTTTCACAAAAAATGCAGGCGACGTATTCCGCCTCGGCTGCTTCAGTGTTGAATTTATAAACGTCAACCACAGCATTGCCGACTCCGTAGCGCTTGCAATCAAAACGCCCCTCGGCACCATAATCCACACCGGTGACTTTAAAATAGACGTTACACCCATTCAGGGCAGCATGACAGACCTTGTTCGCCTCGGTCAGCTCGGCAATGAGGGTGTTCTTGCGCTCCTCAGCGACTCAACAAACGTGGAAAAGTCCGGACATTCCGCTTCGGAACGCAAGGTCGGAGAGACCTTCGACAAGCTTTTCAAGAATTGCGACAAACGCATTATAATTACAACCTTTGCATCAAACGTTCACCGTTTGCAGCAGATTATTAATGTTGCGGCAAAATATAACCGCAAGGTCGGGATCACCGGGCGTAGCATGGAGAATATTCTCCGCGTTGCAACTGTTCTCGGCTATCTTGACATTCCCGAAAATGTTATGGTGGACATTAATCATATCAATAAGCTGCCGGAAAGCCAGGTTGTCATTATTTCCACCGGCAGTCAGGGCGAATCCATGTCCGCGCTTTACAGAATGGCATTTTCCGAGCACCGTCAGATTAAAATCAAGGCAGGGGACCGGGTTATTATTTCCGCCTCAGCAATTCCCGGCAATGAAACCATGATAAGCAAGGTAATTGATGAGCTCTTCCATAAGGGAGCAGAGGTCATATATGACCGAAATACCGATCTGCACGTATCCGGCCACGCATCTCAGGAAGAGCAGAAAATGATGCTTGCACTTGTTAAGCCCAAATACTTCATTCCTGTTCACGGTGAGTACCGTATGCTTGTAAAGCACGCCGAGCTCGGTAAAATCATGGGTGTTGATCCCAAAAACATCATCATCGGAGAAAACGGCAAGGTAATTGAGGTTTCCAAAAAAAGCATTAAGCTTAACGGGGCAGTTCAGTCCGGCGCAGTCATGGTTGACGGCATGGGTGTAGGCGATGTGGGAAGCGTTGTAATGCGGGATCGTCACCGTCTTGCAGAGGACGGCATGGTTGTGATTGTTGTAACCCTTTCCTCCTGGGATAACGCGCTGCTGTCCGAGCCCGAAATACTCACACGCGGCTTTATTTACGTCAAAGAGGCCGAGGGTATGCTGGAGGAGCTCAAGCGTGTTACAAAAGAGACGCTTGAAGCCTGCGATGAAATCGGAGTGCGTGACTGGTCTGCAATCAAGGGACGCATAAAGAGTAATGTTTCGGCTTATCTTTACAAAACCACCAAGCGCAGTCCTATGATTCTGCCGCTTATTTCTGAAGTATGAGTATTCCGTATTTTGACTGCCACTGCGATACAATAGTTGAAGCAGGCCTTTCTTCTCAAGGCTTGCTTCAAAACAGCGGCCAGCTTGATATTAAACGTCTTTCCCGATTTTCGCCCTGTGCGCAGGTTTTTGCAGTTTGCACTGAGTTTAAGGAAAATGCCGTCGGCGGAGCCCAGCTTTATATCGACAGTCTGCACCGTGAAATCGAGAACAATTCGGACAAAATTATGCTTTGCCTGAATAGGAAAGACCTTGATTTTGCCGTAAACCATGGCAAAATTGCCGCGTTTTTGTCTGTTGAGGGTGCAGAGCAGATATCGTCTCTTGAGAAGGCATACAAGGACGGCGTGCGAATTATTCACCCAACCTGGAACTACGACAATGCCATAAGCGGAGCTGCCGCAGACAGCGGCTCGGGTCTGACAGAGTACGGCAGGGAATTTGTACGTCAGTGTCAGCAAATGGGCATTCTGCTCGATATGTCCCATATTTCAGAGCAGGGCTTCCGGGACGTTCTCGAAATAGCGGATAAGCCGATAATAGCCGGTCATTCAAATTCAAAGGCGCTGTGCAATGTTCCGCGCAATCTTAGTGATGAACAGTTCACAGCACTTATTAAGTGCGGCGGAGGCGCAGGTATTAATCTTTATCCGAACTTCCTCGGCTTAAGCCGGGATATTAATGCCGTCATTGCGCATATTGAACATTTCCTTTCCCTCGGAGGCGAGAACGCAGTATTTCTCGGCTGTGATTTCGACGGAATTGAGATTATGCCTGAAGGAATAAACGGTGTGCAGGATATGGGAAGGCTCTATAATGCACTTTTGGCTATGAATTACTCCGAAGGTCTTGTCAGAGATATATTCTGGAACAATCTTTACAACATAATCGGGAGGGTACTGTGAACATACAGATTTTCGGAAAAAGCAAATGCTTTGACACAAAGAAGGCCGAGCGCTATTTTAAAGAGCGCCGCATTAAATATCAGTTTGTTGACATCTCAAAATTCGGCATGAGCAGGGGAGAGCTAAACTCCGTAAAATGCGCTGTGGGCTTCGATGCCATGGTTAATACCGCAGACGAAGATTATCCTCTTCTGCAATACCTTGCGTCTAACGATGCAAAGATGGAAAAGCTGTTTGAATGCCCCTGGCTTATAAGGACCCCGATAGTCCGTAACGGAAAGCAGGCAACCGTTGGATATCAGCCTGATGTATGGTCAAAATGGGAATGAGGATTTGAATATGGTACTTAATAATCTTAAGCCCGAAAAAGTCTTTGAGTTCTTTGAATTGCTGTGTTCTGTGCCTCACGGCTCCGACAATATATGGCAGATCAGTAATCTCTGCTGTAATTTTGCCAGGGAACGCGGTCTTAAGTTTGTTCAGGACGAGATCGGCAATGTAATTATCTATAAAGAAGCAAGCAAGGGCTTTGAGAATAAAGAGCCCGTTATTATTCAGGGACATATGGATATGGTTGCGGTCAAGGCGCCCGATTGCGACATTGACCTTGAAAATGACGGTCTTCGTCTTATGACAGACGGTAAGTTTGTCTGGGCAGAGGGCACCAGTCTCGGAGCAGATGACGGCATCGCCGTTGCAATGGCAATGGCTGTTCTTGATTCCGACGATATTCCGCACCCGCCTATTGAAGCTGTGTTTACAATCAATGAGGAAACGGGCATGGACGGTGCCGAATATATTGACACCACAAAGCTTTCTGGAAAGCGAATGCTGAATCTTGACTCCGAAGACGAGGGTATTATCACCTCAGGCTGTGCCGGCGGAATTAAAGTCAACGCCTGCTTCAATGTCAAAAGAAGCAAGGATTATATCCATGCTGCCAGAATAGCAATATACGGTCTCACAGGCGGTCATTCCGGTGCGGAAATACACAAGGGCAGAGCAAATTCAAACGTACTGCTCGGAAGGCTGCTCAGCAGGCTGGGTGATATCCGCATTATTTCAGCAAAGGGCGGCGAAAAGGACAACGCCATTGCAAATAAGACAGTTTGTCAGCTTGCGGTTTCCAACTTTGATGCTGTTAAAAAGACCGTTGAAGAATTTGAAGCTGAAGTTAAGAAAGAATATTCCGAAACAGACCCTGAGCTGACAATCAAAATTGTCGATGAAGGCTTCAATAACTCCGGTGCAATCGACCTGATATCAAGCAAAAGAATAATTAAAGCTCTTGCCGATGTGCCTGACGGAGTACAGAAGATGAGCGACGATATTCCTGATTTAGTTCAGACCTCGCTGAATTTCGGAGTTCTGTGCATAAAGGACTATAAGGCAGAAATGAGCTTTTGTCTGAGAAGCTCTGTCGGAGCCGAAAAGCAGGCATTAAAGGAAAAGCTTGAGAATATAATTACTGCAAATAAAGGCAAAGTTTCGTGCCACGGAGATTATCCCGCATGGGAGTTTAAAAAGGACTCTGAGCTGAGAAACAGTGCAATTGCGGCATTTGAAGCGGTTTACGGACACAAGCCCGAGATTTCAGTAATCCATGCCGGCCTTGAATGCGGACTGTTTTCGGGTAAGATACCCGGGCTTGACTGCATATCCTTCGGCCCCGATATTAAAGACATTCATACAATAAATGAAAAGCTTGATGCTGCATCTACGGAAAGAACATGGAGCTTCCTGCTTGAGATTCTGAAAAATCTGTAAATATAACAAAAAACCGTTCATTCTGAACGGTTTTTCTATATTATTGAGTGGGTCTATAAGCCGGGTTCTGTCTTAAACGACCATCTATCTACTCCTGGCATTGCTGCCAGGCTCTAGCCACCTCTGAGGACGACCGGGCAGGTCATGTGTCCTCTCACGGTGTTGCTCCGGATAGAGTTTACAGCACCGGACTGTCTCCAGCCGGCGAGTGAGCTCTTACCTCACTTTTCCACCCTTACCGAATAATCGGCGGTTTATTTCTGTTGCACTTGTCCGAGGGTCACCCCTGGCGGGCGTTACCCGTTATCCTTGCCCTATGGAGCCCGGACTTTCCTCACGCACAGGCTTTCGCCTTATGCCCGCGGTCGTTCGGCCCACTCAAGTGAGTATTTTACCTATATAAACGATTTAAGTCAATAGAAATTTCTTGTTTTTGGCATATAAAAGACTTATAATATATAAGTTAAAGGAGGATTAATAATGACTCTTTGTGATTATATTGAAAGCATTAAAAATAAAAAAATCGGCATCATCGGCATAGGTGTCAGCAACACTCCGCTGATTGAAAAGCTTCTTGAAAAGGGCTGTGATGTAACAGCCTGCGATAAACGTACGGCAGAGCAGCTTGGTGAGGACTACAGCCGCCTTGAGAAAATGGGCGCAAAGTTCAAGCTCGGTGAAGATTATCTTGAAAAGCTTGATTTTGACATTGTTTTCCGCACTCCCGGTCTTATGCCCTTTGATCCTCATCTTGAAGCCGTCAGAGCACACGGCGGCATCGTGACAAGTGAGATGGAGCTCTTCTTTGCGCTTTGCCCCTGCCGCATAATCTCCGTAACCGGCAGTGACGGCAAGACTACAACCACCACTATTATTTCTGAACTGCTGAAGGCGCAGGGATATACCGTCCATCTGGGCGGAAATATCGGCAGACCTCTGCTGTGCGAGGTTGACAGTATGTCGGTGGACGATTTTGCCGTGCTTGAGCTCAGCTCCTTCCAGCTTCACAGCATGAACTGCAAGCCCGATGTCGCTGTTATCACCAATATTTCGCCCAATCATCTTGATAAGCACAGGGATTACAAGGACTATTATGATGCAAAAGCATCAATTTTTCTCCGGCAGAGCGAAAATGAGCGCCTTGTTCTCAACCACGAGAATGAGTATTCAGCCTATTACGCAGGTTTGGCAAAGTCCGAGGTGGCATACTTCAGCAGAGTGTGTGAGCTTGATAACGGCGTATATTCCGATAATAAATTCATCTACCGCGTAAGAAACGGAGCGAAATCCGTTGTCATGGAGATTGTGGACATTAAGCTTCCCGGCACACATAACCTTGAAAACTACATGGCGGCATTTGCAGCCACCGACGGTCTTGTTGATGATTCGGTATGTACTAAGGTTGCAAAGAGCTTTAACGGCGTTGAGCACCGCTTAGAGCGCGTCAGAGAGCTGAACGGTGTTGTCTACATCAATGATTCCATCGGCACAAGTCCCAGCCGTACAGCCGCGGGTCTGCACGCTCTGAAATCAAAGCCCATTCTTATAGCCGGCGGCTATGACAAGCATATTCCCTTTGACTCTCTGGGCGATGATATCTGTCTTAATGTTAAAAAGCTGTATCTCACAGGCGCAACCGCAGACAAGATTTCAGCAGCGGTAAAGGCTTCAAAATACTATACCGAGGATTTTCCCATGGTTATCATGGACGATTTTAAAGAAACCGTTCTTGCCGCTTCCGAATGTGCTGAGGCAGGAGATATTGTGCTTCTTTCTCCCGCATGCGCCGCATTTGACAAGTTCAAAAACTTTATGGAGCGCGGAAAATTCTTCAAGCAGATTGTGATGGAGCTGTAACATGAAAATATCAGACATTAAGCCTTGCGTATTTGATATGGCAAGAGATGCGGAAAACGAAATTAAACCAGTCTTTGAGCGAATTGACCGCATTGCCGAGATCAACACGCTCAAGGTTATGGAGGCATTTCAGGACAACAAGGTCTCCGAGGCCTGCTTTGCAGGAACAACGGGCTACGGTTATGACGATCTGGGCAGGGAAGTGCTTGACAAGGTTTACGCTCAGGTATTCAAGACAGAGGCCGCGCTTGTTCGCATAAACTTTGTAAACGGAACCCATGCGCTTTCCACAGCACTTTTTTCTATGCTGAAGCCCGGCGATACTCTGCTTTCCGTAACCGGCCTGCCATACGATACTCTTCGAAATACGATCGGTATTGAAGGCAATATGCACGGCTCGCTGAAGTTCTACGGCATAAACTATGCTCAGGTGGACATGAAAAACGGCGCCCCCGATATTGAGGGGATAAAAGCTGCAGCCGAAGATAAATCAGTTGCCGCCGTGCTGATTCAGCGTTCACGCGGCTATGATGACCGCCGTGCGCTTTCTGCGGAGGAAATCGGCGAAATCTGTGCCGCAGTAAAATCCGTAAATCCCGACATTAACGTAATGGTCGATAACTGCTACGGCGAATTTACGGGTGAGCATGAGCCTACGGAATACGGTGTTGACCTTATTGCCGGTTCTCTTATCAAAAATCCCGGGGGTGGAATTGCACTTACCGGCGGTTATATTGCAGGCAGGGCAGAGCTTGTTGAAAAGGCCGCCATGCGTCTTACAACACCCGGCATAGGCGGTGAGTGCGGCTGCACACTCGGAAACAACCGTCTGCTGTTTCAGGGCTTCTTTGTTGCCCCGCACGTTGTTGCTCAGGCCCTTAAAACCGCTGTTTTCTGTGCCGCAATGATGCAGAAGGCCGGCTTTAAAACCTCTCCGGCACCTGATGAAATCAGAAACGACATTATTCAGATGATAACTCTTGAAAATGCCGACAACATGAAAAAGTTCTGTCGCGGAATTCAGAGCGGTGCTCCGGTTGATTCCTATGTTTCTCCTGAGCCCTGGCAGATGCCTGGTTACAATGTACCCGTTATTATGGCGGCAGGTGCGTTCGTGCAGGGCTCGTCAATTGAGCTGTCCGCCGACGGTCCTATGAAGGAACCCTACATTGCCTATATGCAGGGCGGAATTACCTACGAATCCGGCAAGCTCGGAATTATGATGGCTGTAAGTGAAATGCTCGAATGATTTCTGCATATAATACATGGGGTGGTCTCATGTATTATCACCGCAGACAGCCAAAATCCGCCCGAAAACGTTTCGGAGTTTTCCCTGTAATACTCGTCCTGCTCGTTATTATTGCTCTGCTTATATTTTTTCGCAGGCTTTCAATCCAGATTGCCGTTTCCGATGCGGTTGATATTGTAAACTCTGCCGTAAATGACGCGGTGGACGAAATAATCAGTGCAGGCGAATATGACTTTGAATACTTTGTCAACCTCTCAAAAGATGAAAGCGGAAATATTACTGCAATTTCAAGCAATATGTCGCACATCAACTCTCTCTCAACCGCAATTCTTGAAAAAGTAATTGAAACCGCCGATGACGGCTCGATTCAAGTGGGAATACCCATGGGTAATCTTCTGGGTATTAATCTGCTTACCGGAAAAGGCCCTGAAATTAACGTTGAGGTTGTAATGCTTACCTCCTCAAAAACCGATTTCAAAAGCGTTATTCAGTCAGCGGGCATCAATCAGAGTGAATATCAGCTTATGCTGGAAATATCGATTGATATTGATGTAATGGTGCCCTGGGGCACCGAAAGCGCCACTACGGTCACCGAAGTACTTATTGCCGACACGGTGGTTGTGGGCAATGTTCCCGAAACATATCTTAATGTGGAGAACTGATTATGGACGTACAGAAAGAAATAGACGCGCTGCGAAGAGAGCTTGAATATCACAGCAAGCTTTACTATGTTGATGACGCTCCGGTCATCTCCGACTACGATTATGATATCCTCATGCAGCGACTTAAAAAGCTGGAAGGGGAGCATCCTGAGCTTATTACCCCTGAGTCACCGACGCAGAAGGTAGGCGGCTACGCCCTCAATACCTTTGCAGAGGTGCATCACGAGGTGCCGCTGGAGAGCCTTACGGACGTATTTTCCTATGATGAGCTTTTCCAGTTCGGCGAACGTATGGACAGTATGATACCCACCGCGCACGAATACTGCGTTGAGCCTAAAATAGACGGGCTTTCCATGTCCCTTGAATATGAAAACGGCATTTTTGTCCGCGGTGCAACGCGCGGCAACGGCACAGTAGGCGAGGACGTAACAGAAAATCTGCGAACAATACGCAGTCTGCCCCTTCGCATTGTTGACGCCCCCGAAAGGCTGATTGTCCGCGGCGAAGTATATATGTCAAAGTCTGTTTTCAATGAGCTGAACGCCGAGCGCGAAATCAACGGTGAGCCGCTTCTTGCAAATCCCCGCAATGCAGCCGCAGGCTCCATCAGACAACAGGATTCAAGAGTTGCGGCATCAAGAAAGCTTGACATTATCTGCTTCAATATGCAGATGAGCAGCGGGGAAGAATACTCCACCCACGTTGAAGCCCTTGACGCGCTGAGGCACATGGGTTTTCCCGTTGTTCCGTACAAGCTTTACAGCAGCATTCATGATTGCGTTGAGCGCATTGAGTGGCTCGGCGAAAACCGTGAGGGTCTTGCTTATGATATGGACGGCGCAGTAATTAAAATTAACTCACTTAATCAGCGCCGCGAGCTTGGAAGCACAGCAAAGGCACCTCGCTGGGCAGTAGCATATAAATATCCTCCCGAAAAGAAAGAAAGCAGGGTAGTGGACATTCTTGTTCAGGTAGGACGCACCGGTGTACTTACGCCGAAGGCTGTAATTGAGCCTGTACGTCTTGCAGGCACCAGGGTAACAAACGCAACACTTCATAATCAGGACAATATAGACAGGCTTGATATACGCATTGGTGACACCGTGCTTGTGCAGAAGGCAGGCGAAATAATTCCCGAGGTGCTTTCCGTAAATAAAACAAAACGTCCGGAAGGTACCGTTCCGTTCGTAATGCCGGAGTTTTGTCCCGAATGCGGCGCTCCCACCGTTCGTGACGAGGACGGAGCTGCATTGCGCTGCACAAGCCCGGAATGTCCTGCGCAGAGGCTTCGCAATCTTGCCCATTTTGCCTCCCGTGAGGCTATGGATATAGAGGGACTCGGAATTTCAGTCTGTGAGCTGCTTATAAATAAGGGACTTGTGAACAGCCCTGCCGAGCTCTATTACATCAAGGCGGAAGATGTAGCAAAGCTTGATCGCATGGGTAAAAAATCCGCCGATAACCTTATCGGAGCCATTGAAAAGAGCAAATCCGCAGGACTTGCAAGGCTTTTGTGCGCTTTCGGCATTCGTCAGGTAGGTCAGAAGGCCGCAAAGACACTTGCGGCATATTTCGGAAGCCTTAATTCAATTGCTGAAGCGTCTGTTGATGAGCTTATGTCAGTTTCCGATATCGGAGGAATTACAGCAGGCTTTATTAAAGAGTGGTTCTCAATGCCTCAATCTCAGCATCAGATTGATCTGCTGCGTGAAGCCGGAGTGTCATTTGAAAGTTCCGAAGCAGTAACCGATACCCGCTTTGCAGGAATGACCTTCGTGCTCACGGGTGAGCTCAGCAAATATAAGCGTGATGAGGCATCGGCCATAATCGAAAGCTTCGGTGGCAAGGCAAGCTCCTCTGTGTCTAAGAAAACGACCTACGTTCTGGCAGGTGAAAATGCGGGAAGCAAGCTGAAAAAAGCACAGGAGCTGGGAATAAATATAATCACCGAAGAACAGTTTGAAGAAATGATAAAGTGAGCACTCAAAGAGTGCTCACTTTTTTAACCATTTGCGGTATGATGACATATAATGAACTGCAAAGGAGGAATATTCCGATTGGAAAATAAATGTGATTTTAAAAGCGGCAGACTGCCTGAGTGCGCACCGCTGGCTATGGCCTATGTTCCCATGCAGGAAAGTGCAAAGCCCACCTATGATGCGGGCGAAGCTCTTTCACGGGGAACGCTGTTTCCGGGTCTTGACCTTCCCTTCATGAATATGGTAAACAAGGGCGACCTCACGGGAACCCCTATGGGCGAACTCATGGCGCTTGATTTTGTGGCCCATGAGCTTGTTCTGTATCTTGATACCCACTCAAACGACAGGGAAGCCTTTGATATGCTTCAGAGCGTGCTGAAGCTCGCAAATGAGGCTCATGAGCGCTATGCAAAGCTGTACGGCCCAATAATGCACCGCGACCTTGAAAAAGCAAAAAGCTTCACGTGGCTCAAGAATCCGTGGCCGTGGGACTACTGTGGGAATAAGGAGGACTGACCGTGTTTGTATATGAAAAAAAGCTTCAGTATCCCGTAAGAATCAAGAATCCCAATCCCGCTCTGGCTAAGTTTATAATTTCCCAGTACGGCGGTCCTGACGGCGAGCTCGGCGCATCTCTGCGCTATCTGTCGCAGAGATACAGCATGCCGTATCCCGAGCTTAAAGGTCTGCTTACCGATATTGGAACAGAGGAGCTCGGACATCTTGAAATGGTTGGCACAATAGTGCATCAGCTCACAAGAAAAATGACAGCGGAAGAGATTAAAAAGGCAGGCTTTGACGCATATTTCGTTGACCATACAGCAGGCGTTTATCCGCAGTTTGCCTCGGGTACACCGTGGACTGCGGCAACAATGCAGGTAAAGGGCGATGTAATTACCGACCTCCACGAAGATATGGCGGCTGAGCAAAAGGCGCGCTCAACTTACGACAACATTCTGAGGCTTTCAGATGATCCTGATGTAAATGATGTAATCAAGTTCCTGCGTGAGAGGGAAGTGGTGCATTATCAGCGCTTCGGTGAAGGATTAAGAAATACCCTTGAAAAGCTTGACAGTAAAAATTTTTACGCAGTGAATCCCTCGTTTGATAAATAATAAAAGCTTCCTCGAAAAAAATTTCGAGGAAGCTTTTATTATTTATACGCATATTTTTTCAGCAGGCTTAGCTTTGACCTTTTTCAGTCTTGCATAACGGGGAAGAGAGTTCTCCATAGGAATTTTTGGCTCCCCCTGAATGAGCGGAAGAACATAGTTTATGAAATCAGAGGTAACGTAGTTTCCGTCATCGGTAATCCATTCAAGAGGAACTTTTTTCTCGTAATTTGCTACGCTGCTTAAAGAGAGAAGGGTAGTGTGGCATGAGTATGTACCTAAGCTGTCATCTCGTTCAAGAGCAACCATTTTTCCGCTTTCTCCGGCAATTGCAGCTTCAACAGCGGTTTTACCGACCATAAAAGCCTCCTCAATATCAACAGCAGAGGCAATGTGTGCTCCGCAGCGCTGGAGGAGGCTCAGCTCGATACCGCGGACCTTCTTAACCTTAAGGGTTTCCTTTATATAGTTTGCAAGCTTTGCGGCAAGACCGCCAAGTTGAGCGTGACCGAAGCCGTCGGTACCTGAGGTCTTTGCTTCTGAAACAAAGCTGCCGTCAGCATAATGCACACCTTCGGAAACGGCAATAAGGACATTGCTCTTTTGCTTTAATATTTTTGCAACATCGTTAGTGAAGACATCGAGGTCAAAATCGCGTTCAGGGAGGTATATGAGGTCGGGTCCGCAGCCGTGACCGTACTCGGTTGCAAGAGCTGCGCTTGCGGTAAGCCAGCCTGCATGTCTGCCCATAATCTCAACTACCGTTACCATACCGGTATCGTAAACGTCAGTATCCTTATCGATTTCCATACAGGTAGTAGCGATAAACTTTGCGGCACTGCCAAAGCCGGGGCAATGGTCTGTACCGAAAAGGTCGTTATCTATGGTCTTGGGTACACCCATAATGCGGCATTCATAACCGACCTTATCCATATAACGGCTGATTTTATTGCAGGTATCCATAGAGTCATTGCCGCCGTTGTAGAAGAAATATCGGACGTTGTATTTCTTGAAGATCTCAAGAATTCTTACATAATCAGTTTCATCTTCTTCGGGATCGGCAATTTTATATCTGCACGAGCCGAGCTCGGAAGAGGGGGTATTAAGCAGGAGCTTGAGCTCGTAATCTTCCTCTTCATTCATATCATAGAGTTCATCATTCAGAACTCCCTTGATGCCGTGTGCAGCACCGTAAACATTGGTAATTACATCAGACTCAAGAGCAGTCTTTATTACTCCGTATGCGCTTGCGTTAATTACTGCGGTTGGACCGCCGGACTGGCCGAAAATGCAGGCTCCGACCAAGGAAGAATTAAATAAATTATCCAAAAAATATGCCTCCGTATCTTTATGATTATTGATTATAACATATTTTAGGTTTATAATAAATATGTAAACAAAAATTTTGTTAAAAATTTTTCAGGAGGAATATATCTATGCCACTCGTTACTACAAAGGAAATGTTTGAAAAGGCTTATAACGGAGGATACGCAATCGGCGCATTCAATGTTAACAATATGGAAATTGTGCAGGGCATTACAGAGGCAGCAGCAGACCTTAATGCTCCGCTTATTCTTCAGGTATCAAAGGGTGCTCGAGCATACGCAAATCACACCTACCTTATGAAGCTTGTTGAAGCCGCAGTAGCAGAAACCGGTCTTCCGATTGCACTTCATCTTGACCACGGTGACAGCTTTGATATCTGCAAATCCTGCATTGACGGTGGATTTACCTCCGTTATGATTGACGCATCTTCAAAGCCGTTTGAAGAGAACATTGCGCTTACCCGCAAGGTAGTCGAATATGCACATGACCACGGTGTGGTTGTTGAGGCAGAGCTCGGAACTTTAGCCGGTATTGAAGATGAAGTCAATGTCAGTGCTGAGGATTCCTCTTATACCCGTCCCGAGGACGT
>JAZRZJ010000015.1:0-19497 GCA_045601285.1 Oscillospiraceae bacterium
TATTCAATCGGTAATTGTATTATCTCAATATCCTTGTCCATGGCGTATTTTATTGTGTTCCACGTGCCGCCGCTCTGACCGTCATAGCAGGCGATTAAAACGGAGGAGTGGTCAACCATGTATCTGTTGCGGCGCATCATGCAATCGGGCGTGTAGGCGTCCTGAATGAGCGTCACGGCGTCACATTCCTTGAGTATGCGGTCATAGCGCTCACGCATGGTCTGATTCCACTTTGCGTCCTGCCCGTCGTAGGGTACGGCGGCTTCAAGGGTAATATCGGGGTGAGAGCTGCGCAGAGCGATTACCGCCTCGGCACAGTAGAGATCACAGCCAAGCGCCATGCCCGTTATGAAGTGGGTTATGCCCGACTCATACACGGCCTCCACAACCGCGGCAAGCTTCTTCTTGAACTCCGCACAGCGCGGGTCAAGCTCATCATATTTCCAGGGGAGCTTCGCGGGACGGTGACCTGTGAAGCAGCAGCTTTTTCCGAATTCCATGCTTTCACCTCTTGGAGTGATTTTATTCCAAGTGCGGTAAAATGTCAAAGGGGTGTTGACATTTTGTGTGCCTGCGCTATAATAAACGTAACCGAATAAATATCTTCAGGGCAGGGTGTGATTCCCGACCGGCGGTAAAGTCCGCGAGCCGTAAGGCATGAACCGGTGTGATTCCGGTACCGACAGTAAAGTCTGGATGGAAGAAGATGTTCAGAATTTTGTTTTGAGCGCCTGAAAGATATTTTCTTTCGGGCGATTTTCATTTTTCGGAGGCAGAAATCATGCAGAAATCCAAAATGTCCACCAAATACATGGTCACGGTTGCCATGTTCTGCGCAATCAGCTTTGTTGCGGTCTTAATAGGCAGACTTGTTCCCAATATTGCGGGCTTTCTGAGCTATGACCCCAAGGACGCAATCGTTGTCATTGCGGGCTTTATCCTCGGCCCTGCGGCAAGCGCCGTCATTGCGCTCATCGTGTCCTTTATTGAGATGCTCACCATAAGCACAACCGGCCCTTACGGCTTGCTTATGAACTTCATCTCCACCTGCGCCTTTGCGCTTCCTGCCGCATGGTTCTACAAAAAAAGCCATTCCTACAAGGGCGCTGTAATAGGCCTCGGCATCGGCGTTGCATTCATGGCTCTGTGCATGGTGCTCTGGAACTACATCGTAACTCCCTTCTATATGGGTGTTTCGCGTGAGCAGGTTGCCGCCATGCTGGTGCCGATATTCCTGCCCTTTAACCTCGTAAAAGGCGGCATCAACGCAGGTCTTACTCTTCTTATCTATAAGCCTGTTGTCAATGCACTCCGCAAGGCAAAGCTTGTAGAGCCCTCCAAGAGCGGTCAGAAGGGCAAATTCTCCCCGGGCTTCACTCTGTTTGCCGCGGCGGTGCTCATCACCTTTGTGCTGCTGTTCCTTGTCCTTGCGGGCATTATCTGACGCAGGCGCAGAGCGCTCAGTACAAAATTCAGGCACTCGGTGAAGTATATAATTACCATGTATGCGTTCATGGCGTACAGGGGAAGAAGCTTCCAGGTGAGAATAACACCCAGCAGGGCATCGAGAATGTTTATGCCCATGCTCCAGACCTGCTGACCGAGCCCCTTCAGACAGCCGTCAATAAGCATATCCGTGTACATGACGGGTATCAGCGGTGCAAGCAGTCTGATGAAATGTCCCGCATCGGCGCTGTTGTAAATGACAAGCCCGAGCTTGTCGGCAAAAACGAACATGAAAAGGGCAGCGGCCGCAGAATAGCCGAGGCCCTTTTTTATTACGCCCCTTGTGATTTGCAGAATGTCCTTTTTGTCCTCCCTCATCTGCGCTTCGGTAAGCTCGGGAATGATAAGCTCGGCAAGTGCGCTTAAAATGCAGGAGGGGAAGAGAATGACGGGCAGGACCATGCCGCTGACGGTGCCGTAATCCGAAAGTGCTCTGTCGGCGGATAAGCCCGATGCCCGAAGTCCGCGGGGTACAAGCAGATGCTGAAGAGTCGAAAGCGCCGAGCGTGCGTAGGCGGAAAATGCAAGGGGCAGGGCAATTTTCAGCATTCGTGAGGTGAGACGCGGCGATGATGCGGACTTAAACCGCACGCCCTTGTCCGTGAGATAGAAGGAAAGCATGAGCACAAGGGAAAGGGCATCACCGCAGACCGTGCCGAGCATGACACTGCAGCAGCATTTTTCGATATCTCCGTGGGGAGTATGCGCAAGGAAAAACGCCACAAGCCCCACGGTGGCAAGCTGCTCCGCAAGATGCGTAAGCGTCGGCTTCCAGACTCTGCCGCAGGCGGTGAAATAGCCGCTTATGACTGCACAGAGGGAAATGAGGGGCATGGAAAAGGCGCTTATTTTAAGCGCACGGACGGTGCGGGCATCGCCAATCCAGAGAAAGCCTATGGGCTCTGCTCCGAACCACAGAATAAGTCCTGCGGCAAGTCCGAAAAAGAGAGAGTAAGCAAAGCATTTTTTCATTGCGGAGGAGGCTCCGCCCCGCCGCCCCATGCCGAGCTCCTCGGAAACAAGTCTTGTTGCGGCAAAGCGTATGCCCGATATGGCAAAGGTGGCGGCAAGAAAGGTCACCGACAGCACAAGCTGATAAAGTCCGATGCCGTCGGGACCGATTCTCCCCGCAAGCCACACCTGAAAGGTCATGGAAATGACGCTCATGAGCAGTGATGCGCCCGTCATGAGTGCTGTGTTGTAAATAAGACGTTTATGCTTCATATAGAAATAAATGATAAATCCCGCTGAAATATTCAGCGGGATTTGAGACAGTCCTCCCTCAAAGCGTACAGCGTTGGACAACGGAAAGGAAGATAGTGTGAAAGAAAACCAAGAAGGGTGTCTTTCACGTTAAATCAGTTACTTTTTATTAACTTCAGAGAAGTTAATAAAAAGCAGGCAGCTTGACAAAAAGACTTTTTTGACAAGCTGAAATCCCGCTGAAATATTCAGCGGGATTTGAGACAGTCCTCCCCCAAAGCGTACAGCGTTGGACAACGGAAAGGAAGATAGTGTGAAAGAACCCTACGCCCAAGAAGGGTGTCTTTCACGTTAAATCAGTTACTTTTTATTAACTTCAGAGAAGTTAATAAAAAGCAGGCAGCTTGTCAAAAAGACTTTTTTGACAAGCTGAAATCCCGCTGAAATATTCAGCGGGATTTATCGTTATTTCTTTTAATAGTAATTCCTAATAAAAAGCTTTAAGAATGAAGCGAAAATCACACCGCTTCTAATTGACTGTTTTTATTAGGGATTAGTATAAGGCCAGGGAATAATGCGCTGACCCTTGCCCACGACCTTGTAGGCGTGGTTGGCGATTTCCGCAACGGGAGCATCGCGGAGAGCGTCGGAATAGAAATTCTCGATTACGCCGTCGGGATACTCCTCGTAGAAGCGCCGCACCTTTTCCTTACCCGTGCAGGTAAGACCGTGGGTGACGGCGGTATGTTTGTCAAGGGGAGAGGCGATGAGATGTACGCCGAGCTTGTCGCATATCGGCTTCAGAAGCCATTCGGGAGATGCCGAAATAATGAGGTCATCTGAAGTCTTCTGCCTGAGGTACCACTCACATAAGTGACCTTCGTAGTATTTCCAGAACTCCTCAACCTCGGCATCAATATCATCAATGTGACGCACGATGCCGAAGATTGCCCACTTGAATTTTTCCTTGGTGGTCAGCCTGAAAAGAAACAGCAGACCGTACCATATCATTGCGGGCGCCCACAGAATAAACAGCCACGGACGCTTGCGCAGACTCCAGGAGATAAACGCGTAGGAGGAGTCGGGATAGATTATTGTTTCGTCAAAATCATATACGTTCATGTTTATGCCTTATCATCGTATTCGGGAATGATCATGGCGCGTGCGGAGTTAAGCAGAGCGAGAATAAGCACACCCACATCGGCGAATACCGCAAGCCACATACTTGCGGCACCGAAAGCGCCGAGAAGCATTATAACAAACTTTACGCCCAAAGAAAACCATATATTTTGCTTTGCGATGCGAACAGTGCGCTTTGCAATGGAAATCGCAAAGGGAAGCTTGCGGATATCGTCGTCCATGAGCACAACGTCTGCGGCTTCAATGGCGGCATCGGCACCCATGACACCCATTGCAATACCCACATCGGAGCAGGCAAGCACGGGCGCATCGTTTACGCCGTCACCCACGAACAGCAGACTTCCGTAGTGGTTTTCGCGCATGAGCTCCTTGACGGCAACGACCTTGTCGCCGGGGAGAAGCTCGGTCATGACATCGTTGACACCCAGCGCGTAGGCAACACCTCGACCCGTGGGACCGTTGTCGCCCGTGAGCATGACGGTCTTCTCAACGCCGAGGCTGTACAGAGCCTTGACGGAGGCCTTTGCGCCTTTCTTAATGCGGTCATCAATTACGATGTAGCCGCCGTAATAGCCGTCAGCGGCAACGTGAACAACGGTTGCATTCACCGTGGGAGTAAGCGTTTTGATACCCTCGGCAAACATGAGCTTTTCGTTACCCACAAGCACATTGCGTCCGCAGACAAGGGCTGAAACGCCGCGACCGGGAATCTCGCGCACATCGGTGATGAGAGAAGGATCCGGGAGCGTCTTGCAGGCGCTGCGGAGAGAATGGGCGATGGGGTGGCTTGAGTAGCTCTCAGCCGCCGCCGCAAGCATCAGAAGGTCTTTTGCGCTGATGCCCACGGGCTCAACATGGGTAACAGTAAAGCTGCCCTGGGTTACGGTGCCGGTTTTGTCAAGCACAACGATGCCCGCCTCGGACAGAGCCTCAAGGTAGTTCGAGCCCTTTATGAGTATGCCTGCGCGGGAGGCTCCGCCTATGCCGCCGAAGAAAGCCAGGGGAACGGATATTACAAGTGCGCAGGGGCATGAGATTACGAGGAAAATGAGGGCACGGCGGATCCATTCCGCCCATTCGCCCGTAATGAAGGAGGGGATAAGCGCGATTGCCACTGCAAGCCCCACAACAATAGGCGTGTAGTATTTCGCAAAACGGGTAATGAGCTTTTCGCGCCGGGACTTGCTTTCCGCGGCCTCCTCAACAAGCCTGAGGATCTTGGAAACGGTGGACTCATTAAAGCGGCTTGTGACTTTTACACGGATTACGCCCGAAATATTTATACAGCCCGAGGTTACGCTGTCGCCGGTCTCAGCGCTGCGGGGCATGGATTCACCCGTAAGCGCGGAGGTGTCAACGGTGGTGCGTCCGTAGGTTATGATGCCGTCAAGCGGGATTTTTTCGCCCGGGCTTACAATGATCTCGGTGCCGACGCGTATCCTTTCGGGGTCAACGCGGCGAATCTGTCCGCCTACCTCAACGCAGGCGTAGTCGGGGCGGATATTCATAAGATGGGCTATGCTGCGGCGGCTTCTGTCCTCGGCACGCTCCTCGAATGCCTCGCCGATGCGGTAAAACAGCATGACGGCAACGGCCTCGGCACTGTGACCTATGCACAGTGCTCCGATGGAGGCGATTGACATGAGGAAGTCCTCGTCAAGAAACTCACCCTTCAGAAGCTTTTCAAGTGCCTCGTACAGCACGTTAATGCCGCATACGAGATAGGGGACAAGAAAAATGACAAGCTTCAGCCAATTGTTCATGTCCGAAAAAATATTCGTAATCGCCATTGCGGTAATAAGCAGTACCGCACCGAGAATGATGAGCAGATATTCGCTGTTTATTTCCGTTTTCTTTTTAACCTGCTTCTTTGCGGACTTTTTATATCTGCGTGGAGGCTGCTGAACGCCCTTTTTGACAGGCTTTATCGGTTTTTTGTTTGGTGAAAATTCCTTTGCCATGGCTTACTCCTCCAGATGCTCAAGCCCGATATTGATTATAGAAAAAATGTGCTCATCGTCAAGAGCGTAGAATACGGTTTTACCCTCGCGGCGATATTTAACCAGCCTGCTTGAGCGCAGAACCTGAAGCTGATGGGAAATGGCTGACTGTGAAACGCCAAGTACTTCGGCAAGGTCACAGACACACATTTCGGACTTTGACAGTGCATATAGTATGCGTATTCGTGTTGAATCGCCGAAAACACGGAAGAACTCTGAAAGCTCGCAGAGTATGCTTTCGCCGGGCATTTCAATGCCTTCCGTAGCTGCGGCTCCGTATGCTCCGGCAGAGCTGCTGTATTCGTTCATTTGGATTCTCCTAAATATGAAAGAATGTTCATATGAACATATTATACTCGATTTCTTCAGAAGTCAACTACGCATTGACGTAATTGCTGCATAATTGATTATTCCTTGACATAATATATAACACATGATATGCTTTTTTCAAAGAAACGGAGGTGCGCCATGAGAGGCTCAACCCTTAAGGAAGTACTTATACAGCAGGGCGTTACCGTCAGCGAGCTTGCACGCAGGGTCGGTATTCACCCCCAGACGCTGTACAGCATGGTAAAGCGCGACAATCAGAAGGTGGACTTTGACCTTATGATGCGCATTTGCGCGGAGCTTAATGTGCCCGTTGAAAGCATGTACGAGGGCATGGAAACACCGTCTATGCCGAATGCTGAGGAAATGAAGCTTGTTTCCCGTTACCGCCGCCTTGACAGCAGCGGCAAAAGCCTTACGAATATGGTGATCGACCACGAGCTTCAGCGCATGAAGGACAGCTCCGCTGAGGAAAGCGGGGAAATGAAGATTATCCCGCTGTACTCAACTCCTGCCGCCGCAGGCTACGCATCGCCGGCTTTCGGAGATGATTACACCGATTACAGCATACCCGCAGACAGCGAGGCGGACTTTGCCGTAAAAATAGAAGGCGACAGCATGGAGCCCTATATTGCCGACGGCTCCGTAGCGCTGTGCAAGCGAGGTGCGATTATCCGCGACGGCGATGTGGGCTTGTTCTTTGTGGACGGCGATATGAAGTGCAAGCAGTACTGCCAGGATTATGCGGGAAATGTCTATTTGTTTTCCGCAAACCGCAGCCGCAGCGATGCCGATGTTGAGATAAAGGCATCTTCGGGAATAACGCTGTTTTGCTTCGGCAAGGTGCTTCTCGAAGCATCAATTCCTCTGCCGTAAGCAAAACGCATATACACTCTATTGCAAAATGGCAAGGGAAAAACCTTGACTTAAGGCGTTTGCGGTGATAAAATGAGGCAAACCGATGAACGAGAGTAGTAGTTCTGTTTTGATGATTTCAGAGAGCCGCAGTCGGTGTGAAGCGGTATCGGATGGCAGAATGAATGGACTTGCGAGGGCAAACCGAAAGATTTCAAGTAGGGGCGACGGTGTGACGAGCCGTTATTCTTGTCGGCGTATGCAGTACGCATTGAGTGGGCGCGAAAGCGTCAAGCCGGGTGGCACCGCAGGATTTGTCCTGTCCCTGCAATTAGCAAGGGGCAGTTTTTTTATGCTAAAAACCCTTGCTCTGAAACTCGAAAAAATGAAAAGGAGCAAAACAAAATGAGTAATGTACCCTACAAAATCTATCTCGATGAGGACGAGATGCCCAGAGCCTATCAGAACCTCAAGGCATACATGAAGGATAAGCCCGAGCCCATGCTCAATCCCGAAACCCTGAAGCCCGTAACAAAGGAAGATATGCAGGCGGTTTTCTGCGATGCCTGCATTGACCAGGAGCTGAACGAAACCGATAAATTCATCGAAATCCCCAAGCCAGTTTTCGATTTCTACAAGATGTACCGCCCATCACCCACGGTGCGCGCCTATAACCTTGAAAAAATGCTGGATACCCCCGCGGAGATATACTACAAGTTTGAGGGCACCAATACCTCGGGAAGCCACAAGCTCAACTCCGCAGTGCCTCAGGTTTACTACGCAAAGCAGCAGGGACTTACAAAGCTCACCACCGAAACCGGCGCAGGTCAGTGGGGCACCGCACTGTCCATGGCAAGCGGCTTTTTCGGCATTGATTCCACCGTTTACATGGTAAAGGTTTCCTCACAGCAGAAGCCTCACCGCAAGGCCGTAATGGAAACCTACGGAACGAATGTAATTCCTTCTCCCTCCGAAACCACTGAGGTGGGCAGGGAAATCAACAAAAAATATCCCGGAACAGGCGGAAGCCTCGGCTGTGCCATTGCCGAAGCGGTTGAGGTTGCAACCCAGACGCCCAACTGCCGCTATGTGCTGGGAAGTGTGCTTGACCATGTGCTTCTGCATCAGAGCATCATCGGCATTGAAAGCAAGATTGCCCTTGACAAATACGGAATCACTCCCGATGTTGTTATCGGCTGCGTAGGCGGCGGCTCCAACTTCGGCGGCCTTATCACTCCCTTTATGGCCGACCGCCTTGAAGGAAAGAACAATATTGAATTTATTGCCGTTGAACCCGCAAGCTGCCCCACACTCAGCCGCGGCAGATACGCATACGATTACGGCGATCTGGGCAAGGTTACCCCGCTTATGAAGATGTACACCCTGGGCAGCGGCTTCATGCCTTCACCTAACCATGCCGGCGGACTGCGATATCACGGCATGAACAGCACCATTTCAAAGCTCTACCATGACGGCTATATCAAAGCCGTAAGCTATGAGCAGACCAAGGTGTTCGAGGCCGCAAAGGAGTTTGCGCGTGTTGAGGGCTATCTGCCCGCACCTGAAAGCAGCCATGCAATCAAGGCCGCCATGGATGCTGCCCTTGAATGTAAAAAAACAGGGGAGAAAAAGAAAATTCTCTTCTGTCTCACGGGCACGGGTTACTTCGACCTCTCGGGTTATCAGAAGTATAACAGCGGCGAAATGAGCGACTATATTCCCACGGACGAGGAGCTTGAAGCAGGCTTCGCAACTCTGCCCGAAGTTTAAAGGATAAAAAATCCCCCGACACGGTCGGGGGATTATTGTTGTTATCTGAAGTAGCTCATGGGGTCAACGCGGGAGCCGTTGTTCCACACTTCAAAGTGGATATGTGCGCCTGTTGATGCGCCTGTGGAGCCGACGTAGCCTATGACCTGACCCTTGGAAACGTGAACGCCGACGGATACCGCACGGGAGCTCATGTGGGCGTAGCGCGTCTGAACGCCGTTGCCGTGGTCGATTACTATGTAGTTGCCGTAGCCGCCGTTCCAGCCGTCAGAGGATACAATGACGGTGCCGCCGTCGGCCGCCCAGATCGCAGTGCCGTAGCTTGCGCCAATGTCAACGCCGCCGTGGAACTTGTAGGTTCCGTAAATGGGGTGAATACGGTAGCCGTAGGGACTGCTGACGTAGGTGGTGTAGGAGGGCCACATGAGAGAGCCCGTTGCTATGACGGGATCACCGCCGCCCTGCTGCTTTTCACGCTCTCTCTGAGCGTTTAGCTCCTTGAGCTTTGCGGATAGCTCGGCATCAACCGCGTCGCGCTCAGCGGAGATGGAGGAGAGCTGGCTGGCGTTTGCGTTAATATCGTTCTGCAGGTTTGCGATAAGCTGTTCTGCCTCGGCTATGTCCTTTTTAAGCTGTGCGGAAAGGGTTTCAAGATCGGTTTTCTTTACCTTAAGCTCCTTCTGAGCCTCTTCGTACTCGGCCTTCAGGTCCTTCAGGTCCTGAACTGCCTTGCGGTAGGACGCTTCAAGCTCCTTGTCGCTCTTCATGATATCGCCGATATCGTCGATGAGGCTGAGAAACTCGCTTATGGAGCTTGCGCCGAAGAGAACTTCAATATAGTTGTATTTGCCGTTCTCCTCCATGTTGCGAAGACGGACCTTGTAGCGCTCAAGCTGCTCATCGGCAACCTCCTGAGCGTCTTCAATTTCCACGGTCTTCTGCTCAATAAGCTGCTCGTGCAGCTCGATCTGCTCCTCAAGATTCTGGATCTGCTGAAGAGTCAGCGTGTTCTTTTCGTCAAGCGCCGTTTTCAGCTCAAGGGTAGCGTTCTGCTGACCTTTGAGGCTGTTGATGGTGGACTGAAGTCCTGACTGCTGCTGCTTGAGAGCATCGCGCTGTGCCTGAAGCGCGTCGATCTCCGACTGGGAAACTGCCTCTGCGGCAGGTGCGGGAAACAGCGCAAAGAAAGCAGTGCAAACAAGCACGAAGGCAAGCAGGAGTGACAAAACGGATTTGCTTTTTCTGATATACATTAAACGGTCTCCATTCGTGTGATTAACATAATATTCTACAATATTAGCTATTATATCACGCTTGTCAAGCCCATAAGTTAACTGCGTGTAAACAAAAAACGTCGGGATTCCCGACGTTTTTTAAGTAAATATTAATTTTTCGGTGCTCATCCGCCCCATGCGGTAGGAGAATAGGAATAGCTGAGACCGGGGAAATAGCTCTGGGGGTCCTGCCTTGCGCCGTTAGACCATACTTCAAAGTGGAGGTGGGCGCCGGTGACTCGTCCGGTTGTGCCGACATAGCCGATGACCTGACCTGCGGAAACATACTGACCGGCGGAAACGGAGCAGACGCTCATGTGTGCGTACAGCGTCTGAAGACCGCTGCCGTGGTCAATGATGACATAGTTGCCGTAGCCGCCGTTATAGCCGTTATCGTTGTAGGCGGTGACCACGGTGCCGCTGCCGGAGGCATAGATTGCCGAGCCGTAGCTTGCGCCGACATCAGTACCGCCGTGGGTGCCGTACTGTCCGGTTACGGGGTGAACACGGTTGCCCTGAACGCTGGTTATGTAGGTGGTGTAGGAGGGCCATACGGAGAGCCTTCCGCTGCCGGAGGGAGTGGGATTGGGCTTGGGCTTCTGCTGCTCCTGCTGCTGTTGCGCGTTAAGCTCCTTGATTTTTGCATTTATCTCGTTCTGCAGAGCCTTGTCCTGCGCGGCAAGGTCGGCAAGCACGGAGGCGTTGGCGCTGATGTCACTCTGGAGTGCGGTGATAACCGCGGAAGCCTCGTCAATATCCTTCATGAGCTGTGCGGACAGCGCTTCAAGCTCGGTTTTCTTGTCCTTAAGCTCCTTCTGTGCGGCCTCATACTCGGCCTTTACAGCCTTGAGGTCTGTAACTGCTTTGCGGTAGGCGTTCTCAAGCTCCTTATCGCTCTTCATGATATCGCCGATGTCGTCCATAAGACTGAGGAACTCGCTGATGGAGCTTGCCCCGAAGAGTACTTCTATGTAGTTATACCGTCCGTTTTCCTCCATGTTGCGAATACGGACCTTGTAACGCTCAAGCTGTTCGTCGGCAACCTGCTGGGCCTCGTCGACCTCAACGGTCTTCTGGGCGATAAGCTCCTCATGCAGCTCGATCTGCTCGTTGAGATTCATAATCTGCTGCAGAGTCAGAGCGTTCTTTTCATCAAGGGCAGTCTTGAGCTCAAGTGTGGCGGTCTGCTGGCTCTTAAGGGAATTGATTGTGGACTGCAGCGCAGTTTCCTGGGATTTGAGCCCCGACTGCTCCTGCTTGAGAGCGTTGATTTCAGACTGTGTGGTGGCCTCAGCCTCGGGTGGCGGAAGCAGGGTAAAGACTGCGGTAAGCACCAGAACAAAAGCCATGAGCACAGAAGCTGCCTTTTTTAAGTACATTTTCATATAAAATCTCCGTTTCCTACGGTGAACACTATTACGGCTTATAATTATACCATATTTGTCAAGTAATATGTAAACTAAATATGAAAAGTGCGTAAAAAAATCACCCCTGTGCCGAAGCACAGGGGTGTGGAATGTGTATTATCAGAACAGACCGCCGATGGTGAAGATTCCAGCGAAAACGGTGGAAACAACGGTCATGAGCTTGATGAGAATGTTGATGGAGGGACCGGAGGTGTCCTTGAAGGGGTCGCCGACGGTGTCGCCGACAACGGCTGCCTTGTGAGCATCGGAGCCCTTGCCGCCGTGGTTGCCTTCTTCGTTGTACTTCTTTGCGTTGTCCCATGCGCCGCCTGCGTTGGACATGAACATTGCCATCATAACGCCGGTGACCAGTGCGCCTGCAAGCAGACCTGCAAGTGCTGCGGAGCCGAGAATGAGACCGACTGCCAGAGGAGCAACAACTGCCATGATGCCGGGAACCAGCATTTCCTTAAGAGCTGCGGTGGTGGAGATTGCAACGCAGGTCTTGTAGTCGGGCTTGCCCTTGCCTTCCATGATGCCGGGGATCTCACGGAACTGACGGCGGACTTCCTCGATCATCTTGTTAGCTGCCTTGGAAACGGAGTCCATGGTCATTGCGGAGAATACGAAGGGAAGCATACCGCCGATGAGGAGACCGATAACTACCTTGGGGCTGGTAAGAGCAACCTGTGCATCGGCAAGACCGGTAGCCTGTGCGAATGCAACGAAGAGTGCCAGAGCGGTAAGTGCTGCGGAACCGATTGCGAAGCCCTTGCCCATTGCTGCGGTGGTGTTGCCGACTGCGTCGAGCTTGTCGGTGATTTCGCGGACGGAGTGGTCAAGACCGCTCATCTCGGCGATACCGCCGGCGTTGTCGGCGATAGGACCGTATGCGTCAACCGCAACGGTGATGCCGGTGGTGGAAAGCATACCGACTGCTGCAAGTGCGATGCCGTAGAGACCTGCGAACTTGAATGCAACGAAAATGCCTATGCAGATGAGGACTACGGGAATCCATGTGGACATCATGCCGACTGCAACGCCGGAGATGATGGTGGTTGCGGAACCGGTCTCAGACTGGTTTGCAATTTTCTTTACGAACTTGTAGTCGCCGGAGGTGTAGACCTCGGTGATGATGCCGATTACGAGGCCGACTGCCAGACCTGCGATGATTGCCCATGCGGAATCAAAGCTCTTGAGCATTACCTTGCTGAAAATGACAGAAGCAATAACGACGAGAAGAGCGGAAACATAGGAACCCATCTTCAGAGCCTTGTGGGGATTTGCGCCTTCCTTACCGCGAACGAAGAAGGTTGCGATAACGGAAGCGAAAATGCCGCATGCTGCGATAACCAGGGGGAAGATCGCGTTCTCGCTGCCCATAACGGCGCCGAGAGTCATTGCGGAGATGATAGCACCGACATAGCTCTCAAAGAGGTCAGCGCCCATACCTGCAACGTCGCCTACGTTGTCGCCTACGTTGTCAGCGATAACAGCGGGGTTGCGGGGGTCGTCCTCGGGGATACCTGCTTCGACCTTGCCGACGAGGTCAGCGCCCACGTCAGCGGCCTTGGTGTAGATACCGCCGCCCACACGGGCGAACAGTGCAATAGAGGAAGCACCGAGAGAGAAGCCGAAGAGAACCTCAGTGTTGTAATCGGTGAGAATGTAAAGGACAGATGCGCCGAGAAGGCCGAGACCCACAACGCACATACCCATGACGGAGCCGCCGGAGAATGCAACTGCAAGAGCCTTGTTCATGCCGCCGGTGCGTGCTGCGTTTGCGGTGCGAACATTAGCCTTGGTTGCAACGTTCATGCCGATGTAGCCAGCGCAGATGGAAAAAAGAGCGCCGCAGAGGAAGCAGAGCGCTGTGACCCAGCTGCTGAGGCCGAGGCCGATTACTACAAAGAGAACTACAATAAAGATTGCGAGGATCTTGTATTCAGCAAAAAGGAAAGCCTTTGCGCCTTCGTTGATGCTGCCTGCAATTTCCTTCATACGTTCGGTACCTGCGTCCTGCTTGCCGACGAAAACGATTTTCCATACGGCGAACAGAAGTGCCACAACGGCAAACGCAGGAGCAAGGTAGATAAGGGATTCCATAAATACATACACTCCTATTAAATTAGTAACGCCTAAAACATTTAGAGCTAATTATGTATTTTACACTATGATTTTCCGAAAATCAATTTTATTTTGAAATCCTTTCGTACAATTTATACAAATTCATCATTATTCAAATATTGAACGGATATTTTACGGAAAATGGTGTGCAAATCGCACAAAGAATTATGAAACCGAACATACAATTGATATTTTGCTGTCAAAGATGAAGTTTTTTTCGCCGAAGTAAGTGCTGAAAACGTCAAAATGCAGAGTGTGAACAAAATGGAAATTGCTTAAAATTTTTAAATAATATATTGGAATTTATATTTTTTATGTTATAATGTACAGGCTTGCTGTACGAACAGCGGTAATCTGACGGCCCCGTGAAAGCGGTGCGGACGGATTGTTTCGATGTGACAGTAATTTAATGACGGTTTTTGCGTCATTATTATCGGACCTTAAATAAGGAGCAATATTATATGCTTATAAAGATTTTTGCGGCCTTGGGCGCTGTTTCAACAGCCTTTATCGTCGCACTTACGGAGCTTGCCCAGAGAGGTGCGGCGCTGATTTGGATTGTTCCGCTGCTGTGGCTCGGCTGCTTTGCCGCGGCAAACATTCTGTATGCGCTTATCATTTTCATAGGAAGCGAGCTTACAATCAGTCTTGACAAGCCAAATGATGAGCCTTCAAAGTTCTGGAGCTGGAACCTTGAAGCAATTTCGGACTGGCTCTGCACATGGGGCAGGGCAAATGTTGAAATCACCGGTCTTGAAAAGCTTCCTGAGGGACGCTTCCTCATGGTCTGCAACCACAGGTCGTATTTTGACCCCATTGTCAAAATACCCATTTTCAAGGATATCGGCATGACCTATGTGTCGAAGCCCGCGAACTTCAAAATACCCATCGGCGGAAAGCTCATGCACGCCTACGGCTGTCTGAGTCTTAACCGCGACAATAACCGTGAGGCGCTGGTGACGATCAAACGCGCTGCCGACATCATAAGCAGCGACAAGGCCTCCGTGTGCATTTACCCCGAGGGTACGCGAAGCCGCAAGGAAGAGCTTCTGCCTTTCCATGCCGGTTCCTTCAAGAGCGCACAGAAGGCAGGCGTTCCCGTTGTTGCCGTAACCTTGTACGGCACTGACCTTGTGGAAAAGAATTTCCCCTTCAGACGCACAACGGTGAAGGTTGACATAACTTCGGTAATCGACAGAGAGTTTGTCAAGACGCACAAGACGCAGGAGGTTGCGGAAGCAGCCCGGAAAATCATTCAGAATAAATATGACGAATTTGCAAAAAGGGGACGGATAGATGCTTAAGCTCCTGAAATACATAAAGCTTAAGGACTGGCTTTATTTCCTGCTGAGCCTTGTGTTCATATTTGCGCAGGTATTCTTTGACCTTAAAATTCCCGACAAGATGTCGGACATCACCAAGCTGGTTGAAACCGCGGGAGGCGCCACGGAAAAAGTGTGGCATGCCGGCGGTGAAATGCTGCTTTGCGCATTGGGAAGCCTTGCGGCATCAATAATCGTAACGCTGCTTGCCTCAAAGATTGCGGCAAGCTTTTCCCGCAGACTCCGAGGCGCAATGTTCGACAAGGTGGAGTCCTTCACCCTTGAGGAGATAAATACCTTTTCCACAGCAAGCCTCATCACCCGCAGCACCAATGACGTAAGCCAGGTGCAGATGCTCATTGTCCTTTCCATGCAGGTCATAGTGAAAGCTCCTGTCATGGCGGTGTGGGCAATCATGAAGATTGCGGGCAAGGCATGGCAGTGGTCGCTTGCCACGGGCATTGCGGTAATAATTTTAATGGCGCTGCTTGCGATTGTAATGAAATTCACCTTCCCGAGATTCCGCAAAATCCAGTGGCTGCAGGACGCGCTGAACCATGCTGCACGCGAAAACCTGAACGGTATCCGCGTTGTACGCGCTCACAATGCCGAGGATTATCAGGAGGAGAAATTCGAGAAGGCAAACACCGATTTGCTTGAAAACTCGCTGTTTGTAAACAGAATTACCACCATCATGAGTCCCTTTATGAGCCTCACCATGAACTGTCTCAATATGTCTATCTACTGGATAGGCGCGGTGCTCATCAATTCCGTCGTGCTCGGCACAGCGGGTGCGGTTGCAGCACGCACGGGTATTTTTGCGGATATGATAGTTTTCATGTCCTACGCAATGCAGGTCATCATGGCCTTCATCATGATAATCATGGTCATTATGGTTGCGCCCCGCGCACTTGTTGCCGCAGGCCGTATCAACGAGGTGCTTGAAACCGAGCCCAAGGTGCTTGACGGCGAAAAAACCGCGGACACCGAGGAAAAGGGTGAGGTCGAGTTCAGAAACGTCTGCTTCACCTATCCCGGCGGCAGCGGTCATGCCCTTGAGGGCATAAGCTTTGCCGCACACAGAGGCGAAACCGTGGCCTTCATCGGCTCCACGGGCGCCGGTAAGACAAGCCTTGTTAATCTTGTACCCAGATTTTACGATGCAACTGAGGGCGAGGTGCTTGTTGACGGCATAAACGTCAAAGAGTATCAGCTTGAGGAGCTGTATAAGAAAATCAGCTATGTTCCGCAGTCATCGGTCATGTTCTCGGGAACGGTCAGGTCCAACGTCCTCTTCGGCAGCACCGCAGAGGAGGAGCGTATGGAGAAGGCCCTGCGCATCTCCAAGTCCGAGGAATTTGTCAGCGAGCTTGAGGAAAAGGAAAATTCCCGGATGGCACAGCGCGGCACCAACTTCTCGGGCGGTCAGAAGCAGAGACTTTCCATTGCCCGTGCTCTGAGCCGCGATGCCGAAATTCTGATTTTTGACGACACCTTCTCCGCCCTTGACTTCAAGACCGACCGTGAGCTGCGCGATGCGCTTAAGGCGGAAACCGAGGGAGTAACGAAGCTCATCGTTGCCCAGCGAATCGGCACTATCATGGGCGCAGACAGAATCATTGTTCTTGACGAAGGAAAGCAGGTGGGTATGGGTACTCATGAGGAGCTGCTCCGAACCTGCGAGGTATATCGGCAGATTGCTCTGTCCCAGCTTAGTGAGGAGGAGCTTGCCCTATGAGCAGAAATGTTAAGAGAGAAAAACCGAAGGACGTAAAATCCTCCCTTCTGGAAATTTTGAAATTCTGCAAGCCCTGGTATCTTGCAATTACGGTTTCCCTTGTGTTCTCGCTTTTGGGAACGGTTCTGACGCTTGTTGCGCCGACTATGATGGCAAATCTCACGAATATCATCAGCTCGGGACTTTCCACGGGCATTGATATGGAGCGTGTCATAAGGGCCATTGTTGTAATTCTGATAATCTACATGGCAAGCGGCATTGTGTCCTGTGTTTCCAGCTATGTCATGATAAGCGTCATGCAGAAGCTGTCGTGGACAATGCGAAACAGCATTTCCCGGAAAATAAACTGTCTGCCGCTGGGCTATTTTGATAAAGTCAGCACCGGCGACATCATGAGCCGCATCACAAACGACGTTGATGCCATCAGCTCAGCCCTGAATAACAGCATCACCAGTCTTGTTCAGGGCACGATCCAGTTTGTCGGCGTTGTACTGCTTATGTTCATAACCAGCACCAAGCTTGCCCTTGCGGCGATCGGCTCCTCTGTTGTGGGCTTCATTCTCACAAGCGTTCTTGCCGCACGCGCAAGAAGGTATTTCAGTATGCAGCAGAAAAACCTCGGTGCCATGAACGGTCATATCGAGGAAATCTACTCCGGACACAATATTGTACGCGTCTACGGCGCACGCGCCGAGGCAAAGCGTGAGTTTGAGCGCATTAACGACAATCTCTACACCAGTGCGTGGAAATCTCAGCTAATAGGCGGCTCGATGATGCCGATTATGGGCTTCGCAGGCAACCTCGGTTACGTTGCTGTCTGCGTTCTCGGTGCTGTGCTGGTAATGAAGGGCGAGATCCTCTTCGGTACCATCGTTGCATTCATCAGCTATGTAAAGCTGTTTTCGGGACCGCTTTCCCAGATCGCGCAGTCCATTTCGGGACTCATGTCCGCCGCTGCCGCAGGCGAGCGAGTATTCGGCTTCCTTGGTGAAACCGAGCTTTCCGACGATTCCGCAGGCGTTGACCTTCCCGAAAAGGTTGAGGGCAGAGTGGAATTTGACCATGTACGCTTTGGCTATCTTGAGGATAAGCCCGTAATCCACGACTTCTCCGCCGAGGTAAAGCCGGGACAAAAAATCGCAATTGTCGGTCATACCGGCGCGGGCAAAACCACAATGGTCAACCTGCTCATGCGCTTTTATGAGCTGTGGAGCGGGGAGATTCGCATTGACGGCGTTCCCGTTTCCGAGATGAAGCGCAGCGCGGTACACTCCATGTTCGGCATGGTATTGCAGGATACATGGCTTTTTGACGGCACCTACCGCGAGAATATTGTTTACGGCAAGGAAAATGTCAGCGATGAGCAGCTTCGTGAGGTATGCAAATCCGTCGGCATGGATCACTATATAATGACTCTGCCCAAGCAGTACGATACGGAGCTTAATGACAAGGCAAGCCTCTCCGCAGGCCAGCGCCAGCTTCTCACAATCGCACGAGCAATGATTGAGAATGCACCCATGATTATTCTTGACGAGGCAACCTCCTCCGTAGATACCCGTACCGAAGCGCTTGTGCAGCAGGCTATGGACAAGCTCACCGAGGGCAGAACGAGCTTTGTTATCGCCCACAGACTTTCCACCATACGCAATGCGGACATAATTTTTGTCATGGACGGCGGCGATGTTGTGGAAAGCGGAAGCCATGAGGAGCTTCTGCAAAAGGGCGGTCTGTACAGCGAGCTTTATTACAGTCAGTTTGAGGTAAAGGCATGAAAAAGGTTGCACTGATTACGGGCTCATCCCGCGGCATCGGCAGGGCAGAGGCAAGACGGCTTGCCGAAGAGGGCTATGCCGTGTGCATAAATTATATTGAGCGTGAGGACAAGGCGGAGGAGCTTGTTGCCGAGCTGACCGCAAAGGGCTGCGAGGCCATGTGCTGCAAGGCAGATGTTTCCAAATCCGAGGAAGTCAGAGCCATGGTGAAGGCTGTTGAGGAAAAGCTCGGCCATGTGACCCTTCTTGTGAACAACGCAGGCATTGCAAAGCAGTGTCTTTTCCAGGATATAACCGAGGAATACTGGCAGCATATGTTCGGCGTCAACCTCAACGGCGCCTTCAACACAATTCAGGCGGTGCTGCCCAATATGCTCCATGAGCACGCGGGCTGTATCATAAACACCTCTTCCATCTGGGGCATGCACGGCGCCTCCTGCGAGGTGGCCTATTCCTCCACAAAGCACGCACTCATCGGACTCACGCGGTCTCTTGCCCAGGAGCTTGCACCCAGCAATATCCGCGTAAACTGCGTGGCTCCCGGTGTTATCAACACCGACATGGTGCAGGTGCTGGGGCAGGAAACCCTTGAGATGCTTGAGGAGGACACACCTCTCGGCAGACTGGGCAAGCCCGAGGATATTGCCGCTGTGATTTCGTTCCTCGCCTCCGATGCCGCCGAATTCATCACGGGACAGGTCATTTGCTCCGACGGCGGATTTATGAAGTGAAAAAAGCAGCTCAAAGGGCGGCGCGCCATAGGGATTAACAGGTTTTGAACGGCCCTTTTCCGCCCATACTTCATAAAAAAATACGGCAATGCGTCAGCATTGCCGTATTTTTGTTATTTTGTCTGGACGAAAAATTGCTCGCTCAAAACTGCTTTGCACCTTGAAAGAAAGATGTTTTCTGCAAGACAAGGCAAAAAACGCAGGAATACTGGCGATGTATTCCGAGGCTTTTTAACGCAGTATTGCGGGAAACAGATTCTTTCAAGGCTGTTAAGCCCTATGGCGCACCGCCCAAAGAGCTGCTTTTTGCGCGTCAGGGATTAGTA
>JAZRZJ010000016.1:0-11905 GCA_045601285.1 Oscillospiraceae bacterium
TACTCGGCCATCTTGGGGTTCCAGCGGCGGGTCTGGTGACCGAAGTGGACACCGGCTTCCAGCAGCTGCTTCATGGATACTACTGACATTTGTTTTTCCTCCAATTTTAGTTTTTTCCTCCGGACGCTTCTTCCCTTTTCCCAAGCCGTAGCCACATGAGAAAAAGTCTGCGCCCGTGCGAAATGCCTTGATATAATATCAAAAAAGTTACGAAATATCAATAGTTTTTTACAATTTTATCAGAAAAATTTTCGCTTTTCCCGCTTCCTGCGGGCCTGATTTGCCTCGGTTTCCACAAGAATGATGTCGGGCCCCATTCTTACGATACATTTCCAGGGCAGAACATAGTCGTCCTCGCGGCCGAATAGCCCGAAAAACTTTGATTTTCCGGGTGTTATGAGGGAAAGCATGCGCCCGTCGGTCTCGTCGATCTCCGCATCGTAAACATAGCCGAGGCGAAGGCCGTTGTGTATGTCAATGACCTCCTTGTATCGCAGTTCGGAAAAATAGCTGATCATATACAAAAGTCACCCCATAGACAGTATGGGGTGACCGGTTGTACTTATTCATATTTTGCTCAGGGGAAAAGGAAATAACCCACGGCAACAAGCTGAAGCACTGCAAGAAGAGGGAAAAACACCGCAAAATACCAGTGCTTTGTCTTGTGGCGGAAGGCATACATGCCCAGAGTTCCGCCGAGAGCGCCGAAGCAGATCGCGAAGCCGAACAGAAGCTTTTCGGACACACGCCTGCGGTGAAGCTGTGCGCGGTGCTTGTCCGCGCCCATGAGAATATAGGCGGCGATGTTGACTGCGGCAAAAAGCGCCCACAGAATCACGGTGAGAGTATGGGACATGGCTTATCCTCTTTTCTTGGAATTGGGCTTTGTGTTTTTCTTTGGCTTGGGCTTTGCCCAGCCCTTTTTGCTCACGGGCTTTTTGGGCTTTTCTGCCGCTGTGGGCTTCTTTTCGGCTTTGGGGCGGGGCTTATATGCGCTGTCGGGCTTAATAAGACATTCGGGGCCGTAGCCGATGAGATCCTCTCTGCCCGCCGCCTTCAGCGCCTCCATGACCAGCTTGCGCTTGTCGGGACGCTTCCATTGCAGCAGCGCACGCTGCATTGCCTTCTCGTGGAAGGATTTCGCCACATAAACATGCTTCATGGTGGTGGGGTCGATCTCGGTGTAATACATGCAGGTGGAGAGTGTACCCGGAGTGGGGTAGAAGTCCTGCACCTGCTCGGGCTGACGTCCCGTTTTGCTGAGATACTCAGCCAGGGCAACGGCGGATTCAAGCGTGCTTCCCGGGTGGGAGGACATGAGATACGGCACAACGTACTGCTCCTTGGAAAACCTGCTGTTGAGCTTTTTGTACTTGTCCATGAAGCGCTCGTAAACGTCGATGTGGGGCTTGCCCATGTAGTCCAGAACGGAGTCGATGCAATGCTCGGGAGCAACCTTGAGCTGACCTGAGATGTGGTATTTCACAAGCTCGGAGAAAAACTCGTCGTTTTTGTCCTCCAGCATATAGTCATAGCGGATTCCGCTTCGCACGAAGACCTTTTTGATGCCGGGGATGGCACGGAGCTTGCGCAGAAGCTGGAGATAATCCGAGTGGTCGGCGTCAAGATTGGGGCAGGGCGTGGGTGCAAGACAGCGCCTGTCGGGACACATTCCGCACTTTGCCTGCTTTTTGCAGGAGTGGTGGCGGAAGTTTGCAGAGGGTCCGCCCACATCGTTGATATAGCCCTTGAAGTCGGGGAATTTCGTCAGCGCAGTGACCTCGCGTACAACGCTTTCATGGGAACGACTTGTTACCATTCTGCCCTGATGGAAGGCAAGGGCGCAGAAGCTGCAGCCGCCGAAGCAGCCGCGGTTGTGAATGACGGAGAATTTGACCTCCTCAATGGCGGGAACGCCGCCCATGCTTTCGTACATGGGGTGGTACTGCTTGGTGTAGGGAAGCTCCGCAACGAAATCCAGCTCCTGAGTGGTCAGAGGCATGGCGGGGGGATTTACAACGAGATAACGTCCGTCATGTTCCTGAATCATTGCCTTTCCTCTTACGGGGTCGTGCTCCGCATATTCGGTGCGGGTGGCCTCGGCGTAAAGGCGCTTGTTGTCGCGCACCTCCGCAAAGGAGGGCAGGTCAACGTGGGGAAAGGCGCACTTTTCGGGCTCTGCGGTGAGATATGCCGTGCCCGCAATGTCGCGCATTTCGGAAACGGGAATTTTCTTTTTCAGGCGCTTTGCGATTTCCCGCTCGGCGTACTCGCCCATGCCGTAAACAAGCATATCCGCGCCGCTGTCGAAGAGAATGCTGCGGCGTACCTTGTCCTCCCAGTAATCGTAATGGGCGAAGCGGCGGAGGCTTGCCTCAAGACCGCCGATGATGATGGGAACATCGTTGCCGAAGGCCTCGCGTGCGCGGTTGGAGTAAACGATTGTCGCTCTGTCGGGGCGCAGTCCCGCCTTCTTACCCGGGGAGTAAAAGTCTTCGCTGCGGCGCTTTTTCGCCGCGGTGTAGTGGGCAACCATGGAGTCCAGATTGCCTGCGCCGATTAAAACCGCAAGTCTGGGCTTGCCGAAGGCGGCAAAGGCCTCGGCGCTGTGCCAGTCGGGCTGGGCAAGCACCGCAACGCGATAACCCTCGGCCTCCAGCACACGTCCGATTACGGCGGTGCCGAAGCTGGGGTGGTCAACGTAGGCATCGCCCGTCACCAGCAGGAAGTCATACCACCACCAGCCGCGTTCCTCCATTTCCTCTTTTGAAACGGGTAAAAATTCCTGATTACTTATCATTTCAGTTCTCCGTAGTACCAGCCGCTTGTGCCCTTGTGCTTCACGAGATAGCCGCGGCTTGTTGTTTCGATTACGCTGACCTCGTCGCCCGCATTCAGCTCAAGCACAAGGTCGGTTGAGTCGTTGCAGGTTGTTTCCTCTTCGTCGGTGTAGAGGTATTTTGTGAGAATTTCCATCTCGTAGCCCGTTCTGATGTGGCGGCAGAGGGAAAATTCCTCGCCCCGCGAGAGCACCTTCACCTTGTTGTCGCCCCAGCGGATATAGTAGGATTTTTCGCCTTTTTTCTGCGGCGTCACAACGGTTTTGACGGGGAAGCTGTCGTAGGCAGCAAAGGAAAAATCCTCGCTTCCCTCATAGGCAATAATAAGGGCGTTGAGCTGTCCGTCGTCCTTCAGCGTACAGCCGCCGTCAATGGAAATTATGTGCTGCTTTTCGCATATGATCGGATTTGCGCAGACATGATCCTCAAGGTACAGCATGACGGGCCAGTGACCGACAATTATCCATTTGTCGAAAACAAAGCCCTGACTCATGAAATCGTCAAACTTCATGACGTCGCCTGCGGTGTGCTCCTCAAATGCTTTGTCGGGATATATGCCGCCGTGGACAAAGGTGTAGTGGGGCGTGTCGATAATCTGCGGAAGCCTGCGCAGGAAGGCCCATTCCTCCGCGAAATTGTCCTCCAGAGCCTGCATATAGGGTGCAAGGTCGGTGCAGCTTAAAAGGTCAACGCCCATTTCCCTGAACATATCCCAGCATATTCCGCTCTGACGGAACAAAAGATATTTCAGAAGTCTCGGCGGCGTGAAATAGGTGTTGCCGTCCACGACCTCAACCCAGCTGTCGCAGTTTCCGCAGAGGGCGTGAACATCGTATTCCCTGCTCAGCTCCATAATGAACCGCAGGGTGCCGAGGCTGTCCTCGCCTTTTTCGAGGAAGTCGCCGTTGAGAATAAGAACATCGTAGGGTGAGAGCCTCAGCTTCTTGATGAGCCCCTTGAAATAGGGGAGATTGGCATGGATATCGGAGACCGCGATTATCCGCCGTCCCGAAGTGTTCAGATATTCAACTTTTGCCTTCTCATTCCACATAGCTCTGTACCGATATCCTGCTTGTATATAAAGTCCTCATGAGGCGGATAAGGCGGAACGGTCAAGACCGTTCCCTACACTAAAAACCGTTATCCGTACTACTGTAGGGAACAGGCTTGCCTGTTCCGTCTCCCGCAAGCCGTTTCCCTACTCAAGCTTCTTTTCCATGAGGTACAGCGGTGCGCTGCAGCCGGGATCCTGACCGATGACCTCAAAGCCGTATTTTTCGTAAAACGCGATAGCGCGTCTGTTTTCCGATGAAACGTGCAGGCGCACGCTCTTATAGCCGAGCTTACGGAAGCGGCATATTGCCATGCCCAGAAGCTGAATGCCGAGACTGTGACCGCGGTTTTCCCTCGTCAGATAAATAAGGCTTATCCAGCCGTAGCCCTGAGGCTTGCCGCGGAGAATATCCATTTCCACAATGCCCACAAAATTGCCGCTTCCGTCGTAGGCGGCAAGGATTGCCTCCTTGTCTGCGGCATACATTTTCTTCGCATCGTGAAGATACAGCGATGACACAAAGCCGTTCAGATTGCCGTGGGCCGCAAGCCAGCTTTCCGAGTAGCATTTGGTGTATAGTTTGCCGTCAATGTTGGGGTCGAGGACCTCATAACGCAGGTTCTCGTCGTCCCTGCCCATAGTGTCGGACTTCCACCAGGTCTGCTTTGCAAAGGTGGAAAGCTCAAAAGGAACATGGCTGTTGTCATTGAAATACTCAACTCTTATCTCCCCGTTTTCAACAATGAGGAGGGAAACGGCGGTGTTGTCACCGTGAGGCACCTTCTGCGTTATTTCGGCGGAGGGAACGCCCAGAAGCTTAGCCAGGGTTGCGCGGATCACAACGCCGTGGCTGACAAGGGCAACGGTTTTTCCCTCGTTTTCCTTTGCAATGTCAAGGAGAGCGCTTATCATGCGGTCTGCTGCCTCGCCGTAGGTTTCGGCACCCTCGGCACGCCATTTTTCAGGGTCGTTATTGAAAAGATACATGCTCTTCGGATCCTCGTAAATCATGTTGCCGAAGCTTTTGCCCTCCATCACGCCCATGTTCATTTCGCGCAGACGCGGGGATTTGTTGTGCTGAAGCTTGTGATACTTCAGAATTGCACCAGCAGTGGCAACTGCGCGGCGCAGGTCGCTGGAATAAAGCGCGTCAAGCTGAACGTCCCTGAAGCGCTCGGCAAGATAATCAAGCTGGCGGTATCCGCTGTCCGTCAGAAAGCTGTTTGTATGTCCCTGCACTATGCGGAAGAGATTTCCCTCCGCTTCTGCATGGCGAATCAGATAAATTTTAGTCATAATTTGTTACCTTCGTTGACCTGAAATCATCAATAATATATAATTATACAATAAAAATTATTATACAGCAAGGAGAATACCTTGAAAGTATTGCATCTGATATCCGGCGGCGACTCAGGCGGCGCAAAAACCCATGTGCTGTCGCTTCTGCAGGATTTGAACAAGAGCATAACGGCGGACCTTGTGTGCTATATGGAGGGACCCTTTGCGGCAGAGGCGCGTCAGCGCGGCATACCCACAAGGGTGCTGAACGGAAGCTTTGTCTCCGCCTTCTGCAAAACAAGCGAAATTCTGAAAAACGGCAGCTATGATGCGGTGCATTGCCACGGCAGCCGCGCAAACCTCATGGGTGCGCTGCTCAAAAAACGCTTTGACCTTCCCTTTGTCAGCACCGTTCACAGCGACTATACCCTTGACTATCTGGGCAGACCGTTTGCGAAAATGACCTACGGCAAGCTGAACAAATTTGCTTTGCATCAGATGGATTACCGCGTCTGCGTTTCCGACAAGATGCGCGAAACGCTCATCTCCCGGGGCTTTGCGCCCAACGAGCTGTTTGCGATTTATAACGGCGTTGATTTCGATATCGAGCAGCCCCGTGTTGACAGGGCAAGGTGGCTTGAAAAAATCGGCTGCGGCTTCACCCCCGATGATGTTATCGTGGGCATCGCCGCCAGACTTGACCCCGTAAAAGACGTGGCAACGCTGGTGCGCGGCTTTGCCGAGGCAAGCGCGGAATGCGAAAACCTGCGCCTGCTCATTGCGGGTGACGGGCAGGAGCGCGAAATGCTGGGCAGACTTGCCGCAGAGCTGGGCGTTGCGGAAAAGGTGTTTTTCGCCGGCTGGCTGAGGGATATGAGCGGCTATTACTCCTCCGTGGATATTAATGTAATAAGCTCCATTTCCGAAACCTTCCCCTATGCCGTGACGGAGGCGGCACGAGCAAAAATTCCCACGGCGGCAAGCCGAGTTGGCGGTCTGCCCATGCTTATCAGGCAGAACGAAACGGGTATGCTTTTTGATGCGGGGGATTATCACACGCTTGCGCAGGAGCTTGTAATTCTTGCGCGGGACGGCGAGCTGAGGACAAAAATCGGCGAGGCGGTATATGAAAAGGCGAAGAACGAATTTTCCGCCGCAAGCACCTGCCGCAGACAGATTGAGATATATGAAAGCATTATTGAGCGGGAAAGGAAACACCGTCAGGGCCTGCGCGACAACGTTGTGATATGCGGCGCCTACGGTCACGGCAATGCGGGTGATGAGGCAATTCTGTCGGGAATGATACACCAGCTGCTGAGTCTTGACAAGGACCTTCAGATAACGGTTATCTCCCGCTCGCCGAAGGAAACACAGTGCACTCACAACGTAAACGCCATAGGGCGCGGAAGAGTGCGCAGGCAGGACAGGGCCTTCCGCAAGGCAAAGCTTTATATAAACGGCGGCGGCAGTCTTATTCAGGACGTAACAAGCCGCAGAAGCCTTTGGTTTTATCTCTATACCATACACCGCGCAAAAAAACTGGGCTGCAGGGTTCAGATGTACGGCTGCGGCATCGGCCCGCTGAGATTCCGCAGCGACCGCAGAATGTCGGCAAATGTGCTCAACAGAAATGTTGACGTTATGACGCTTCGTGACCCCGACAGTCTTAAGCTTCTTGAGGAAATAGGCGTCAACAGACCTGAAATCGTTCTGGCCGCAGACCCGGTAATTTCCGTTCCCGCCTGCGAGGAAAAGGAAACGCTGAGGTTCATGGCGGAAAACGGACTTTCGGAGGACGGAAAATACCTCTGCCTCGGTCTCAGACCCTGGACGGATTTCGATGAAAAGGCCCCGGAAATCGCAAAGGCGCTGCGCTGTGCCTATGAGGAGCTCGGTCTTACGCCCGTGTTCCTGCCCATGAATTACGCAAAGGACGTAAAGGCGTCGATGCTGGTTGCGGAGCTTTCGGAGCTTCCGTATATTATGCTTCCCGAGCTTAAATCTACGGAGCTTGCAATCGGACTCATGTCGAAGATGACGCTGGTTGTGGCAATGCGCCTGCACTGTCTGCTTTTCGCCGCAAACAGCGGCGTGCCGTCGGTGGGCATCAGCTATGACCCGAAGGTTTCGGGCTTTGTGGAATATACGGGCTGCGGCGGCTGCATTGAGCTTGAGCAGCTCACGGCGGAAAAGCTTTCGGATATGATCAAACAGCTTTGCGATTCGGACAGAAAAGCCGAGCTTGAAGAAACACTTAAAAGGATAAGGGCGGCGGAGCGCCTCAATCTTGAAACCGCCAAGCGCCTTATGAGCATGGAATGAGGAGGAAAAATAAATGATAAGAACTGCGGTACTGGTATCCGGCAACGGCGCGCGCCTTCAGACCATTCTTGACTCCATGTATTTCGGAGAGATACCCAATTACGAGCTTGCAGCGGTCATCTGCACCGAGCCCAACGCCTACGCTCTGCGCCGCTGCTCAAACGCAGGCGTTGATGCAATAGTTGTTGAAACTGCGGACTTCCCCACAAAGCTCAGCTACAGCATGGCAATCTCCAACAAGCTTCGGGATATGGACATTGACCTTGTGGTGCTTGCGGGCTATGCCATGCCCCTGGGTGTAATCGCAAACCAGTTCAAAAACCGCGTAATCGGTGTTTATCCCTCTCTTGTTCCCGCCTTTGAAAATGAGGAGCGTCCCGCCCGCTGCGTCCTTGAGCGCGGCTGCAAGGTGGCAGGCGCAACGGCATACTTTGCCGATGCCGACGGAAAAGTCGGCGCGATCATCGGACAGCAGGCTGTTGAGGTAAAGCAGGACGACACTCTGGAAAGCCTTGAGCGCAGAATTATGGAGGAGGCCGAATGGAAGCTTCTCCCCAAGGCAATAATCCTTTATTGTCAGGGCAAGCTGGAAATCCACGGCGACAGAGTTGTTGTAAAGGAGAACTGATATGGAAAAAACAATGAAGATTGACGGCATGATGTGCGGCCGCTGCTCCGAAAGAGTAAAAAAGGCTCTTGAGGCTGTTGAGGGGGTTGAGACGGCAGAGGTTTCCCATGAAAACGGAAGCGCGGTTGTAAAGTGCACCGACAGCGTCACCGACGCAATGCTTAAGGAAGCCGTTGAAAATCAGGGCTTCGACGTAATTGAATAACAAAAATACCGTTCCTTTGGAACGGTATTTTTGTTATTCAAGGGTAAGTGTGCGTGCAAACTGCTTGTTCTTGTACATGGGGTCGCCCGTAACGTCCTTCAGAATTTCAAGCTCCCCGGGGATTTCGGCGGCCTCGCTGCCCGTGTAGCAGAAGAGCACGGCCTTGTTGTCGCAGAAGGGATAAACGTCGATTTCGTAGCGGCAGGTGTTGTATACGAAGCGGTATTTTGTCTTGTGGACGGCATGAAATTCGGGGTCACCCTCCATGAGATAGCGGACGTATTTCTTTTCGGAAATGGGCTTTTCCGTATCCCAGCGGCTGCCGTCGGCGGCAAAGTGCTTTTCGTTATAGAAGTAAAGATAGTCGTCGCCGTTTCTCTGCTGACGCACGCGGCGCTCAATGTCGGGCGCGGTGTCGCGGAGATAGGTCTGCATCATGTCGATGGCAACGGCACCGTGTTTTTCGGAGAACTTCTCCATGTCGGGCATGGAAATGAGGTATTTGTACTTCTTTGTCTGGGGCGCGGGCTCGCCGACGATGCGGTAAATTTCCTGAATTGCGCGGCGGAGCTTGTCCTCAAAATTGACGGAGTTGTCGATGATTTTGAGGTTGGGGTGTCCCTGCCATGCACGGAGGGTGCGGTCGTCCATTTCCCTTGCATATTCAAGGGATTCCGTGCGTGCGGTGTTGCCCAGGTCGTAGGCAAACTCCGCGCCCTTTGCACAGGTCACAAGGTGCAGAACGGCGTCGTAATTCGCAAGAACGCTCTGCTCGTTGCGGCCGTCAAAGCGGGAGATGACCTCTGCAAATTCCTCGTCGGATATGTATGCCTTGTCGTCCATGAGGGCGCGGTCGTAGATGATGAGAATGTTGTCCTCGGGAACGATTTCCGCAGCCTGAAGAGCAAGCTTTTCCTTGTGGATCTGGTCGGCGATGACGAAATCCTGGAAGGCGAGCATGGACATACAATTGCCGAAAGGCTTGATGCCGAAGCCGGAGATGAGGTCGGTGGCGGTTTCGGGAATTGTGATGACGCGCCAGCCGTTTTCCTGCTTGAACTCCTTGAGAATGCGGCTTATGAGTGAGGTCTTGCCGGCGGCAGGACCGCCGGTGAGAACGATTTTCGTGATGTTCTTACTCATTTTCTTTGCCCTCCAGATAGGCTTTGAATTCGGGGACGGTTTTGAAATACAAATCGCAGTTTGCGCGCATGAAGCTTTCGATTTCGGGAATATCGTTTGCCCAGCCGGCAGCGGCGAATTTAACGCCTGCGGCCTTTGCCATGTCGTAGCCGGGCTTGAGGTCGTCTATGATGAGAAGCTCTTCGGCCTTGAAGCCGTAGTGCTTCATTATTTCAAAAACGGCGTGGGGACTGGGCTTTCGCTCGTCCCGGGGACATTCCCAGCCGAAAACCATGTCGGGCTCGGGAAGACCGTTTTCGCGGTAGTCCCGGAGAATATTTTTTGAATAGGAATGGGAGATGACGCAGAGCCTGACGCCTGCGTTTTTCTGTTCCCACAGAAGCTCGCGTATGCCGTCATAGGATCTGGGAACGTGGTGCTGGACAAACTCGTTCCAGAACTCCTGCTCCTCCTGCATCATCGCATCGTCCATGCCGATTTCGCGGAACATTTCTAAAACGCCCGGGTCAAAGTTTTTGCGGAAGTAGTCATCGAGGGTGTAGTCAACCTCAGGGAAATGGATTTTCATGTATTCCACAAAGCTGGGGAAATGCACCGTGGCAGTGCTGTTTACAATTGTGTCGTCGTGGTCGAGGACAAGGCAGGGAAATCTCATGGTGACCTCCGTAAAACAAATACCTTTAAAGTATATTGTAGTTTGCCCAAAATGTCAAATGCTGATAAAAATAAAAAAAGAAGCTCCCCCGAAGGAGAGCTTCTTATGTATTTGCTGTAAGAACAATCCGATGGGATTAGATGCCCATGCAGACGTCCCATGCACGCCAAACAGCGGTACGCAGGTTGCCGATAGCAACACAGTCGCCGACGCGATGGATGTTTCTGCCCTTGCCGCCAACGGGCTGGGGAACGAAGCCGATGCCGTTTACGATATCGTCGTACTCGAGCTCGAATACGTTCTTGCCGTCCTTGGAAGCGACAACAACGGTCTTGTCCTTGATCTCGCGGATGGTGTGCTCAAGATAGGTGGGAACCTGCTTGAATGCGAGCATGTCGCGGAGGAAGGATGCGTTGGAGAGGCAGACGTTCTGTGCGGGAACGAGGTCGCTTGCATACTCTACGATCATGGGGTGCTTGCCCTGCAGAACCATTTCGTATGCTGCTTCGCATGCGGACTGGCCGCCGCCGAAGAAGAGGACCTTGTCGCCAACGGGCTTCTTGTCCTTCAGGAGATCGGTGAAGGTGAGGCACTTCTCGAAGCCGGGGATAGCCATCTTACGAGGAGTTGCGCCGGTTGCAACGATGATTTCGTCGAACTGACGTGCGATAACGCCGAGGTCGTTGATCTCAGTGTTGAAGCGGAACTCGATGCCGGCCTTCTTAACTTCGTTCTCATACCATGCAATGAGCTTCTTGTCATTTTCTTTGAAGGACATTGCGGAAGCGGTGAGGAACAGACCGCCGATACGATCGGTCTTTTCAAATACTACAGGATGATGTCCGCGCTGCTTCAGAACGAGTGCGCACTCACAGCCGCCGATACCGGCGCCGATGATAGCGACCTTCTTGGGCTTCTGGGTGGGAACGATCTTGTAGCGGTTATGCTGCATGGTGGGAGGAGTCAGTGCGCAACGGCCAAGGTGGAGGGAGTCCTCAAGACCCTGGATGTTTGCGGTGCCCTTGTACTTTGCGAAGTTGAAGCAGCCGTTGTGGCAGCGGATGCAGGGCTTGATCTCGTCTTCGTTGCCTGCCTGGATCTTCATGATCCACTCGGGGTCAACGAGGTTCTGACGTGCGAATGCAACAGCGTCAAGACGGCCTGCCTTGATCTCTTCTGCTGCGGTCTCGGGGAGCATACGGCCTGCACATGCAACGGGCTTGTCGGTGAACTGCTTTGCCCACTCAACGTCCTTGAGGTTGCAGTTATCCGGCATGTACTGAGGCGGATGTGCCCAGTACCAGGAGTCGTAAGTACCGTTGTCGCAGTTGAAGAAGTCGTAACCCATGTCGCCCAGATACTTGATTGCCTTTGCGGACTCTTCGTAGTCACGGCCGAATTCTACGAATTCCTCACCGGGAACTGCGCCTTCGAGCCAGCCCTTGCAGTAGGACTTGATGGAGTAACGGAGGGATACGGGGAAGTCTGCGCCTGCCTGCTTCTTGATCTCCTGAACGATCTCAACAGGGAAACGGAAACGGTTCTCGAAGGAGCCGCCGTACTGGTCGTCACGCATGTTCCAGTTCTCCATGGTGAACTGGTCAAGCAGATAACCTTCGTGAACAGCGTGGATCTCAACGCCGTCAACGCCTGCGTCGCGGAGCATCTTTGCGGTCTTACCGAAGTGGTAAACCATGTCCTGGATCTCCTTAACGGTCAGAGGACGGGTGGGGATCCCTCCGGACCAACGGTTGGGGGTTGCGGATGCGGATGCACAGCT
>JAZRZJ010000017.1:0-37150 GCA_045601285.1 Oscillospiraceae bacterium
CCCTCTTCGGTGCTGCGAAGCGCCTTCAGCGCGTTTTCAAGGGCATCGGGAGTGTGGGCATAATCAACGAGTATGGTGTAGCTTCCGTCGGTTGGAACCACCTCCATGCGTCCCTTTACGCCCTTTGCCGTGGAAAGAGCTTCTGCGCAGTCCTTCAGCGATAAGCCGAGCTTAAGTCCGCAGGCAATAACGCCCAACGCATTGTAAACGGAAAATCTGCCCGGGATCGCAAGCTTTACAGCTTCGCATTCGTCTCCCGCAACGGCATCAAAGCTGACTCCCGCAGCGGAAAGCACGATGTTATTCGCATAAAGCGATGCGGTTTCATTCTCCGCGGAATAAGTAAACAGCTCACATTCCGCTCCCTCGCTGATGGCTTCAAACCAATCATCGTCCATATTCATACAGCCGAATTTGCAGACCTTGAACAGAAGCGACTTGGCCTTTGCGTATTCCTCCATGGTCTTGTGGAAATCAAGATGGTCCTGGGTGAGATTTGTGAATGCGCCTACGGTGAAATCAATACCCGTCACGCGGTCAAGGTACAGAGAATGAGAGGACACCTCCATCACCACATGGGTGCAGCCTGCGTCAGCCATCTCACGGAAAAGCTGCTGAAGCTCATAGCTTTCGGGAGTGGTGCGCTCGGTATGGATAAACTCGTCGCCTATCATATTTCCGTTGGTGCCCACAAGCCCCACCTTTGCTCCCAGCTTTTCCATCAGCATATGCTTGAGAAGTTAAGTCGTGGTAGTCTTGCCGTTTGTTCCGGTAATTCCGATTACGGTCATTTCACCCGCAGGATCACCGAAGAAATCACGGCTGGCTATGGCAAGACCCAGTCTGCTGTCCTTAACAATTACATAAGGCGCCTCAATTTCGGGCGCGTTCTGACAGATCATTACAGCGGCGCCCTTTTCCGCTGCCATGGGGATAAATCTGTGTCCGTCGGATTCAAAGCCGACTATGGCAAAGAAGGCATCGCCCTTCTGCGTTTTTCTCGAGTCATAGCTGATCCCGCCTATTTCTGTTTCCAAATCGGCGTGTATTTCAAGTACCTCAAGGTTTTTCAGCAAATCCTTACGCTTCATTATCTCATTCCTTTATTTCAGTATCTGCCCAGCAGCTCATCATTGCCGTCAATAAGTGTTACCTCAATTACAGTTCCGTATCTGACTCTGCTTCCGCTGCTGACGCTCTGGAAAGCAACAGTCTGGCGGTCGGACATACCCAGTGCGGAGTCGGTATGGATATAAAGCCCGCAGTCCTTCAGACGCTCCATGGCTTCGGAATAGCTCATATCCGAAATATCGGGCATTATTCTGAATTCCGCCGTTGGATCTGCGTCAGCATACGCAATAACGCAGCTTCCCTCCGCAATGACAGCACCCGCCAGCGGGAGCTGACTACCCACCGTGCCTCCGCTGCCCACAATTCGGCAGTCAAATCCGCTTTCGGTGAGCTTTTTCACCGCCTCATCGGTGCTCATGCCGGAGATAGCAGGTACCGCCCTGTCCGCAACGGCAAGCTCATCCTCGGTGAACTGGCGTTCAACTCCCATATACGGAAGAATGTCCGCAAACATTTTGCCCACAGTGGGCGCAGCCATCTGTCCGCCGCTTATGTATATTCCGGATTCATTGCTCGGAGAATCAAGAAGAACAAGCACGGCGATCTGCGGATCGTCGGCAGGAGCAAAGCCTATAAAAGAAACAATATATTCTTTCTGACCGGTTGATGCCTCAAGGCTTACCTTTTCCGACGTTCCGGTCTTACCGCCGATGCGATAACCCGCAACTGCGGCATTTTTGCCCGTACCGTCCTTCGTGTCGCCTACCACCTGCTCAAGTATGCCGCACACGGTTTTACTTGTGGCTTCACTTATCACACGGCGCACCGGCGTTGGATTTTTATTATACACCGTATTACCGCTGTCATCAAGCACACTTTGAACAATATACGGCTCCATAAGCGTTCCGCCGTTTACGCAGGCGCTCACCGCAGTTATCAGCTGAAGCGGTGTTATCGTAAAGGTCTGACCGAATGATGCCGCCGCAAGCGATGAAAGGTTTTCAGGGCTGCAGAAGGTGTCCCTGCTCCACCATATACTTCCGCTTTCGCCGTCAAGGTCTATTCCGGTTTTTGCCGTAAGCTGTTCGGTGCTGTCTGACGTAAGGTTAAGGAAGCCGAAGGCATCGCAGTATTTATAAAACGTTTCTGCCCCGACCTTCATTCCTATGTTGACAAAAGCGACATTGCAGGAATGCTGAACTGCCTGCGTAAGAGTCTGGGAGCCGTGGCCCTCCGTTTTCCAGCATCTTACCGGTGACGTTCTGCCCTTTACGGCAACATTGCCGCCGCAGAAGTAAGTGTCCTCCAAATCAACAGCGCCTTCTTCAAGAGCCATTGAAAGCGTGATTATTTTAAAGGTTGAACCGGGCTCGTAGGTATCGGAAATCGTCTTATTGCGCCACTGAAGCTGCCGCGCATCGTTGAGAAGTATTTCCTTTTCCTCCTCAGTCGGTGCCGAGTCAATCAACGCTTTTGCTTCATCGCTGACATCAAGGAAGTTGTTCAGGTCATAGCCGCCTATTGATGCCATTGCAATAATGCCGCCGGTGTTGACGTCCATCACAATCGCACCCGCGCCATTCTGAATATCATAATCCTCAACAGCCTGCGCCAGATTTTTCTCAACGTAATACTGTATTGTTGAGTCTACCGTAGTAACAATATTGCAGCCGCTTTGGGCGCCGTTATAGTCCTCATACTGCAGAAACAGCAGGTCTGTACCGTAGGCGTTTGTTGCGCGGCGGTAGGTTCCGTTCTGCCCTGCAAGATACGAGTTATATTTAAGCTCAATACCGTTAAGCCCGTAATTATCGGTGCCAACAAAGCCTATCACATGGCAGGCAAGCGATGAATAGGGATAGTATCGCTTTGTATCGCTTTCAAGCCTTACGCCGTGAAGATTGTATTCTTTTTTAAGCTCCCTTATTTTATCTGCCACATCAGGCTCGATTTTACGGGCAACCGTCACATACCAGGAGCCGTTATTCTTTGTTTTTTCAAGGATTTCAGCACTGTCTATGCCGAGGATTTCGGAAAGCTTTTCTGCAATAAGCTGCGGATCCTCATCATACATTGCAATTTCCGCAGGGCTCAGATACACGCTTTCCACATCGGCGCTCATTGCAAGCACCTTCATGTTTCTGTCATAGATAATTCCGCGCATGGCGGAGGAGCTTGTTTCACGAAGCTGCTGGCTTATAGCAAGCTCCTCATACATTTCATGGTCTGTTATCTGGAGCCTATACAGGCGCGCAGCAAGAGCTATAAACGCAAGTATGCCGCACACAAGCATCAAAAACAGTGTGCGGCGAAGTATGGTTCTGCTTGGATTACGGTCAGCCTTGGAATTGGGGTTTGTTTTCATGGCAGCTCCTCTGGAAAATAAGTATACTGGAATATACTTATTTTTCATCACCGAAAATATTCCATAATGAGCTTATCCGATTGTCTGTAATATCGCTTTTATCCCCGTTCTCAAGGATTATTGCTTTATCCTCTGTTGCAACATCTATTTTTACAGTCTTTTCATCATCTGCGGGAAGCATACCGAGCTCATTTCTCGCGATGCTCTCAATTTCATCAAGACTGTAGGCTGAGTCAATTTCAATTTTCAGACGAACGTTTTCGTCCTCTGTTTCAGTCAGCCTCGTACCGAGCTCAACGTTTATGTCGTTCTGCTCCGCAAGCTTTATCCGCATAACAAGCCCCGCAACAATCAACACTGCGGCAAGCAGAACCGTCAATACAGCGGAAACTGCTCCGGCTTTGGATCTTTCGTGCTTATGTCTGCTGACTGAAGGCATATTCTTACACTTTCTCGGCAACGCGGAGCTTTGCGCTCCTTGACCGCGGATTTTCCTTCAGCTCTTCTTCTCCCGGAATTATGGGTTTTCTATGTACACTTTTCAGCGTCTGCACAAAGCCGCAGACGCAAATCGGTGCTTCTCTTGGACACGTGCAGCCGTTTTCTCTTGCCGCTATTGATGTCTTAACTATTCTGTCCTCAAGTGAATGGAAGCTTATGACACAGAGCCTTCCGCCCTTATTGAGCTTATCAGGTGCGGTTTTCATCATTTGCTCAACCGCGCCCAGCTCGTCATTGACCGCAATTCTTATGGCCTGAAAGCTCCTTTTTGCCGGATGCTGTTTTTCACGCAGAGCCGCAGCAGGCATTGCGGATTTAATAATTTCAACAAGCTCAAGGGTGGTTTCTATGGGCTTTTCGCTGCGGCGTTCAACAATTCTCCCTGCAATTCGTCTTGCAAAGCGTTCTTCGCCGTAATCGCGGAGAATGCGCACAAGCTCCTCCTCAGCCCATTCATTGACAACATTCCATGCCGTCAGCGCACTTGTGTTGTCCATGCGCATATCCAGCGGTGCGTCATTCATATATGAAAAGCCGCGTTCGCTTTCGTCAAGCTGGGGCGAGGAAACGCCGAGGTCAAACAGCATTCCGTCAACGCCCTCAATTCCGAGGTCATCAAGCACGGCGGCAACATCAGAAAAATTACTGTGAACAAGCGTCAGCTTATGGGAATATTCCTTCAGACGCTCCCCTGCTCTTGCGATTGCGCTTTCGTCGCGGTCAATTCCGATAAGTCTTCCCGTAGTCAGTCGCTTGAGAATCTGCTCAGAGTGGCCGCCCATTCCGAGAGTGCCGTCAACATATATTCCGTTGGGCTTGATATTAAGATTTTCAATGCACTCCTCAAGAAGTACGGAAATGTGCTTGGGATTGCTCATATCAAAACTCCAGTTCTTCCATAACTGCCGCAATGTTTTCAGGTGTGATTTCCACCTTGTGTATTTCTGCCCAGCGCTGCTCGTCCCACAGCTCCGCATGGTTGTTGCAGCCGACAACGGTAACGTTTTTTATAAGACCGGCATACTCGCGGAGATGAGCGGGAACAATAATACGCCCCTGACCGTCAAGCTCACACTTTGCGGCATAGGCAAACAGCGGTCTCATCCTTCGCTGCTTCATATAGCTCATGGCATCGACCTTGTCCGAAAAGCTTTTCCAGCTTTCAGCACTGTAAGCGGAAAGGCATTTATCCATTGACAGAGTGAGATAAAACACCTCACCAAGCTCGTCACGCAGCTTGGCAGGAATAAAAAGTCTTCCCTTTGAATCCAATGAATGCTGATATTCGCCTGTCACGGTGCTTCACCTCCAAAATTCTGCATATTTGTGGTATTTTCCACCACAATTCACCACAGCATTTTAATTATAGTAAGAACATTTAGAAAATGCAAGCATTTTTTGACATATACATAAAATAAAAGAGCCTCTTACGAGGCTCTTTTCAATATATCAATATAAATTTTATTCCGCGTTTATTCCGCGCTATCAACTGCGGGTTCTTCGGCAAGGACTTCGGCGGGAATTTCCTGCTTTGGCTCCTCAACGGGTGTTGCGGGGGTACCTGCAAGGCTTCTGAAGCTTACTCTTGACTGATTTACTGCCTTAAGCGCTTCGGCAACGGTTTCTTCTGTGCGGCGGAGAATGTCATCAACATACTCGCTTGCAACTCTGCGGAGCTCCTTGGATTTGTACTCGGCATTTGCAACCATTTCTGCGCTCTGGGCCTTTGCAGCTCTTACGATTTCCTGCTTTTCAAGCATTGAACGGGCGCTGTCCTCCGCATTTTTGCGGATCGACTCAGCCTCACGCTTTGCGTTGCCGATAAACTCGTCACGCGCGGAAACAAGGCGCTTTGCCTCTGCAAGCTCAACGGGAAGCGCTGCCTTAATGTCATTAAGCGTGTTCAGCATTACTTCACGTTCAACAATGCACTTATCGTTGCCCAGGGGAACGCCCCAGGCTTCTGAAACACTGGTGTAAAGGGCTTCAATCATATCCATTACTGCGGTAAGACTCTTTGCTTCGCTCATATTAACGCCTCCATGATTGAGCTTTATGCTCAATTTCTTCTATTATTTCGCAGGGGACAAAACCGGTGAGGTCTGCGCCGTATCTCGCCATTTCGCGAACAACGGACGAGCTGAGGAATGTGTATTTTTCGCTTGAAGTCAGGAACATCGTTTCCAGCTCCGGATTAATCTTCTTATTAATCAGGTTCATCTGGAACTCATATTCAAAGTCAGATGCTGCTCTCAGGCCCTTGACGATTACAGCACCCTCATGCTTCCTTGCATATTCGGCAAGCAGACCGTCTGCGGTGTCAACCTCAACATTCGGGAACCGCTCCACAACCTTGCGCACCATTTCAACTCTTTCGTCAATGCTGAACATAGGTGTGGTTTTTGACGAGTTGAGCATTATAAGCACCACAACTTTGTCAAAAATCTGTGCCGTACGTCTGATAATATTCAGATGACCCAGAGTTATGGGGTCGAAGCTGCCCGGGCAGATTGCAATTCTCATGCGTCGGTCTCCCTGCTGTATGTCGTAAGCTTAACCTTGCCGTAATTGTACTCTCTGTTCTTTTTATACGGAGCTTTCATTTCCGGCATGGACTTTTCACGGCCTGATTCACAGATTATTATACCACCTTCCGACAAGATGTCAACGGAATTGATAATATCAAGTGCTTTATCAAGCAGTTGTGTAGCATAAGGCGGGTCAAGAATTATCAGGTCATATTTCCCGCCGCGGCTTAAAAACGCGATCGATTCGTCAGTTACAACTCTCGCCTCAAAGCCGCAGGTCTTTAGGTTGGCTTTTACAAGCGCAATCGCTTCCCTGCTCTGATCCACAAAGGTAACAGACTTCGCACCTCGGCTCAGACATTCGATGCCGAGCTGACCCGTTCCTGCAAAAAGGTCAAGAACTCTGCGTCCCTCAATGTCAAACTGAATGATGTTGAAAATTGATTCCTTAACATTGTCGGTTGTGGGCCTTATATCATAATTTGCAGGCTCTTTTAATTTTCTGCCTCTGGCTGTTCCGGTAATAACTCTCATTTTTCTGCCTCGCTGTGATAGTGATTATATATGGCTTCCGCCGCATTCCTCGGCACGACCGCAAGAAGCTCCTCAACGCTTGCCGAACGCACGGCTTTTATAGTCTTAAAATGCTTAAGAAGCTCGTTCTTGCGTTTTTCGCCTATGCCATGAATTTTTACAAGCTCCGAACCGAAATTCTCGTTTCTGAGTGAGCGCTGATATTCAATGGCAAAACGGTGGGTTTCCTCCTGAATGCTTCCTATGAGCGCAAAAGCCGCCTGATTTGTGCTGATACTGATTTCCTTGCCCTCTGCGGTAATGAGAGCTCTTGTCCTATGGCGATCGTCCTTGACCATGCCAAACACGGGAAGGCTTATTCCGAGCTCCATTAGAGCTTTTTCGGCAACGGCTGCGTGAGTATCACCGCCGTCAATGAGAAGCAGGTCGGGCAATGTGTCAAATTTTTCGTCGCCGTCAGTATAACGCTTGAATCTTCTCAGCACTGCCTGGTACATGCTTGCGTAGTCGTCGCGTATCTCAAGGTCTTTTATCCTGAATTTCCTGTAATCCTTCTTTAGCGGCTTTCCGTCCTTATGCACGGTCATAGCCGCAACAATTCCGGTGTCACCCAGATTTGAAATATCAAACGCTTCTATTCTTGAGGGATATGCAGGCAGCTCAAGCGCCTTTTCAAGCCACTCAAGCGTGCCCGTTCTTCTCTGCTGCATTGTTGTTGCACGCAGTATTTCTTCTTTAGCATTGAGATTTGCCCTTGCAACAAGCTTTGCTCTTTCGCCACGTTCTGGCACCTCAGCATAAACTCTGTGGCCTGCATTTTCCGAAAACAGACGCTCAAGCTCTTCTCTGTCGCCGGTATCAATCGGCATAAGAATGTGCTTGGGATATGTGCCGCGCTGGGCATAATACTGACGCACAAGCGCGGAAACAGCCTCGTCGTCATCTTCAAGGGGCTCGGCGGTAAGCTCGAAATCCTTTCCGATAAGTGAGCCCTCGTTGAAGTGAAGTACTACAAAGCAGCTCTTGACTCCGCGAACAAAGCCTATTGCATCGGTATCGGCAAAGGCCGTGGCAATAACCTTCTGCTTGTTTGAAAGTCCCTGAATTGCACGTATTCTGTCGCGAAGCTGTGCGGCATATTCAAACTTCAGCTCCTCCGATGCCTGCTCCATTTTAACCGTAAGCTCAGCAATAAGCTCCTGCGTTTTCCCGTCAAGAATCATGCAGGCTTCATCAACGAGTCGTCTGTATTCATCGCTGCCTTCTCTTCCCGTACACCATGCACGGCAGCGCCCCATGTGATGATTGAGGCAGGGTCTTGATTTTCCGATGTCGCGGGGAAACTGCTTTGCGCAGCTTGGAAGCATAAGCGTTTTGCACACAACATCTATTATTTCCCTTGTCATATTCCGTCCGCCGTAGGGCCCGAAATATCGCGCATTGTCCTTATACGGCTTATTTACAAGCTCAAATCGGGGATATTCGGCATTAAGGTCAATTCTGATGAAGGGATAGCCCTTATCGTCCTTAAGCAGAATATTGTAGTGAGGCTGATGCTGCTTGATAAGCGAGTTTTCAAGCACAAGCGATTCAAACTCGGAGTCAACAACAATTACGTTGAAGTCGGCAACCTTCTGTACCATAGCCTCAACCTTCGGCAGATGACTGCCGCGGAAATAGCTCGTAACGCGGTTTTTCAGCTTCTTCGCCTTGCCGACATAAATGACCTCGCCCGCAGCGTCCAGCATGATATACACGCCCGGTAGCTGTGGGAGATTGTTTGCTTTTTGAAGCAGGGTGTCAAGCATGATTTTCCTCTTGTTTCTTATTGCCTGCCGCGCACCATACGGTGACGGACGTAATGACGATTATTCCGCCGATAAGCGCATAAATACCCGGCTTTTCGCCGTCAAATATCAGCACCCAGATGGGATTGAGCAGCGGCTCCACGGCACCGAGCAGGCAGCATGCCAGCGGCGGACAGAATTCAGCCGCCTTGCCGTACAGGATATACGGAATACCGAGCTGGAAAACGCCGAGAATAATGATATACAGTACGGGCAGTCCGGAAAACTCGGGCTTAGTTGCAATAACAAAGGGCAGACCGATTAAGAAGGCGGTAATCTGTCCTATCAGAATTGCCGAAAACCTCTCTTCGCCCTGCGCTTCGCCCATGGCCATATACATTCCGCCCATGAGTGCGCCCGCGAGGATTGCAACAAAGTTTCCCATAAGGTATCCTCCCTCAAGCTTGTCAAGGAAGAACATGGAAATTCCGAGCATTGTAAAAACAACGGCAAGCAGGTCTTTTTTCAGAATTTTCTGTTTAAAAAGGACGGCGGAGAGAATTACGATAAACAGCGGAGCGGTAAACTGGAGAACAATGGCATTTGCCGCAGTTGTGAGCTTGTTTGCCGCAACAAACGAGGTATATACAAGTCCCATAATAATTCCCGCAGTGAGCGTGCGCCTGTTAAAAATGATTTTATAACGCTTGATTGCAATGAAAACGAGAATCGTAAGTCCCGCAAACAGACTGCGCAGGCAGCTGATTGCGAAACTATTCCACGGAATGAGCTTGATAAATATGCCTGCAATACTCCAGAGTGATGCGCAGGCCAGCATTTCAATTATTGCTTTATTTTCTTTTTTCATACTATATCCCGTATATCAAGAATAAGGGCGTGTCAGAAAATGCGACACGCCCTTAGCTTCACAAAATTGTATTACTCGGTAAAATCAGATGCAATAAGCTCAGAAAGAGTTTCGATTGCGTTTGCCTCGTCAGCACCGTCGGCAATAAGGTTTACGGCAGTACCCTTAACAATGCCGAGAGAAAGCACCCCAAGAAGGCTCTTTGCATTTACACGGCGGTCTTCCTTTTCAATCCAGATGCTGCTTTTAAACTCATTTGCCTTCTGAATAAAGAAGGTTGCGGGTCTGGCATGCAGTCCAACCTGATTATTGATGACTACTTCTTTAGTAACCATTTTCGCCACTCCTTGAAATCTATAAAGATTAAGCTTACTTTAGCAAATTATTTAAAAATCGTCAACTGATTTTGTTTATTTTGTGGATTTACACATTATTACCAAGCAAAGAATTGGCATTTTACTTCAATTCGACAACAGTTACGCCGGTTTCACCCTCGCCGTAGCGTCCCAGCCGATAGGACTTGACGGCTTTATTCCGCTTAAGCATCTGCTGTACTGCGGCACGCAGAGCGCCCGTTCCTTTGCCGTGAATGATTGTAACCGTTTTAAGCTTTGCCATGACTGCATTGTCAATATACATTTCCGCAGCGGCCACGGCCTCAAGAGATTCCATTCCGCGAAGGTCAATTTCAGGCGCGACAGCCGCAGTTCTGACAGTTGTTCCGGAGGTATAGGTTTTTTTCTTGATTTTGGCTTCACTGCCCTCAAGCAGATAAACCTCGCTTTGCTTCGCCTTGACGGTCATTATACCTGCCTTAAGGCTGAGCGTTCCGTCGGAGCTTACGTCAATTACCTCGGCCTTGACTCCCATGGAGATAATTTCAACCACATCACCTTTTTTTGCGTCCCTTGAGGATTTTTTCTCTTCCTTCGGAGCCTGTGATCTTTGTGATTTCAGCTTGTCGGAAGATTGGTTGAGCTTTCTGCGAAGCTCGCTTCGGGCTTCGTTGACAGCCTTAGCCTCCTCTTCCTCATTAACCTTGCGGCGCATTTCGTCAAGCTCGGCAAAGGTTTCTTCCGCCGTCTGACGCGCTTCGGCAATGATTCTTTCCGCTTCCTTTCGGGATTTTTCATCTGCCTTGTCAAGCCGCACCTGAAGCTCAGCACGCAGGAAGGAGGCTTTCCTCGCATTCTCCTCCGCCTCACGCAGCTTTTTCGCGGCTTCATCTCTGTCGCGCTCAAGCATAAGCCTTGTCTGCTCAAGCTTTTCGATGGTAGCCTCAAAGCTTGCGTTCTGTGTGCCGACACGGTTTTTTGCGTCCTCTATGATTTCGGAGGAGAGTCCAAGTCTTCCCGATATGGCAAATGCGTTGGATTTGCCCGGAATGCCCACAAGCAGCTTATAGGTGGGGCGGAGCGTCTCAACATCAAACTCGCAGGAGGCATTCTGAATACCCGCCTCTGTTGTGGCATAGATCTTGAGCTCTGCGTAATGCGTCGTTGCGGCTATGGCGGCACCGAGCTGCCTTGCGTGCTCGATAATGGCAATTGCAAGAGCCGCACCCTCAGTGGGGTCGGTGCCTGCTCCGAGCTCATCAAACAGCAGAAGCGAGCGGTCATCGCACTCTTCAAGTATATTTACGATATTGGTCATATGTGCCGAGAAGGTGGATAGATTCTGCTCAATACTCTGCTCGTCACCTATATCAGCCAGAATATGCCTGAACACCGGCACGCCGCTTCCGTCATCAGCGGGAATATGCAGGCCGCACTGCGCCATGAGATTAAGCAAACCTATGGTCTTCAGCGTAACGGTCTTGCCGCCGGTATTGGGACCGGTTATGACAAGCGTATCAAAGTCCTCCCCGAGCTCAAGACTTATCGGCACGGCTTTTGCAGGGTCAAGCAGAGGGTGGCGCGCTCTGCGCAGCACAATGCCCTCTTCCCTGAGCGCAGGCTCCTGACAGTTGAGCTTGTAGGAAAGCTTTGCCTTTGCAAAAACAAGGTCAAGCTTTGTAAGCAGGTTATAGTCAGAGGAAATGTCATCGCTGTGCTCTGCGCAGTCCGCGGAAAGCTCCGCGAGAATACGTTCAATTTCCGCTTTTTCCTTTGCGGCAAGCTCTCGCAGCTCGTTGTTGGCCTTCACCGCGGCCATAGGCTCAATAAACAAGGTTGCTCCCGATGCTGAAATATCGTGGACAAGCCCGGGAATTGCGCCCTTGCACTCCGCCTTTACAGGCACAACAAAACGGTCGGAGCGCATGGTGATAATAGGCTCCTGAAGAGCCTTTGCGTATGAGGGGGAGGAAATAATCTTCTGCAGGGAATCGCGCACCCTTGCTCCCGTTGCGCGAATTTTGCGCCGGAGGTTTGCAAGCTCCGATGATGCGCTGTCGGCAATTTCCTCATCTCCGACTATTGATGATGTTATCTTTTCCTCCAGAAATCTGTTGGCATGAAGTGCGTAAAACAAATAATCAATGCAGGTTTTTCCCGCAGTATCGTCGGCTATGTAGCCTTTCACAAGACGTGAGCACTGCAGTACGCGTGCAATGTCAAGAAGCTCCCGCGTGTTGAGTGAGCCGCCGAGATCAGCACGGTTAAGCGAAGGTCTTACATCTTTTATGCCTGAAAATGACGGGCTTCCGCGCACTACCATCATGGTTTTTGCCGCGCTTGTTTCATCAAGTCTGCGCTTAACCTCATTTCTGTCGTCAGAGGGCAGAAGCTCCGCTGCCGCCTCCTTTGCACTTTCGGACACCGCTTCGTTTGACAGCATCTGAAGCACGGCGGGCAGCTCAAGCGTATTTAAGGATTTTTCGTAGAAGTTCATAGTTTCACCTGTTTCCAATAGCTGAGGGCTGAAAACATTCTCTCTGTCTGTGTAAGCAGATAGGTTTCTGCGGCGTATGCTGCGTTTTCGGCGGCATTTTCACCGATTTTATAGGACAGAAGCTTTCTCGGCTCGGCCTCTGTTATATATCGCAGTGCCTTCAGAGAGTCGCTGCATAGCCTTATGCTTGCCCCGTGCTCCGCTTTTCTGCACTCCCTGCACAGCACAATGCCGTTGCGTGCGCTGAAGCGAGGTTCAGCGGGCTCCGGATTTCCGCATACAGCGCAGACAGATAAATCCGGAGCGTAGCCCGAAATGCACATAAGCCGCATTTCAAAGGCGGTTTTGATCTGCTCCTGGCTGTACATATTGTTGCTCAGCGCAAATAGGCAGTTCAGAATTAGTTGTAGCATCATGGGATTCGGGCTGTCCTCATCGGACATTGCCTCAACACACTCGGCAAAATAGCTTGCAAGGGCAAGGGCGGAAATATCATTTCTCAGCCCCTTGAATTCCTCAAGGGTTGAAGCTTCGTTCACAGACCAGCGGCCTTTGTTTTCAAACATGGTCAGCTCCGAAAAAACAAGAAGCTGTGTTGCCGCACCGACCTTGCTTCCCTTACGCAATGCTCCGCGGGCTTTAACCGTTATTTTGCCCATGTCCTCCGTAAGCACCGTAAGGATTCTGTCGGCTTCCTTATATTTTACTTCGCGAAGTATAAGTCCCCGTGTTGTTTTAAACATATGTACCCTGCAATCATACGGGTCGGGGCTTGTCCCCAACCACTTTCTCATTATTCTTTGAATTAACCGCCGCGCGAAAATAAAGCCAGCACAGCGGATCGCCGGTTTCGGTAAACATCTGCCACAATAAATCGTCAGGCATTAAATCACCTCGCTGTCATTAGTATCTGACAGCAAGGCGATAATATGATGGAAGCTTATTCCGTAAAGCCGAAGTTGCGAAGCTGTGCCTGGGAATCTCTCCAGTTTTCCTTGACTTTTACCCAGGTCTGCAGGAAAACTTTGGTTCCCATAAAGGCTTCGATATCCGTTCTTGCAAGCTCACCGATTTTACGCAGCATACTGCCCTGCTTTCCGATGATAATACCCTTGTGGCTTGCTTTTTCGCAGAAAACGGTAACGTCCATGTCGATAATGCCGTTATCCCGCTCGGAGAATTTTGTTACCTCAATGGCTGTGCCGTGGGGAATTTCCTTGTCGAGACAAAGCAAAAGCTTTTCGCGCACAAGCTCTGCGCAAATCTGCTTTTCAGGCTGGTCGCTTATCATGTCATCGGGAAAAAGCTGAGGACCCTCAAAGGCGTACTTTTCAAGCTCCTCCATAAGCTCGTCAAGACCTTCGTTATTCTTTGCGGAAATGGGAATTATTGCCTCAAAATCATGAGCAGCCGAGTATGCCGCAATGACTGCAAGCAGCTCCGTCTTCTCAACGGTGTCAATTTTATTTATGACAAGTATTGCGGGAACCTGAGTTTCCTTGATTCTCGCAATGAGCTCCTCTTCCTGTCTGCCTATGTTGGCAATGGGCTCAACCAGCAGCATTACGGCATCGACGTCCGCAACGCTTTCCTTTACGACATTTACCATATAGTCGCCGAGGCGCGTTCTTGGCTTGTGGAAGCCCGGAGTGTCCATAAGTACAAACTGGGTATCTCCGCGGTTTACAATGGCGCTTATGCGGTTGCGCGTAGTCTGAGGCTTATTTGAAACAATGGCAATCTTCTCACCCACAAGAGCATTGGTTAGTGTGGATTTGCCCACATTGGGTCTGCCGCATATTGTAATCATTGCTGACTTTGTAATCATATCATTCGTCCTCCATTATCTTTTTCTCACGTGCACGCATCTGCGCCTTCATTTCGCCCTCGTCAACGTGGTCATAGCCGAGCAGATGCAGCACGGAATGAACGGTCAGATAGCAGATTTCGCGTTCAAAGCCGTGACCGAATTCCCTGCCCTGCTCTGCACAGCGCTCAAGGGAAATCATCATATCACCGAGAAGCACCGTACCGTTTTTCAGATCATGCTCGCAAAGGCTCCCGTCAAACTCACCCGCCGTAAGCTCGTTAAGCGGAAAGGACAGCACATCGGTTGCCCTGTCGACATTGCGAAACTCCCTGTTTACCGCGTGTATTCCCTCATCATCGGTCAGCACAACGCTTACCGTGCAGGGAACCTTCACAGCCTCGGCATCAAGCGCCTTTATTATAGATTTTTTAATAAGCGACCTGGCTTTTAAATGACCTAAACCGCGTTTTTCGCGGCTGACATATATTTTATGCTTCATTCTTTGTGCTCTTTTTCTTATAGTTTGGTTTTACGGGCTTTTCCGGAGGATTTTTCTTGTCGTAAACCTCGTATGCCTCAATGATCTTCTGAACAAGCTGATGCCGGACAACATCGGCGCCCGTAAGAGTGCAGATTGCAATATCGTCAATTCCGTCCAGTACCTTCATTGCAATCTTAAGACCGCTGGTTTTATCTTCGGGCAGGTCAATCTGCGTTATATCGCCCGTAATGACAACCTTTGAACCGAAGCCGATACGTGTAAGAAACATTTTCATCTGCTCACGCGAGGTATTCTGCGCCTCATCAAGAATTATGAAGCTGTCATCAAGAGTTCTGCCTCGCATATACGCAAGGGGTGCAACCTCAATATTGCCCCGCTCAAGATATTTCTGATAGGTGTCGGCGCCAAGCATTTCAAAAAGTGCATCATAAAGCGGGCGCAGATACGGGTCAACCTTGCTCTGCAGGTCACCGGGCAGGAAGCCCAGACGCTCTCCCGCTTCAACGGCAGGTCTTGTCAGAATAATGCGGTTTACCTGCTCGGCTCTGAATGCCGCAACAGCCGCCGCAACCGCAAGATAGGTTTTGCCCGTACCCGCAGGACCTATTCCGAGAGTGATCGTATTCTTCGCTATTGCGTCACAATAGCTCTTCTGACCGAGGGTCTTTGCCTTAACGGGCTTGCCCTTTGCCGTTATGCACACAACATCGCTTGCAAGCTCGTTAATCTTGCTCTCGCGTCCCTCCGCAACAAGCTTGAGAATATATCTGACGTTCTGCGCATCAATGCTCTCGCCTCTTGCGGCAAGCGTTAAAAGGCCGCTGATCGCTTTTTCCGCAAGCATCACGCTTTCTTCATCGCCGCTGACATGAATCATATTATCGCGGTCAAGAACCTTGACATTCAGCTCTGTTTCAATAATTCTCAGATTCTGGTCAAAAGAGCCGAAAACGCTTATAACGTGTTCCATTCTTTCAACTTCTATCGTACGTTCAATCATAGCCTACTCCCTGCTTATGCTATATTCTCTATACACTCCGCCCTGAGCGTGACGACAAGCAGACCGTCACACTCCGAAACAGAAAAATTCGATGAGACGATTTCTCCCTCGCCTATTCTGTGCCGCAGCTCCTCCAAAAGATTATCCTGCATGCGAAGCTGTAACCTTTCCGTGTCAACAGCGCGATCCTTTGTCTCAAAGGTCTTGCCGCTTATAATTGCCATACCGATTGGAATAACATAGGATTTTCCAAGTGATATGTACCTTAATTTATTTATTTTATCACAGCTTAGCTCATTATTTCTACTGTCTGAGTAAAAATTTATATAATTTTTCCCTGCAAGCAAGCCGATTTTCACAGAACCGCCGCCGCTATCTGTTTTTACGCACTCCGTAAGCGGAGAAACAGCGGTAATCTCATACCATGTTCTTGCGGTAACCTCACCCATAGCGTGAACCTCTCTGTCATCTCCCGTTTCGCTGTCCATAAGCCCGCTTATAAGCATATCACCCTCACATACAGTATCCCCGATATTAATCACACTTTTTCCCTGCAGAACGGAAATTTTTGTTACAATTCCGCTTTTTTGCGCATATATACTGCACGGCTCGGCTTCGGCTATGATATCGGGCTTTTCAATCCTTTCGTGTACAGTCACCTCAAGCTCCGAGTTGTTCATATTAAGGCTCAGCCATGAAATTTCAGGACAGCTCATAAGAACCTTGTTTTTCACATCCTCCGCAGATATTGCCGGCCAGAAAACGCCGTACTCGACTCCGCCTTCACGAAGCACACGCAGAATTTCTCCGTAGGATAAGCTTTTGTTGCCCGTAACCGTAATATTCCAGATAAAAAGTGACGAAAACGAGGCAATGATAATGCAGACAGCAAGCCCGATAAGCAGGGCAAATCTCCGTTTTGCCGAGCGTGTTATCGCTTTTCCGCCTTTGGATTCAATTATTTTTATATCACAGCCGTTTTTCCGCGCACTGCTTCTTATTTCCGCAAGGTCAGATGAATGCACGGAAATCTGCATTGAAAAGTCGTCACACGATTTTGTGTCCCAGAACTCAATGCTTTTTTCGCAGAGCTTATTTAAAAGCAATTCGGGCTCGGCTCCGCTTACTTCAAGACGCACGGTTCCCCGTGCAAGATTATAAAGTTTCTTCATTTTACCTACTCAAGCTCTATTGACAGTATTCTTCCCGTTATCAGCATATCGCACTTATCCATAGCCGTTAGATTCAGTTCATCGCCGCATATACGCGTTTTCATTGTGCCGCAGTCAATGATAATCTGCTTGTCTCCGTATTTGCATATTCCGTTGTGGTTTTCAATAAGCAGATGGCCGCGGCCGTTGAGGGTAAGCTTTGCAGAGCCCGCAAAGGCATCGGCCGGCAGGCTTATTCTGTCCGAAAGCAATTCGGCCCTTGCTTTTATTCTTCCCATTATCACGCCTCCTTGTCCGTATAAATCTATGACATAAATCATAGCTTGATACATGGACAAGGAGCTGATTGTATGAAGTCATTCCCCGCGATCTGCGCAGCGCTTTGCGCATTTGCAATGCTGCTCATATTTCCCGATGTTTCAAGCGATGCAGTTATAGGCGGACTTGAAACCTGCGGTAAAATTATCATTCCCTCTCTGTTTCCCTATTTTATCGCGGTCAATCTTCTGACAGAGCTTGGCGCCATAAGCAGACTGTGCGGGCTTCTGCATGCCGGCAGCTTAAAATATGCGGCGTTTATCATCGGGATAACAGGCGGCTATCCTGTGGGAGCCGCATACATTGCAGAGGCAAGAGGCCGTGGTGAATTAAGCGCCGAAGATGCCTCAAGGCTTCTCATTTACTGCAACAATTCAGGGCCTGCGTTTATCATCGGTGCAGTAGGCACGGGAGTTTTTCATTCACTTCCTGCCGGCATCATTCTATATTCAGCACATATCATTTCAGCCGCGGTCTACGGAGCAATGTTCTGTAAAACGCAAAGTCACAGTGAACGTTACCTTACAGCAGCAAATCCCGCCGGCTTTGCCTCCGCGCTTACTGTTTCGGTCAAAAGGTCGGTTACGTCAATAATAAACGTCTGCGGTTTTGTTCTTGCCTTTTCCGTGCTGATCAAACTGCTGAACGCAGGCGGATTACTCAGTTTACTTAGCGGAAAAATATCCGTGTTTATGCACACAGAGCTTCATTTTAGTTCAGCGCTGATTTCCGGATTGTTTGAAATCGGAAACAGCATAAAGGAAATGCAGGGCTTGGAAATCTCTCCTCTTAACCTTGCCCTTGCTGCGTTTATTCTCGGCTGGGGTGGAATTTCCGTGCATTTTCAGACGCTTTCAATCATTGCGGATACAGATATAAAAACCGCCCGATATGTAATCGGACGGTTTTTAATCGCTGTTTTTGCCGCAATATTCGCCTGCTTAGCAGCATCAGTATTCAGAATATAAGCACACCTGCCGCCGCAGAAGCCGCGATAAACACAATCGGATGCAGCTTTTTTGTGGGCTTTACCCAGCGCGTAAGTATAAGCAGGATTGCCGCAAGGATAATTGCTTTAAGATTAAAATACTCAAGGAAGCTGTCAGCGCCCATATTGAGCAGTGCAATCTCAACAACAAGGACACCTGCCGCAGCAATCAGTCCCGTTGAAGCTGGGCGAAGTCCATAGAACGCGGCATCAACATATTTGTTCTTTCTGAAGCGGTCAAGCACTGCGATAATCAGAAGAACAATGATAATTCCGGGAGTAATTATGCCCAGCGTTGCAGCCAGAGAGCCCCGGAAGCCTGCGGTCGTGAAGCCCGTGTAGGTTGCCATGTTAATCCCGATAGGACCGGGAGTAGATTCGGAAACAGCCAGCATATCCGCAATCTGATTGTATGTAAACCAGCCTGTGCGGTCTGACATATCGTAAAGAAACGGAAGTGTCGCCATACCGCCGCCAACGGAGAACAGACCGATTTTGAAGAACTCCCACCAAAGCCGGAGAAGAATCATTCAGACTTCACCTCCAGACCTTTAATCACAATGCCGAGTATTGCGGAAACCACCACAAACACAACGGGTGTAACGCCCGTAAGCAGTGAAAGCAATGCCACAAGCGCGAAAATCGCAAAGCATTTCCAGTCAATAACCGAGCTTTTCCAAAGCTTTACAACGGCATTGAAAATAAGGACACATACGCAGACTCTTATCCCCGCAAATGCCTTTTTTACTATCTCGGAGTCGGCAAAGCTTGTGAGAAGTGCTGCAATAACCGTTATGATGATAAGCGCGGGACAAACCGTACCTAAGGCGGCGGCAATTCCGCCTGCGGTGCCTTTGCGCTTCTGCCCCACAAAAATCATGGTGTTTACCATGATAATGCCCGGGAGACACTGACCGATTGCGTAATAATCAAGCACCTCCGCCTCGGTAACCCATTTTCTGTTTTCAACAACTTCCCTCTGAAGTATGGGAAGCATGGCGTAGCCTCCCCCGAAGGTCATAATACCTACGCGGAAGGCCACGGCAAATATTTCAAGCAGCTCGCTCATTTCTTGAGGCTTTCTGCAAACTTTGCGTATTTTTCAATCTTTTCATTGCATTCGCTCTCATTTTTGCCCTTGCTGAGAATGTAAACCTTGATTTTAGGCTCGGTTCCTGAGGGGCGGATAATAAAGCTGCTTCCGTCCGCAAGCTCAAAATAAAGAACATTGGAGCCCTTGATGCTTGTTTCTCCGACAACGCCGATTTCGGGAACGGAAATGCTTCCGTCGGCATAGTCGCGGATACGGAAAACGTCTGTATCTGCGATGACCGCAGGCGGATTTTCGCGGAGATTTGCCATTATGCTCTTCATCTTTGCAAGACCGTCAAGACCGGGCATCACAAGATTGAGCGTCTTTTCGCCGTACCAGCCGTATTTCTCATACAGGCTCTGCATCGCCTGCTTGAGATTCATGCCCTTGTCAAAATAATATGCCGCCATCTCCGCAACCATCATTGATGCGGTGACCGCGTCCTTATCGCGTACATAGTCGCCCATCATATAGCCGTAGCTCTCTTCATAGGCAAAAATGTACTTGTAGCTTCCTGCCTTCTCCCATTCCGCAACACGCTCGGCCATAAATTTAAAGCCCGTAAAGGTATCTTCAAAATGAACGCCGTTGCTCTCTGCAACAACCTTTGCCATTTCTGTGGTTACGATGCTCTTTACCGCACCTGCGTTTTCGGGCAGAGTTCCGGTCCTCTTCTTTGCGTTAATTACATAGTCAAGCAGAAGCACACCCATCTGATTGCCGGAAATTGCAGAATATCCTTCACCGTCACGCACCATGACGCCGATACGGTCAGAGTCGGGGTCAGTTCCGATAATAAGGTCGCTGCCGACTTCTTTTGCAAGTTGGGCGGCAAGATAGAAGCCTTCGGGGTTTTCGGGGTTGGGGCTCTCAACCGTGGGGAAGGAGCCGTCAAGCACCATCTGCTCCTTTACGGGATAAAGCCGGGTAATTCCCAGTCTCTTAAGCGACTCGGGAACAAGCCTCCAGCCTGCGCCGTGGAAAGGCGTGTAGACAATTTTAAACCTGTCCGCAACCTTTGCAACGACAGCCTTGTCAATTGCCTGTCCCAGCACCTCTTCAAGATATGCCGCGTCTGTTTCATCGCCGATAAGCTCAATGCGTCCGTCGGCAACAGCCCCGTCAAAATCGCAGCTTAAAAAGCCGTTGAACACATCGATCTGATTCATCTGCTCCGCAATTGCCGCCGCGTGCTGAGGAGGCAGCTGAGCGCCGTCAGACCAGTACACCTTGTAGCCGTTATACTCCTTGGGGTTATGGCTTGCGGTAATATTGAGGCCTGCGGTGGTGCCGTAATAGCGCACGGCAAAGCTGAGCTCGGGAGTCGGGCGCAGTGCATCAAACAGGCGGACGTGAATGCCGTTTGCCGCCATGACGCAGGCTGCCTCCTTTGCAAAAACATCGCTGTTTATGCGGCAGTCAAAGCAGATGACAATACCCTTTTGCATTGCGTCTTCGCCTTCCGCCTTGATCACATTGGCAAATGCCTGGGTTGCATAGCGGATCACATGAACGTTCATGTGATGAAGTCCGACCTTCATGGTGCCGCGAAGTCCTGCGGTGCCAAACTCAAGCGGGGCAAAAAAGCGGCTTTCTATCTCTTTTTCATCGTCTGCAATGGAATTGAGCTCCTCCCACTCACTTTCGCTGAGTGCGGGGCTGTCAAGCCAAAGCTGGTACTCTTCCTTATAGGTCTTCATATTCAGCGCTCCCTTCGCTTAAATTCACAGCGTCCTCATACATGGTTCTGGGGACGTATATGTCAACTCCCGTGCCGCTCATACCCAGAACCAGACGGCCGAAATCGCCGTCATTCGGATACTGTCTGATGCACGGTATATTATAAGCTTCAAGAAGATTTATAAGCATCTCATCGCTCATATCAAGGCTCATGCGGTGAGTGAGGAACACCGGTTCAACGGGATTCCCCTCTTCGTCCTTTGGCCAGCGTTTAAGTATATCGCCTGTCAGACGTCTGCCCCATTCCAGTTTAATCTCATTATCCATGACTGCCTCCGTCATTTATGGTATTTTGAACCTTCGTTTATTTTAAAGCTTCTGTATATCTGCTCCGCAAGCATTACGCGGGCAAGGTGATGCGGAAATGTCATTTCAGACATTCCGAGGCGCATATCAGCACGCTTTTTCACACTTTCCGCCATGCCGAAGGACCCGCCTATAATAAAGCATATTTTTGCTTTTCCCGCAAGTGCCAGGCTGCTGATTTTTTCTGCAAGCTCCTCACTTTTAAGCTGCTTTGCGCCAACGCACATTGCAATTACATAGGCATCTTTCGGTATATTTTTTTCAATTTCAACAGCTTCCTTATCAAGCGCCGCGCTGATTTCCTTATCAGACGGATTGTCGGGAAGCTTTGCTTCGCTCAGCTCAAGGCACTCAAATCTGCAATAGGCCGATAATCTGCGGGAATACTCGTTCACTGCGTCAATATAAAATTTTTCCTTCATTTTTCCAACGCACACAAGCTTTATCCCAAGCATTATTATACCTCTCCTATATGTACCTCAAGCATTGTATCCGCAGGCGCGACACTTAATTCTACATCAAGTCCGCAGATTGCACCGCACACAGCCTCAAACGCCTTTGCCGGTGTATTATTCTCTCTGCTCAGATGCCCTAATATTATATGCCTTGTGCCGCTGTTTGCAAGCAAAACAGCAAGCTTTTTGCAATCATCGTTTGAAAGATGGCCATGGGAAGATAAAATTCTGCGCTTCAGAAAATAAGGATACGGACTGTTTTTCAGCATATCAACATCATGATTTGCTTCAATGACCACGGTATCGGCACCGGAAAGCCCCCGAAGCATATCCTCGGTAACAGAGCCCGTGTCGGTTGCAAAGGCAAAAACCTTCTCCCCCGCTATTCTGTAGCCCACGCTGAATATTGAGTCATGCGGTGTCCTGAACGCAGAAATTTCCGTACTGCCGATGCTGAAAGCTTTATTCAATTCAATAACGCTTATAAAATCCGCAAGCTGTGGCTTCATACCGACAAGGACATCATAAAGCTCTGCGGGAGCAAATACCTTTACTCCGTAGTGCTTTACAAGCATGGGAAGTCCGGAAATATGATCGGAGTGCTCATGTGTTATGAGCACTCCGCCTATATCCTGCGGAGTAAGACCAAGCTCGTCAAGACAATTTACTATCCTGCGCATGGAAATACCCGCATCGATCAGTATATTGGCCTTGCCGTCGGAAATGAGGCTGCAGTTTCCCGTTGAGCCACTGGCAAAAGTCACTATACGCATGATATTACCTTTTTAACCTATTGAAATTACCTTATCTACAGTTTCGGTATCATCGGGGAAATCAACAAGTGCAATATCGGCACCGAGAGCGCGGAGCTTACCGACAAAATTCTCATAACCGCGTTCGATAAAGTGGATATCCTCAATCTCGGTTGTGCCGGAAGCGCACAGTCCGGCAATTACCATTGCGGCACCTGCGCGGAGGTCGCAAGCCATGACGGGAGCGCCGGTAAGTCTGTTGCCGCCTTCAATAATAGCGATTCTTCCGTCCACCTGAATGTCAGCGCCCATCTTGCGAAGCTCATTGACATACTTGAAGCGGTTGTCATAGATGCCCTCGGTAATTACCGAAGTGCCGGTTGCGAGGCAAAGCAGAGCGCCCATCTGAGGCTGCATATCCGTGGGGAAGCCGGGATAAGGCAGAGTTTTCACATTAGCCTTGCGGAGATTGCCGTTGCTCTTTACCAGGACGGAATCTTCATATTCCTGGACAATAGTGCCGGTCTCGCGAAGCTTTGCACTGATGCACTCAAGGTGCTTGGGAATTACGTTCTTAATAAGAACCTCACCGCCGGTTGCCGCTGCGGCTGCCATATATGTGCCGGCTTCAATCTGGTCGGGAATGATGCTGTAGCTGCCGCCGTGAAGTCTTTCAACGCCGGTGATTTTAATTGTATCGGTGCCGGCACCGCGGATATCTGCGCCCATGGAGTTGAGGAAGTTTGCAAGGTCAACAATATGGGGCTCACGTGCGGCGTTCTCAATAACCGTACGTCCGCTTGCCATGGTTGCGGCAAGAATGATATTCATTGTTGCGCCAACGGAAACCTTGTCAAGATAAATCTTAGCGCCGTGGAGTCTGTCATCGGGAGCATCGGCATAAACAAAACCGTTTCTTACGTCAATATCAGCTCCAAGTGCGGTCATTCCCTTTATATGCTGGTCGATGGGGCGAACGCCGAAATTGCAGCCTCCGGGCATAGTGGTCTTTGCATGACCGAAACGGCTGAGCATTGCGCCGATCAGATAGTAGGACGCACGGATCTTACGCATAAGGTCAAAGGGAGCGTCACAGAATCTGACATTACGGCTGTCTATCTCGATTGTGGAGCGATTGATAAGCTTTACCTCCGCACCGAGATGGGTAAGGATCGTGAGGAGCATATCGGTATCGCTGATTTCAGGTATATTTTCAATGCGGCAAACACCGTCAACCATAAGAGCAGCGGGAATGATTGCAACAGCAGCATTCTTTGCGCCGCTGATTTCAACCTCACCCTGCAGAGGTTTGCCGCCGTTAATTACGTACTTTTCCATATGTTACACCTTTCGTTCGGCACACCCACACCTGATGTGCGATTAAATTATAGCATAGGTTTGAAACAATAGCAACAATATTTTGTAAACATTCTGTAACTACTCATCAATATATAGTAGTGTATTGGCTTTCAAAACCGCAATTATCGTTTTTGCGTCATCAATTTTGCCGGTCATACAAAGCTTGACAAGCTCGCTGATGTGATGCTTTTCAATATTCAGAAACTCATCTTCATCGGGGTGGCTCTGTCCGCCATAAAGCTCTCTTGCAATATAGATGTGCAGAACCTCCGATGAAAATCCGGGAGAAGTGCAGCAGGGGCCGAGATATATGAGTTCATCTGCGGTAAGTCCGGTTTCCTCCGAAAGCTCTCTGATTGCGCATTCTCTGTGATCTTCGCCGTATTCAAGCTTACCTGCGGGCGCCTCAAGCATCGCTCTCTGGAAGGGATATCTGAACTGTCTGACGCAATAGCAGTAGCCGTCTCTGTCAATGGGAAGCACCGTTACACCTCCCGGGTGCTCAACCACTTCCCTCTTGACGATCTTGCCGTTTATTAGCTCGGCATTGTCAAGTCTGACGTTTACGATTACGCCCTTATACTTAATCTCGCCGCTGATTTTCTTCTCAATAAGTTCCATTTTGCCTCAGAGCTACTTTACATAATTAATAATTACACACTTTACATAATGTGATTTCAGTATACCACTATCACAAGATAATTTCCATAAATTTTGTATAGAAAATCGAAAATTTTTGCAATAAAATTGATGCTGTAAACCTATTTTAACACATTCTTTTCCGTAGTGAAACTTAGTTGTAACTTCATTGTAATTTTGTTATTTTCAGGAGGAAATATTATGTCATCTGATTTCGATAATGGTAGCCTTTTCACCGCAGTATTTGAAGGAAAATGCCCCGATTATTCATTGATCAAGTATCTGCTGCGTCTAAAGCGTATGCGCGGAAACACCGCCGTTGATTTATTCAGGAGTGACGGAAAAACCCTTATGATTGCATATCCCGCACCGCCTAAAGCCGCAGTCGGCATTTCTCATCTTCCCTCCGGAAGACGTCACCGATTTTAATAATATTATCTGCTGCATACATTATCTAATATTCGTGATTCGGCACTATCTTAAATTTTACATTTTTCTTGTACGCATTCCTTATGTGTGGTAAAATATTATGAATTTAAATATCACATGAAAATATCACATGAGGCAAAACATGAAACAGATAAGATTTATTTTGACCGCAATCATCGCAAAGCTATGCTGCATCGGAATGAAGCTGCTGCACCGTCAGGCAAGCTATCTCCCGGGCAAAATAGCACTGAAGCTTTGTCCCGACTTTATCGGGCGTATGGGCAGACCCGAAACCGTCATTGCCGTAACCGGCACAAACGGCAAGACCACTGTCAGCAATCTTGTAACCGGTATTCTTCGCAGCAACGGATACAGCGTCACTAATAACAGTGCAGGCTCCAATGTCGATGCAGGCATTGCAAGCGCACTGATAGACAACGGCAATCTTTTCGGCAAGCCCCGCAACAGCATTGCCGTGCTCGAATGCGACGAGAGAAGCTCTCTCCGAATTTATCCCCACATCAAGCCCGATTACATTGTCTGCAACAATATTATGCGCGACTCCGTAAAGCGCAATGCCAATACAGATTTTATTTCCTATATCATTTCATCGGCAATACCCGAGAGCACAACGCTTGTTCTCAATGCCGACGACATAATCTGCTCCGGTCTCGGCAGCTCTGCCAACAAAAAGCTGTATTTCGGTGTTGAGCATCTCTTCGGCAGCGAGCATTACGGTGACAGCGCTGATATTAAGGACATAAACTACTGTCCCGAATGCGGCGGCGAGCTTGTGTATGACTACACCCGATACAATCATATCGGTCATGTTCATTGCAGCTCCTGCGATTTCAAAAATGCCGTTCCCGATTACTGCGCGGTTTCCGTTGATTCCGAAAAGAAGCTTCTGACTGTTTCCCATGCAGAGAACTCCTTCGATTTCAGACTGATTAATGACAACATCGCAAACATTTATAACACAACCGCCGCAATCGCGATCCTGACGGAATTCGGACTTTCTCCAGAGCAGATCGAGGCCGGTCTGCAGGACGTTAAAATTGTTTCGTCGCGCTTTGACCGCGAGGTGTGCTGCGGCAAGCCTGTTACGCTTCAGCTTGCAAAGAGTCAGAATCCCATTGCCTGCTCACGCGCAATTGACTATGCCCGCAAGTCAGAAGGCAATGCCAAAGCCGTCATTGCAATTATCGACGACATTCACGAAAATGTGAACAACACAGAAAATATCAGCTGGATCTATGACTGTTCATACGCTCCGCTCGGCGATGACTCCATAAGTCAGGTCATTTTCGGAGGTCCGAGATGCGCAGACCATATTCTTCGCGCAATGATTGACGGAGTTGATACCTCGAATTTCCGGACCGTCGATGATATTTATAATACCGTTGATTTGCTGGACGCAAGGAGCTGTGACGCGGTTTTCATCATGTATGACCTTTATCTTGTTGACGACGCAAGAAAGATTATGGAAGCTGTAAAGAAAAAGCTTGAGGAGGCTGATGCAGAATGAAAATCGAAATACTGTTTTCCAGGCTGTGCAACCTTTACGGCGACAGCAAAAATATTGATTATCTCAGGCTTTGTCTGCCCGAGGCTGAATTTATCATGACCGAAATCACCGATGCCGTGCCCTATTTTGCGGACAATGACGTTGATATGATTTACATGGGCGGAATGTCCGAAGCGGCGCAGAAGCGTGTTACAGAGTATCTCATGCCCCACAAGGCAAGGATTATCGAGCTGATCGAAAAAAACGTTGTTTTTCTTTCAACCGGCAACGCTTTTGAAATCTTCACCGAAGAAATACAGAATCTCACTTCAAAAGAGAGCTATGAGGCTCTCGGTATCTTCCCCCTGGTAACAAAAATCGACCTTTTCAATCGCTACAACGGAAAGGTCATGGGCAGGCTTGAGGATTTCACGCTTGTCGGCTTCAAATCCCAGTTCTCAATGGTTTACGGAGCTGCAGAGGGCTGCTGTCTGTTCAAGGCCGACAGAGGTACCGGGCTCAATACCTCCACCTCTTGCGAGGGGCTCCGCATGAACAATTTCATCGGCGCAAACATTCTCGGTCCCGTTCTTATTCTTAACCCTCTGTTTACAGAGTATATCATGGGTCTGCTCGGGATCGAGAACCCGCGGTGCGCTTTCCGCGAGCAGTCAATGAAGGCTTATGAAAAGCGCCTTCAGGAGTTAAACAACAAAGTTGTTCCCTTTGACAGACAGTAAGGTGTTCACAATGTCCGAAATCAGAAAAATTACTTTTGAAGAGGCTAAGGAAATTCTTGACTCACGTCCCGAAAGCATCATGCTCGATGTTCGTGAGGAGGAGGAATACATCACCGGTCACGCCGTTGATGCCGTTCTCTTCCCGGTAGACGACATTGATTACACCGCCGCGTCAATCATACTTCCCGAAAAGGACACTCCCCTGCTTATTTACTGCCGTTCGGGCAGGCGCAGTGCGGAGGCTGCGGAAAAGCTGAAGTCCCTCGGCTATACCGAGCTGTACGATGTAGGCGGTCTTATCGGCTGGCCCTACGGATTGGAATAATGATCCCCCGGCTTCATAGCTGCCGGGGGTTTTCGTTTACAAAAAAACGCGGGGACAGACCCGAGGTCTGTCCCCTATATCCCGGCATTGCCGGCAAACAAAAAAGCAAAAATGTATTCTGTATCCGTAGATAAGCTTTTACATTTCCGGCGTACACAGCTTTTGTGCCGGTCTTCTGAGACCATCATTTCTGTTGCCGGGCTTTTCTGTCTGATTCTATTATTAACACATTATCTATTGATACTCATGGAAAATTATAATATATTTGACTAAAAAATATGGGCAATGAATATAATATTGAGAAAAGAACAAGGAGTCTTTTCTCATGTCAAAAGCAAAGAAAGAGCTTAAACGCAGGCAGGCTGAATATGCCCGCAGAATAAACGAGCTTCATGACATACGCTCACGTCTTCAATGCGCATATTCCGCCTTTGACAATATAACCGACAAGGATATGCTTGATGCCTGCATTTTTGAAATAAGCGCCCTTAAGTCGCGCTATAACTGCGCTGTAATTAATATAAGGAATATGGAGTAGCAAGCCCATGCTTTCAAAAATCATTTCAATAATCATCGCCGTTTTTGCCCTGTGGCTGTTTTTCAAAATTTTTGCCGTGCCTCTCGGGTGGCTGCTGAGACTTTTGCTGAACGCGCTTGCAGGACTTGTTATACTGTTTGCGGTAAACTTTGTGGGCAGTTACATAGGATTACATATCTCAGTTGGCTGGATAAGCGCACTGATAACGGGAGTGCTCGGTCTTCCGGGAGTAGTACTTCTTTTGCTTATCGAAAACCTCATAATATAAAAAACGCTGCGTTTCGCAGCGTTTTTTCTTATTTAAGAAGCTTAAGAGCTTCGGAAATCTCGTCAAATTTCATGCTGTGGGAAGCTTTGACAAGCACGGTGTCCCCCTCTTTTATCAGCTCGGGGAGTTTTGCAATAAGCTCGCCGTTTGTTGCAAAATGCTTTTTTTCAATGCTTGCGCCCTTTGAGGTGTTTTCGGAAAGCTCACCTACGGTGAGCAGAAGGTCAACTCCGTTTTCAGAGGCGTAGCTTCCGACACCGGCGTGGAGCTTTTCCTTATTTTCGCCCATTTCCAGCATATCTCCGAGAATACACACCTTGCGTCCGCCGTTCTTTTTCAGGGAGTCAATTCCGCATTTTACCGAGTCGGGATTTGCGTTATAGCAGTCATCAATCAGGGTAATATAACCGGTTTTAACAACGCTTGCCCGACGTCCGACGGTTTCAAATTCCCAAACACCGCGGATAATTTCTTCATCGCTGAGGCCCATTTTGATGCCGACTGCAGCGCCCTCAAGCGAAGCATACACCATGTGCTGTCCGTAGGCAGTAGTTTTCACGTCTATTCTTCTGTCCCCGCTTACAAGCGTGCAGCAAAGCTGCATGGTCTCGTCATAATGAATGTTCTCTGCGCGGACATCGGCATTGCTGCCCGTTCCGAAAAGCACCTTGTTCTGTCTGCATTCAAAGGCGGCAAGCAGGTCATCATCGCCGTTCATGAACACGGTGCCGTCCTCCGACATGAAATCAAGCATTTCGGTCTTTGCCTTAACAACACCGTTTCTGTCATGAAGATGTTCAAGATGAGCATGGCCTATAAGGGTATAAACCGCCATTGTGGGACGAACTATTTTGGCAAGGCGTGTCATTTCTCCGAAATCGGAAATACCCATTTCGATTACCGCCGCCTCATGCTCGGGCTCGATTCGGAAAATCGTCAGAGGAACGCCCAGCTCGTTATTAAGGTTTTTCTCTGTTTTCAGCACATTGAAGCGCTGTGAAAGTACAGAAGCAACCATTTCCTTTGCGGTTGTCTTGCCGACGCTTCCCGCAATACCGATTACGGGAATATCAAAGCGCTGTCGGTAGTTTTCCGCAAGCACCTTAAGCGCAGCGGCAACGTCGGAGACAAGGATAATATCTCCGCAAGCACCCTCGGGAATACGTTCTGCAATGCAGCAGACTGCGCCAAGCTCAAAGGCTTTTGCCATATAATCGTGACCGTCTACCCGCTCACCCTTAAGTGCGGCAAACATACTGCCGCTCTCAACCTTACGGCTGTCGATGCAGACGCCGAGGATCTCCCCGCGTCCCTCGCCTACGAGCTTTCCGCCGCAGATTTCCGCGGCTTCCTTTACGGTAATACCTCTCATTTATACTTCTCCATAGAAAGAGCAAGGATCTTTTCGCAGACATCTCCGAAGTCCATGCCCAGTACCCCTGCCGCCAGGGGAACAAAGCTTGTAGGAGTCATGCCGGGGATTGTATTAGCCTCCAGACAGTAGAATTTGCCGTCTGCTTCGTCCATAATGAAGTCTGCTCTGAAATATACGTCCAGCTTAAGAGCATCAGCAACCGATTCGGAAATGCGGGAAAGCTCGGCACATTCCGCATCGGTAATGGGTGCGGGACACAGCTCCTCAACATATCCCGACTGGTACTTGTCCTTATAATCAAACCAGCCGTTTTTTGTTACGATCTCAATTGGGGGAAACGCCTTTCCGTCCATAACGGTGACGGAAAACTCCCTGCCCTTTATGTATTTTTCAACTACAACTCTGTCCTCGTACTTAAAGGCAAGCTCAAGTGCGGCATTGTATTCATCCTCGCTCTTTACCAGAGAGGTTCCCACGCTGGAGCCGCCGGAGCATGGCTTAACAACGCAGGGGAAGCCCACGTTTTCATAAACAGAGTCATTCTTATCGACTATGATCCCGGCGGGAGTGGGGATCCCGTTTGCTCTGAACATTATCTTGCTTACTTCCTTGTTCATGGCAATCGCACTGCCCAGAAATCCGCTTCCGGTATACTTTATGCCGTGCATATCCAGTGTTGCCTGAATTTTTCCGTCCTCGCCGTCCTCACCGTGAAGGGCAAGGAAGCAGATATCCGCAGCCTTGCAGATTTCTATTACGTTTTTGCCTATGCGTGAGCCGTCACCCTCGGCAAACATTTTCGCCACATCAGGCACCTGCTCCTTGACGCAATAATACAAGTCCTCCTGCTCACGCTCAAAAAGCTCGGCAGGGTCGGAATACTCACCGCTGTAGCCATAGAAAAGGTCAACAAGCACAGCCTTATGACCTCTTTCTCTCAGAGCTCTTGCAACATTTGTTCCGCTGGTAACGGAAACATCTCTTTCGCTTGAAATGCCGCCGCAGACAACAGCAATTTTCATTAATCTTTCCTCCGTAATAATGTTTGAATGAAGTATATCACACATGACTGACTCATTCAAATATATTTTAAAAAAAGTAGTGCAACATCATTAAAATTATGCTATAATGCTTTTTCGTAATATGTATAAAGGTCGTTGAATTTATGAATTATATCGTGGTCGATTTGGAATGGAATCAGGCAATGAGCTCCAAATCCGCCGTTTTTAACAAGCTGCCCATTAAACTGCGGGGCGAAATAATAGAGATCGGTGCTGTAAAGCTCACAGAGGATATGAAGCCTGCGGAGGAATTTACGGTCGACGTCAAGCCCGTGTATTTCAAGCGTATGCACTACAAGGTAAAAAAGCTCACCGGCTTTGACAAGGAGCGCTTAGCGCTCGGTCTCAGCTTCCGCGATGCCTTTGAGCAGTTCCGCCAGTGGTGCGGCGAAAACCCCGTTTTTCTCACCTGGGGCTGTGATGACAAGGGCATTATGGAGCAGAACATCATCATACACGATCTGGACTGGGACTGGATTGACGGCTGGATAAACCTTCAGCTCATCTACAATATGCAGACCGATGGCGATAAAAACCAGAAATCCCTTGCCACCGCAATGGAGCACTTTGAAATCGAGCAGACGCGCGTTGCCCATGACGCGCTCGGCGATGCCTACAACACCGCGCTCGTTGCTTCCCACCTTGATATGTACACGGGAATTGCCCGTTACGATGATGCAAGCCGCATTCTTGCAACCGCTAAATCCAAATCGTCAAATCCCGAAAATGACGGTCCCGAGGCCATTGAGCATCTTGTTTTTAATGATTACGTCACCAAGGCAGATGCCTTTGCCGACCCTCAGCTTACCGAAATATCCTGCCCCAAGTGCGAAAAAAAGCTGACCGCGCAGCATTGGGTAAATCAGGGTGACCAGCGCTATATGAATATATACAGCTGCGAGGACTGCTCTTCCTACCTTGTAAGACTCAAGTTCCGCAAGCATGAGGATAACCTTTGGTCAGCAAACCGCCTTATCTATGAAGCTGATGACGGAATGCTGGACTTTTACCGCACAAAAGCCGCTCTGTCCCGCCGCAGAGGTCGCGGACATGCCACAAAAAAGAACCGCCCGGCAAACAAGGAATGATACTAATACCTAATAAAAACCACCTGCGCTGTATATTTATATCGACTTTCAAAGGGGGTAAACCGAATGATCGCACTTTGCGTTGATGATGAAGCTCTGTCACTGAACGCTCTGGAGAGTGCTGTCGGTAAATCTACGGATATCAGCGATATCGCTGCCTTTGACGATGAACGTGACGCGCTGGACTGGGCAAGGAAAAACCCCTTTGACATTGCGTTTCTTGACATTCGTATGCACGAAATGGGCGGGATCGCTCTTGCGGAAAAGCTGAGGGAGATAAAGCCCCGACTGCCCGTTGTATTCTGCACCCGCTGCCGCGAATATGCCTTCGATGCGCTTCAGCTTCATGCCTCGGGTTATATTTTGAAGCCCGTGAGCGCGGATGCCGTGCAGAGAGAGATAGACTATATAAAGGGCATCAGCAGACCGGAGTATCTTATCAAGGCTCAGTGCTTCGGCTCATTTGAAGTTTATGCCCGGGGAGTGCCGCTGCGGTTCAAACGTGCAAAAACCAAGGAGCTGCTCGCCTACCTCATCGATCGCAAGGGCGCCAGCGTAAGCGCACGCGAGATCTGTGCGCAGCTCTGGGAGGACAGAAGCGATAAAAGCTATGGCATGAATTACCTGCACCAGCTCACGTCAGATCTGCGAAGCTCCCTGAGAGCTGTGGGTGCGGAGCCGGTTTTTTTAAGCAAGGCCCAGGGCTACAGCGTGGATACGTCACGCATAGACTGCGACTACTATCATTATCTTGAGGGCGACAAAAATGCCGAACGCAGCTTCACCGGCGAATATATGAGCAACTACAGCTGGTCGGAATATACCTGCGCATATCTGTTGTCCAAAAACGGTTAAAATTTACTTTCAAGACGGAGGTCATCCTCCGTCTTTTTTGTTAAAACGCTGTACCCCGTGTTCATCAATAAACGCCGCGTATAATTGCAGATTTAAATATTATAATGAATAAGAAAATAATTATCAAAAATTTAGCAAACAAGCCAATTCTGACCATTATTTGTAACTCTTTTGTCATGGTTAAATGGTACATTTATGATGTATGCATAGGCGGAAAATCGGGTGTTCCGCCGGCTAAATATTTTTGCATAGGAGGTTGATTTATGCGAAAAACCAGCAAACTTCTGGCAATGCTGCTGGCACTGTGTATGATAGTTGCACTGCTGCCCGCATACGCATTGGCAGCCACTCAGACAGTTTATCCAATGTCTGAGTTTCCCCTTGGCGACCCAGATGCCCCTTATAAGCTGAACATCGTAAACGATTCAGCAGCTAAGATGGTATACGAGGTCAAGATCAATGGCGATACCGAACAGGTATCCATTGATGCAAATTCCACTCTTTCCATCGGCATGAAAGAGGGTGACTCTTACAAAGTCACCAAAATCGGCAACACCAACTACACGGTAACAGAGGAATCCATACAGTTTCTTAATGAAGCAGACGGGAAAGATTATGTTATCAACAACGGCTTCAGCCACAAGTTCGGCGATGGCTTTAAGACCGGCGAAAAGTACAGCTATTTGCTTAAAGACGGCAATGAGTACGCAGGCGATATAGAGACCAAAACCATCGACGGTGAAAGCAGAACAATCCAAAAGGGCTCTTACAAGTCCTACACCGTCAGTGTCGGTTCTTTTACCAAATCCAGTGCTACCATTACCTTCAAGGACGGCAACACGACGCTCGGCACCCCTAAGGCCAACAGCGATTACACTACTGTAAGTCAGGCTGCTGTAGATAAGGCTACGCCTATACTGCAGGCCGCAGGTGATACGTATTTCGAAAGCAGCGTCATGTCCCGCTACACCATGGGCGAAGAGGCAAACAGAGAGTATGTATATGCTGAATTCACCGGTACATACACTCCCAAAAGCGGCTGCACTGATGCCAAAGTTAGCTACGGTGTCTCTGGCAGCTATCAGATCTATATTCCTCTGGAAAAGGTCATAACCGATGTTGTCGATGATCTCGCTCTCGGTGACATCACTCTGACCTACACTGCCAATGCCGTAGCAAAGACCGGCAACATTCAGTTTGACGTTCTCAACGAGGAAAGACTCGAAGCCGTCAACGAAAAAATCACCGCTGATGTTCTTCTTGAACTGCTCAACAGTGAGCTCGGCTCGAGCCTTATGGGCGGTCTGATGGGTAACGAAGATGCGGCTGCACCCGAGATGTCGCTCGACACTATCCGCGGTGTGCTCGAGGATCCCAATATAATGAATATCCTCGGCATTGAGGCACTCGACAACATGCCCAAGGGCTTTGTTGCTACTCTCACCGAGGTAGATAAGGGCGACGGTCAGTTTGAGGGACTTGTTTACAATATCCCCATGACCAACACCATGTTCCTTAAGCTGGATATTGATGTAATGCTTAAGGACGCTCTTGGTAGTCTTTACAGCCTTGTCGGCGGTCAGGTACCCGAAGAAATGCTGGACATGGAAATCGTTCTTCCTGTCAGCATCGGTCAGAGCTTTGCACTTGACAAGATCCCTGCACGCGACTACACCCTGACCATCACCTCCCCCGGTGAAGGCTGGGTAGCTTCCGGCGCAAGCAGCTTCGACGTCACGATCAAGGACGGCGGTACCGTCAAGGATCTCGGCGGCAACCATCAGTACGGCAGTCTTGCGCTTGCGACTCTCGCTCCCTTTATGCTTGACCTGGTCGGTATGGGCGGCTGCTCCGGTCTCATAGGCTGCTGCGGTCAGATCCAGAACGGCAGCGCCAAGGTCTTCAACCAGAGCGGTATTCTGTTCAGCCACGTCAAGAACAGCATCGAGTTTACCAATGCCGAGCTGGTTTACAACGAGGAGACCGGTGAAGTCATAACGAAAGGTCTCCCCGGCGCAACGTTCATGCTCGTTGACCGTGACCGCTTCCTTGCCCTCGTGGATTCTCTCCTTGCACTGGGCGAAGGCGCAGTCAACGGCATTATCGGCGGCATCAGCTTTGATGAGCTTGGCTCCATCAGAGATGAGGCAAGCGGCGGCGGTGCGCTGCAGATAGACGCGGAAACCATTAATGCACTGCTTGTCTCCATTCTTGCCAACAACGAAAGACTCGGCGGCTTCAACGTTCCCGCAATGCTTGAAGCAACGGCAGGTGACGACGGTGTGGTAACGTTTACACCCGACAAGAACGTTACATTGGCAAAGCTCTGCGCTCTCATTCCTCAGGTCATGGATCTGATTGATAGTCTGCAGCCCGATACCGGCGATGACGACGCTGATGCTGATGACGACGCAGATGCAGATGCCGACGCAGATGCCGATGCAGATGCCGATGCCGATGCCGACGCAGATGCTGACGCTGATGCAGATGCCGATGCCGACGCAGATGCTGACGCAGATGCTGACGCAGATGCCGATGATGATAGCGACGAGCCCGAGACCCTTGACATGGCAAGTGTCATGGCACTTCTTGAAACCATCGGCGATCCCGAACAGATAGCGGTAATTATGGGTCTGCTTGACACGTTCTCCGGTCTGCTCGGCGGCGGCACTACCGGCGGCGGTGAATCCGGCGGCGGCGGTGAGTCCGGCGGCGGTGAATCCGGCGGCGGCGGTGAATCCGGCGGCGATATTCCCACGGATATTCCCGAAGAAGCAAGTCTCACCGATATTCTTCTGGATATCATTCAGAGATACGGCGGCGGCGATCTCGGCTATGCCCTTATGAATATGCTCGGTATTATGGACGGAAAGATGCCCACCGGCAACTACCTCCTTATCCAGACCGAGGTTCCCGAGGGCCGTGTACGCAATCCCATGATGTACACCTTTAAAAACATCTGGAATGCTGCCGACGGCAGGTACCACACCTATGCAAGCATTGACCTCACCGGCGCAATGTCCGGCGAGCAGTTTGCTGCCTTTACCGAGCAGCTTTCCGCAAGCTATGAACAGCTTGAAGGTATATTCACTAATCTCGCATTAAGCGCCGATAACGGTCTCGACATAATGCGTAGGGTCATGGGCGAAGGCGAAGGATATAATGCCGGTGTACTTACCGATCCCATCGCCGAACGGATAGATGCTCTGGTCCAGCAGATCCGTGAGAGGATGGCTGAGTCCGAGGAAGCTGCAGAAGAGACGACAGAAGAAGTCGCTGAAGAAGTCACTGAGGAAGTCACCGAACCCGTAGCTCTCCCCAGTGAAGAAGATCAGCAGGTACTCAACGATGCAGTAGTAGAAGAAGGCGGAGAAGGCGCAGTAGTAGAAGAAGGCGGCGAAGACGCAGTAGTAGAAGAAGGCGGCGAAGGCGAAGAGCCCGAAGAGCCTGTGGCTCCTCCTGAGTATACCGTTGAAAATCTGAAAAAGGATCTTGCAGACCTTCTCAATCAGGTTCTCAACACCTATATCCCCAAGGCGAGCGTTCTTTCCTTCGCTGCAAATCTCGTCTACAACATGACCGGCGATATGTTCCTGAGTGAGGAAGAGGCTGCGGAAGTCCTGACTGAAATGGCAACGGATCCGACCCTCACCTTCACGAGCCTCAACGAAAAGGTTAAGAATCTTCTCGCAGAAGGCGACTTCCTGATCAGCGGCGAGGTTACAAGGAATTGGTACTACTACGACGTCAATCCCGAGCTCTTCTCCAACGTGACAGTGGCATTCCACTATGTTCTCAGTGAGCTGGTTCCCGCACCTCTCGCAAACGTTATCGAGAGAGCCCTCAAGGATGATCTTGCCAACACCAACGATCTGGTCAATGAGCTCGTTGACAGCCTGATCAACGGCGATGCCGAGGAACCCGTCGATCCCGACGATCCCGAAGGCGATGACGATGCCGACGCTGATGCAGACGCTGATGCAGATGCTGATGCCGACGCTGATGCCGACGCTGATGCTGATGATGATGATGATGTAGATCCCGTCGATCCCGTTGATCCTCCCGTTAAGCCCACCAACCCCTTCGCATCCATAATCGACAGCTTCAAGAACACTTTCAACAACATAAAGAATGCTTTCAAATCTATTGATAATTTCTTTGAAAAGCTGTTCTGATCCCTAACCCCAAAGAGGAATGAGCCGAAAGGCTCATTCCTCAAGGTGTTGATAAACACCAAATCTGTCATTCCGAGACCAGTCCGCAGACCGGTCGTGGGAATCCGTTCTCTTTGAAATACGTTGATATATCGGCATTATCGGCGTTTTCAGGGAAGCGGATTGCCGC
>JAZRZJ010000018.1:0-5376 GCA_045601285.1 Oscillospiraceae bacterium
GGCGCTATAATCAACATGGGCGAGAGAGCAATCAGCGACTGGTATTCTGCCGATACCGTAAATGACATTATAAACTTTATCAAGTATATTGATAAGATAGTCTGAATTTATTTTAATATTAATTTAATATAAGTACACGCAGAAATTCCCCGGCAATGCCGGGGAATTCCTGCGTGTACTTATATTAAATTAATATTAAATTAAATAAATTCAGACTATCTTATCAATATATTTGATAAAGTTTATAATGTCATTTACGGTATCGGCAGAATACCAGTCGCTGATTGCTCTCTCTCCCATGTTGATTATAGCGCCTAAGGATTCCAGCTCATCGTTAAGATTCTCTGCAAAAACCGCCCAAAGCTTTGATCCGTCTTTGTTTTCAGTGCATGCAATATCAAACGCAAATCCAATATGCTTTGCTACATCTGGTTCATCATAGTACTCACAGAGCTTATCATAGAAATCGGAAATTGCGCAGGTGAAGTTTATCAGGTCGGCTGCCGACAGATCATCGAGCCCGAGGGTTTCCCTGAAGCTTTCGGGAACTGTTGCTGCAACTGTACCGATTCTCTGTATAAAGTCAGGAACGGGAACATATTCAAAAATCTGGTTTATTGTCTGAACAGTGCACTTGGCAAGCTCATCAAAATTGTACTCGTCAAACAGCTCACAGGTTTTCTGAATAAGTGCCGCGCGTCCGGTGCTCATGTGATAATTCTCGGCAATTTCGGCATAATCGGAAATGTCCTCAAACACCTGGCTGAGTATAGACAGATCATAATCGGTGTTCTCGTCAACAAGCTGTATTGTTTCCACAACTGCGGCACGGATTGCCTCAGCGTCGGAAAGCTCGCGATTCATAACAGATACAAGAATTGAGTTTTTCAGATCGGTAATGAACTCGTGCTCCTGAAGAACGCTAACGGTTTTCTTCACAGCTTCCTTGTACTCCATGCCCACAAGCTTAAGCTCTTCCATAAGTGCCGCCGCGTCATCGTTCAGTGCCTCGGCGCTTACAACTGTGCCGCGGTCATTGACTTCCATCTGAAGACTGGGGTTAACGTCAATCATAACAATGGTATTCTGGGCAACGGGGATATTTGCCACATTGCCGCTGAGTGTCATTTCGCCGCTGTCAACATTGACGCCAATTCCCATCATTGCCGCTGCGCAGAGCACAACAAGCGCAAAACACGCCGCAACCGCTGCCCAGCGTTTGCGGTTTCCTGAGCGTCTGACCATGGGAACGACCTTGTCATCCATGATTTCATCGACAAACTTGTCGTCTATGCCGCCCATATATTTAAGTAAATCTTCGCTTCTCAAAGCGTGATTCCTTCTTTCACCAAATGATTTTTAAGCTTTGTTCTTAACCTGAACAGCATTGTTGTTGTTTTTGAATCGGTAATTCCGTATCTTGCCGCAATGTTTGCTATCGGTTCCATCTGCCAGTATCGTCTAACGAAAACGCCACGCTCTGTTGCCGTAAGCTTTTCAAGAAAGCTGTTGATTGCAGCAGTTATCTCCTCAGAATCGTGCAGTTTTTCAAACTGGTCATCTCCGGCTATGCACTCCTCAAGCTCATCAAGCAAAAGAGGAATTTCACCGTTTCCGCGTTTTGTGCTGGTGCGCTGCCTGTACTTATCCAAAGCAAGATTTCTGGTAATTTTTGCGATATAGGAGCCCAGCGAAGAGGGTTCATTGGGTGGAATACTTCCCCATGTTCTCATATATGCGTCATTGACGCATTCCTCGCTGTCCTCATCGTTTCCCAAAACATTAAAGGCAATTTTATGACAGTATCGACCGTATTTTTTATCTGTTTCCAGTATGGCTTCCTGATTGCGTTCCAAGAAAAGCCTTACAATTTCGCGGTCTTCCAAAGCCTATCTCCTTGTATCTATAATATAAGACGTAAAATACAATTCACATATTACAGTAAATGTTATAAAAACATTTAAAAAACGGTTTGCGTTTTATTTAAATATAAACCGGACATTTCATGGTTGTTATGCTCGAAATTATATGATATATTAAATTTACGATTTTTCTCGGGAAAGAGGTATTTCTTTATAATGATACTATATTTCAGCGGAACTGGCAATAGCCGATATACAGCAATTTTGTTGGGAAACGTTCTCAATGACGAGGTGGTTTCCATGAACGAGCTTATTTCCGCCTCAAACGCACGCCCCATGCGAAGTGAAAAGCCTTTTATTTTCGTTGTTCCGACCTACTGCTACCATATTCCCTCCGTTGTTGAGAATTATATTGCCGAAACCGAGTTTTCAGGCTGTGACAGGGCATATTTTGTCATGACCTGCGGTGCGGGTACCGGCGGTGCAGGTGCCGCAAACAAAGCTCTTTGCGAAAGCAAAAATCTTTCCTATATGGGAACCTATACCCTTGTAATGCCCGATAACTACCTTGTAATGTATGAGCCTTCAAGCCGTGAGGAAGCGGAAAGCCGCCTTGCTGCACTTCCCGCGAAGATTGAGGAAATATCAGATATTATCTTAAGCGGAAATGCCTTCAGCGAAAAAGCGCAGCTTTTAGGAAAACACATAAGCATAATCGGCAGCAAATTATTCAACACTCTGTTTGTAAATCCCGGGAAATTCAGCGTCAGCGAAGCCTGCGTTTCCTGCGGAGCCTGCGCAAAAAACTGTCCGCTTCACAATATAAATATTATTGAAGGCGTCCCCCAATGGAGCGATAATTGCATTCATTGCCTTTCATGCATCTGTGCCTGTCCGAAGAATGCGATTGAATACGGCAAGGGCACAAAAGGCCGCCGCAGACACTACGTTTTCCCCGACGGTACTTTAAAGTAAACAAAAAGAACATATAGAAAGAAGGAAATTTTTTGAAAACTCGCGTAATATCCGCTGTGGTGATGATTTCACTTGTAGTTGCCTGCTTTGCAATCGCTCCCATAACCCGCACACTGTTTCTCCTTGCGGTAATCGTTCTCGCCGTGCGTGAGATCTGCCGCGTAATCAATGCAAAGGAAATCAAATGCGCACCCTGGATACTGTATGTCTTCAGTGCAGGAGCGGTAGCCGCCATATATTTTAAAGCCGATGCCGTAGTTACAGAGGTTCTGTTCTTCCTTGCAGTATTTGCAATCGTATCAGCCGGCGTAATGAGCAAAAAGGTTCGCGGCCCCGGCGCACTTGCAACCCTCGCAGTGCTTGTTTATCCCATTGTTCCCATGCTTATCATCACAAAGCTCGCTCTTCTTGAGGACTGGCTTCCCATTTTCGCACTCGGCTGCATCTCCACATGGGTTTGCGACAGCTTCGCACTCTTCGGCGGTAAGCGCTTCGGCAAGAATAAGCTGGCACCCGAGGTCAGCCCTAACAAGACTATTGAAGGCAGCGTCTGCGGCGCAATATCCGCTATTGTTACGGGTCTTATCATCAGCTTCTTCTTTAAGGATATGACCCTTATCTGCGGCATGGTAACCGCACTTGTAGCCTCCACCATGGGACAGATGGGTGACCTCGCCGCTTCCCTGCTCAAGCGTATGTCCGGATTTAAGGATTACAGCAATCTTATTCCCGGTCACGGCGGCGCAATGGACCGCATCGACAGTCTGCTGTTCTCCGTTCCCTGTACTTATTACTTCCTCCTTCTCTTCGGAGCTCTTTAATACCGGGTGTGCCGCCGGTTAATAATTCATGTAATTTTACGAGTGATTTTGTAGCATATTACAAAATCACTCATTTATTTTTATTGATATTTACAATAAAAATTGTTTGTGCTAAAATATCAAAGTTAGATTTAATGATTCAGGGTGAATATAAATGCGCAAGGAAAATTCGCTGGCAATGTTTGAAACGGAGCCGATAGTTAAGCTTCTGCTGAAGTTTGCTCTGCCCGCCATTGCCTCAATGGTAGTCAATTCAATATATAACATCGTTGACCAGATTTTCATCGGTCAGGGCGTTGGTATGCTGGGCAATGCCGCAACCAACCTCACCTTCCCTCTTGTGACCTTCTCCATGGCTCTCGGCACCATGATTGCCGACGGCTGTGTTGCATTTTTCAGCATCAAGCTCGGTCAGAAGAAATATGACGAGGCAACGCGCACAATGGGCAACGGCATAACCGTTGCTCTCATCGCCGGTCTTTTCCTCACTCTGTTCATGGAGCTCTTCCTCAAGCAGATTCTTCTCCTTTGCGGCGGTGCAAAGGTTGACCCCAAAACCATGGAGTTTGCAACGGAATATGCGAGGATAACCCTTATAGGTCTCCCCTTCGTTTGCATAAGCATGACTGGCAGCAGCATTATTCGCGCTCAGGGCAATCCACGCTACGCCATGATATGCAATATGTCTGGCTGCTTCCTGAACATTATTCTCGATGCCTGGTTTGTTCTCGGACTTGGCTGGGGTGTTGCGGGTGCTGCGTGGGCAACCATTATCGGTCAGGCACTGAACTTTATTCTCAGCGTTTCCTATATTCCCAGGTTTAAAAGCATCAGATTTGAGTTCAAATACGCAAAGCTCCGTAAGGAAACCGTTTTCGGCTTCCTTCCTCTCGGTATTTCAAGCTTCTTTACTCAGTTCGCCTCCACCGTTGTTGTTATCTGCATGAACAACCTGCTCACCAAATACGGCGCTGAAAGCGCTTACGGTCCTGATATTCCCCTTGCGGCACTCGGTATAGTCATGAAGGTCAACTCCATCATTATCAGCGTAATGGTCGGCCTCGGCATAGGAAGTCAGCCCATTGTGGGGTATAACTACGGTGCAAAGAACTACGCCCGCGTTAAAGCGACCTACTGGCGCACTGTTATTACCGGTCTCACTGTCGGAATTATCGGCTGGGCAGTATTCCAGTTCTGCACTCAGCCCATCATCGACCTCTTCGGACACGAAGAGAATGTCATGTATAACCAGTTTGCAAACAAGTGCTTCCACGTTTTCCTCTCTGTTATCTTCCTTACGGGCTTCCTGATTCCCTCGGGCATCTTTTTCCAGTCCATCGGCAAGCCACTCAAGGCAATGGCCGCAACCCTGACAAGACAGCTTATTTACTTCCTCCCCTGCGCCTTTATCATGGGCAGCATCATGGGCATTGAGGGTCTGCTGTACGCTGGTCCTACCGGTGACGTTCTTGCCGCCATAACAGTGGCAATACTGATATTCACCGAAATGCGTATTCTCAATAAGGAAATCGCAGGAAACTAATATTTTTCCTCCGTTCTGTACATAACAGAACGGAGGATTTTTTTGTAAACGAAAACTCCCGGCTGTGCCGGGAGTTCAAAAAAGCTTAAGCGGTGAGGAATAAAAAACTCCTTATGGTAAGATGTAAGTGCGGCCTGACAACTGCACAAGACAAACATAAGGAGGACATTCGGAT
>JAZRZJ010000019.1:0-9103 GCA_045601285.1 Oscillospiraceae bacterium
GCTTTCCATTGACAGCTCAGCATTTTTTGCGTGCTGACACTGTCAGAAAAACTGACAAAATACCTGTCTTGAAAACTTGCAGATAATTCAATTTTTCTCATCATTTTCCAAGCGCATAATCTTCCGCGCATTGCAAACAATAGAAGCGCAAACAAAATCAAGCAAGGAGAAAGATATATGAAAGCTACAGGTATAGTCCGCAGAATAGACGACCTCGGCAGAGTGGTAATTCCCAAGGAGATACGCCGCACCATGCGTATCCGCGAGGGCGACCCATTAGAGATTTTTACCGACCGGGACGGCGAGGTCATCTTCAAAAAATACTCCCCCATGGGAGAAATAACCGATTTTGCCGCACAGATATGCGACAGTCTTCACAAATCCACAGGCAGCATTGCCGCAATCTGCGACCGCGACACCGTCGTTGCAATAGCCGGCGGCGCAAAGCGCGAGCTTCTGGAAAAGCCCATCTCCTCCGCCCTTGAGGGCATCATGGAAAACCGCGGAATCTTTCGCTACAGCGGAAGCTCAAGCTCCTCCGTAAGCGATTCCGATGACCGCTTCGGCATCTCAATTGCCGCTCCGATCATTTCCGAGGGCGATGTCATGGGCTGTGTGCTTTTTGTTGCGCCCAGAGGCTACGAAAACGCGCCGGAGCTTGAAACAAAGCTCGCCCAGACCGTTGCATCATTCCTCGGCAAGCAGATGGAAACATGAGAAAACGGCGGCAGAAAATTCTGCCGTCGTTTTATACTTTTCACAACTTTTGTTTATGCAATGTCGCCTTGACATTCAGACACTTTTGGTATATTAGTTTATTATACGGTAATAATCAATAAATTATCAATGTTTGAAAGGAGCATACATATGAAAGGCAAAAAGCTGCTTGCCACGCTTCTTGCTGTAATGATGCTGGTACCGCTGTTTGCAGGAGTCGGTGCCGCATCTGCAGAGGAAGCAAGCGGCACTGACTATCCCACCGTTTTTGTCCACGGTCTGCTGGGCTGGGGCGATGAGGATTCCATCAACAAAATCATGCCCTACTGGGGTATGACCGCAGGCGACATGAACGCCTACATGCAGGACCTCGGCTACAACACCTATGTTGCCTCCGTGGGTCCCGTATCCAGTGCATGGGACCGCTGCTGTGAGCTTTACGCTCAGCTTGCGGGCGCCAAGGTCGATTACGGTCAGGCTCACGCAGACAAGTGCTGCGCACAGTTTGAGGAGCTGGGCTACGACCTGCACCACGACCGCTACGGCCGCGACTACACGGGCAAGGCCCTCATTGACGAAAACTGGGGGCCCATTTATGAAAACGGCAAGGTCGTGGGCTGGTATGATACCAAGGTCAACCTTGTGGGCCATTCCTTCGGCGGCCCCACCATCGTTGAATTTCTCCAGCTTCTTGCGGAGGGTGACGAGGCCGAACGCGAATGGGGCAGACAGCAGGCCGCGCTTTACGGCGGAGACTGGCATGACTACATCTCCCCGCTGTTCTGGGGCGACTACAACGGCGAGTACCTCGTAAACTCCCTCACCACTCTTGCGGGCGTTCTCAACGGCACCACCTTCATCTCCGCCTGCGATGACGAAACCGCTTTCCTCACCGACTTCGTTATGATGCTGGGCAACGCCATCGGCGTCACCGACCTTGTGGGTCTTTACGATTTCCAGCTTGAGCACTTCGGCCTCACCAAGACCCCCGGCACCGATGCCAAGGCATTCTTCGATTACGTCAAGCGCGAGGGCTTCATTGCCGCTGACGACCAGGCATGGTATGACCTGTCCGTTGCAGGCTGCAACGAGCTGAAGCAGGGCTGGGAAACCTATGACAACGTTTACTACTTCTCCTACGCCGGTGACAAGACCCACGAGCTTCTGGGCAACAGTGTTCCCGATATTGACATGTGGCTGCTGTTCATGCCCTTCTCCACGAAGATCGGCGCCTACGTCAACCGCTACGAGTTTGTTGACAATGTTGACGGCACCCGCTGGGGCCACATCGACGATCAGTGGAAGCCAAATGACGGCATGGTAAACACCATTGCCGCACGCTATCCTCTGGGCGCCGCAAACAAGCCCTATGACGAAAACTGCATCGAGCCGGGCGTATGGAACGTATATCCCGACCAGGATATTGACCATCTCGGCTTCAGCGGCGGCATTCTGAACTCCAAGCCCCTTCAGTGCCGCGAGTTCTATAAGAACCTTATGGAAGACATTGCCGCAACCAAGCCCGTAGGCAGTCAGGGCGCCGCAAGGTTTGTTGACGTCAGGGAAGGCAGCGTTTACTATGACGCAGTAGACTGGGCAGTCACAAACGGCGTTACCAAGGGCATTGACGCAATCCACTTTGCACCCGATGCAGACTGCACACGCGGTCAGGTCGTCACTATGCTGTGGCGCGCCGCAGGCTGTCCCGAATGCAGCACGGAAGGCTGTCCCTTCGTCGATGTTTCCGAAAGCAGCCCCTACTACGATGCAATTCTCTGGGCCGTTGAAAAGGGCATCGCCAAGGGCTATGACGCAAGTCATTTCTGCCCGAACAAGACCGTTACAAGAGCAGAATTTGTCACCTTCCTTTACCGTTACAGCGGCTCTCCCGCAGTAAGCGGCGGTAGCCCCTTTGCTGACGTAAAGGACGGCGGTGCATTCACCGACGCAATCGTCTGGGCAGCGGAAAACGGCATCACCACGGGCTATGACGCAAGTCATTTCCGCCCCGATGAAGTCTGCGCTCGCTGGCAGGTCGTTCTGTTCCTGTACAGAGCCTTCGCATAACAGCAAGCATTAAGAAGCGCCGTCATTGACGGTGCTTCTTTTTCTTGCAGTGTATCCCGCGTTCTGCTACAATAAAGCAAAAGGAGCTGATAGTGTGAAACTCACCTGGTACGGTCATGCCTGCTTTAAGCTTGAAACGGCAGAGGGCAGCATTGTTTTTGACCCATACGAAAACGGTTATTTACCCAAGCTTGCCCTGCCCGAAATATCCGCCGACGCGGTGGTCTGCAGCCACGGTCACGGCGACCACAGCGCCGCCGACGCGGTGACGCTCACGGGCAGAACGCCGACCTTTAAAATGACGCAGCTTTCCTGCTTTCACGATGAGGTGCGCGGCTTAAAGCGCGGCAAAAATCTCATCACAGTGATAGAGGCCGAGGGCAAACGGATTGCCCATTTCGGCGACCTCGGACATGAGCTCAGCAGGGCTCAGCTCAAGGAGCTGGGCAGCATCGACGTGCTGCTCATTCCCGTAGGCGCAGTGTACACAATTGACGCGGAAACGGCAAAACAGGTCTGCGAAAAGGTTCAGCCAAAGCTTATAGTTCCCATGCACTACCGCATGGGAAATGCGGGACTTCAGAACGTTGCGCCCGTGGAGGATTTTCTTGCGCTCTATCCTGAAGCCGAAGTGCTTCGGCTTGGAAAAAGCTCCTGGGATATTAGCGAAATTCCGCAATCTGTGGTGGTGTTTGAATTATGCTGATTTACAACCAGAACTCCGACAAATACCGTGATATCAAATACGGAAAATCCAATCTCGGCAAAAGCGGCTGTGCCGCAATCGCCTCCTACAACGCCCTTGAAATGCTGGGCATCGGTATGCCCATGCCCCAGGTTATCGCTGCCTACGAAAAGCAGTTTTCAAGGGGCGGCGGGCTTCTTGCCGGCGGCAGACTCGGCGCGCTTCCGACAGATATCCGACGCTTTCTGAAAAACAGGAAGCTGCTCTTCTGCGGGGGATTTCTGCGCAAAATGCTGGGCATAAAAAAGCCCGGGGTTTTCATTGTCACCTACTGGAACAAGCCCTTCACCCGCGGCGCCCATACCATAGCGGTTAAATTTGACGGCGAAAGCTACACCGCCGTAAACTACGGCGGCGGCGTTTGCAGGAAAAGCAGTCTTGCTGAGTTTATCCCCGGAAGGCTCCACTTCATTTTCGGCTTTTTCCTACCCCGCAACGATTAATACTAATACCTAATAAAAACATTCAATTTGAAGCGGTGTGATTTTCGGAAGGCTTGTGCGAAGACCGCAGAGCATAATGGAGATATATGGTCAAGGGCATGGGCGCAGCATGACGTAAATCACACCGCTTCAAATTAAACTGTTTTATTAGAATTCAGTATTAGGTCAGATATTGCTCATTCATAGCAAATACGGTATAATAACCAATGAGAACTCCATTTTATACTAAATCCCCATGCACAGAAGCTGTGCACCACCATAAAAGGGCGGCTCAAAACCTGCAAATCCCTATGCTGCACACCTTTACTCTTAAAGCTTTTTATCAGGGTAGCATTAAAAGAATTTCACGAAAGGATGTTGGATGATGTTCTCTTTTGGCAATGCGTTTCACGTGTCGATATCGAAGCTTCTGGCGACGCTTTATACCGCGCTGTCCGTACTCGGCGGCGGAATTTTTTATCACGACACTCTGCCGCAGGCACCCGCAGATTTCACGCCCGTAGTACGCTTTGCGGTGTGCAGTGATGTGCACTTAAACGGCGATCCCAATCAGACGGAGGCAGCGCGTTTCGGTAAGCTCATACGCTTCATGAACGACTACTCCGACGCACAGGAATACAAGGGCTTCGACGCGCTGTGCGTCTGCGGAGATTTCACCAATTCAGGCGCAGCCGAGGAATACGATGTGTTCAACAGCGTGATCGCCGAAAATCTGCGCGAGGGGACGCAGCTTCTCACCTGCATGGGCAACCACGAGTTCATAAGCACCCGCGACAAGGACCCGCGCCTCGCCTGCCGACTGTACGAGGAAAAGATGGGCGGCAGCCTCAATACCTCGGTCAAGATAAACGGCTATCATTTCATACTCTGCTCGTATGACGAAACAGGCAGCACCTTCATAGGCCGCACACCGTGGCTCGAGAAGCAGCTTTTCAGTGCAGTCAAGGACACCGGAGACAAGCCGGTCTTTGTCTTTCAACATCCCGCACCCTTCGGCACGATCTACGGCAGTGTCAATTGGGGCGATGCCTCCATTCCCGCTGTGCTGGGAAAATACCCGCAGGTCGTTGATTTTTCGGGGCACTCGCACTACCCCGTGAACGACCCGCGCTCGATATGGCAGGGCGGCTACACGGCGCTCGGCTGCGGCACGCTCAGTTATTTTGAGACGGAGCTTGACGGTGTCGACGGCCAGTTCCCGTATTCGTATAAAGAGGCGGCACAGTTTTATATCGTTGAGGCCGACGCCGAGGGCAATGTCCGCGTCATGCCCTATGACCTCATCACCGACAGCTTCTTTGACAATGCGTATTACCTCACGGAGCTTGCCTGCCGCAACTACGAATACTCGTATCTCAAGATGAAGCAGCGTGATCCGGCGCCCGTGTTCCCTGCCGATACGCAAATTTCCACGGAGCTTAGCGCAAACGGAGATACGATCCTCCGCTTCACCGGAGCGAAGGACAGATTCGTGGTGGAAAGCTACAAGCTGAGTGTAACGAAAAACGGCATCACTGTGGCGGATGATAATTTCTCCGGCAAGTATATGTACCTTTTTGAAGACGACAGCTATACGGTCAATCTCGGGAAGCTTCAAAGCGGCAAAACGTACTGCGTGTCGATAACCGCTATGAACGCTTATGCCGAGCTGTCAAAGCCGCTCACGTATTCGTTCACGGCAAAGTGATCGGAATCGGGAGTTTGGAAAAACGCTGTAATATCAAGCTTTTTGCAAAAAGAAACCGCACCGTAACATCAATACTTTTCGTATCAATATTACAGTGCGGTTCCCTTGGCAAATGCTGATATTTTTGATACAATGCACCAAAGAAAAAAGCTTTGGTGCATTTTATAATTCTCTGGTGCAAATCGAAAATCTTTGGTGCATATCATTTCCTTTGGTGCAAATGACAACGGACGCTTCGTATTTATCAAGTCTGTCTGCTGCATTACTTGCAGAAGCAGCCTCTTGCTTTTCTGAATTCGGTGATCCTATTATCGATGATACGGCCCTTTTCAATGACAGTGGCTTTTTTAAGCTGCTCCGGAAGCTCAGCCTCCACGAGGGCATCCAAATACTTTGAAATGCCCCTGCTCAAATCCTTGGACACGGTAAAGGGGAACATCGCAGGGGTATTGTCCACCGCGTAATGAATGACGCCGTCGATCTCATACACGGGGTCATCGATCGTGGTGGGATGGGAGCTTTCTATTCCCAGGTGAGGGTCGCACGACACGTCAATTATCAAGGTCCCGGGGCGGAACTTTGGCAGATCGGATTCATAAATGACGTGGTCTGTCCTTGAAGTGTCCCACATCACGCAATTTACCAGCACGTCATACTCGTACATTTTCTTCATGAACAGCTTTTCAAGCCGTCTGCCGTAAACGTCAATGTCTGCACCCAAACCGTGTAAAATTCTCATTGCGCCTTTCGCAGTCTGACCGTTGCCGAGTACGGCGACCTTGCAGTCGTAGGGCATCTTTCCGCAGTAGCGGAACGCGTGAAGCACCGCCGCCTCACCCGCGACCTCTCTGTTGCGGTAGAAGATATATCTTCCGTCCTCAAAAATCTCTTCCCAGGCAATGACCGTGTGTTCATGCTCTAGAACGCTGCCCGTAAAGTCAATATTCTGCACGGCGTGAGCCCAGCCGAAAAGTATCTTCCCGTCCTCAAGTGTGTCAAGATAGTCGGCATCACCCAGCTTAACGTCGGTTATTACGTCGCACTTCATGACCTCTTCTCTGGGAACACAATGGCAGCCGCATTTAAGGTATTCTTCATCGGCAAAACCCAGGGCCCTGCCGTATCCCTGCTCAAAGAACAGCTTGTCGCAATGCTTAATTCCCTTCAGGTCATCAGGCAGAATTGCCTTTCTCTTTTCATTGTTTTTATGGCTGATAAGAAAACCGATACTATTCATTGCTTGTCTCCAACTCTGATTTTTTGTTGTTTACTATCATATTTAAATTTTCACGGTTTGTCAAATCAGTATTTATAATTAAGCAAGCGCTGATTAAATCGTCTTCGGCATCTTGCCGAATGAATCATCACTTACTAAACTCCTGCCTAAGCGGCAAGAGTTTTGCTATGCTTAATTTCCAAAGAGCCGAATACGCATATTTAGTGATGAGTGAATAGTGAAGAAGCAATAAGTAAAAATCCTTCATGCTTGCACATCTGCCGTCCGGCACCAAAATCCGCTCACTTCGTTCGCTCAAATTGAGGTCACAAGTTCGAGCCCAAAACTTGCATGGGGTGAGCGCGAGAGGGGATTGTTATCCCCTCTCGCTATAATTGAGCGTAGCGGATAAATGCGGCGGAGCCGCTACCAAAAAGAAGAGACACACTTTCGTGTGTCTCTTCTTTTTGTGAAAGAGCGACCAAATTGTACATCTGCGGGTCCGTCACTTGCTGTGGGCGTTAGATCCACGCTGCCGACGATCTGCGCCGGTTCCTGTTCGCTGAGTACAAATCTGTCTTTCATGATAATAGCTTCTTGCATTAAATAATTCCGAAAGATCTGTTTAACTGATAGTTATGATTATTCGATGCAGAGCATATCGTGATGCACCTGTCGGTAAAAAAGCTCTTTGGCTTTATCGAAATCGTTTGTCTGACCGAGCACCCACATAAGTTTTGCAAGCGCCGCCTCTGAGGTCATATCATGCGCTTCAAAAGTCTTCAGATTATCCTTAACAACTGCGCCGACCTTGTATACCGAAAGGTCGCTTCCCTCGTTGGGCACCTGCGTCGTCATTACAATGAATTTTCCCTTATCTGCCGCTTCCTTTACCTGATGAAAATAGTCCGAGTATTCGGGGAGCCCGCCCACTCCGAAGCTTTCAATGACCAGTCCGTCGTAGCAATCAAGCGCACAGCGCATGAGATTGTTGTTCATACCGGGTGTCAGCTTCATGAGCCCGACGTTGGGGTCAATATAGTCATAAAAGCGCATATCCCCATCCGTGGTATCAGGAAAATATCTGATAATGCGGTGATTCTGTATCTGCGCAAGGCAGGGGAAATTCACGCTTGCAAATGCAGCAAAATTTTTGGAATAATTCTTCCTCGCCCTCGTTCCGGCAATTACGCTGCCGTTAAACACGACGCAGATATTGCGGCTTTCATCATCCGAGGCATAGATAAGCGCATCGATAAGATTTTGCTTCGCGTCCGTTATGTCCTCGCACATGGGCTTCTGTGCGCCTGTGAGAACGATCGGCTTGCCGCTGTTTTCAATCAGATAGCTCAGTCCCGCAGCCGTGTACGCAAGAGTATCCGTGCCGTGCGTTATGACAAAGCCGTCGTAGTCATTGTAGTTTTCTTTGATAATGCCCGCAAGTATTAGCCAATGTCCGGGGCGCACATTGGTACTGTCGAGCGAAAACGCCTGCGCACATTCCACCTCACATATAGATGCGGCAAACGGAATTGCTTCGAGCAGGGCATCAGCGCTCAGCGCAGGTGCAAGCCCGTTTTCCGTCGGTGCCGATGCGATAGTACCGCCCGTGCCTATAACAAGTATCTTTTTCATAGCATCACCGCCATTTTATTTTTGTTTTTTTATACAATGTAATTTGAAAAAGGATAATGCTGTTTTTTAATAATTGGCTATGTCATTTTTAATAATATTTTATGCTTTTAAACGAACAATGTCAATGATGCTTGAGCATTCAATTCGCATCTGATACTATTCTCTCATAAAAAGCAGAAACTTTTTATGAGAGAATAGTATCACAAAAGCACACCATGGTTTTGGGCCATTTTTTGGCCATGAAAGCATAAAAACAGCCTCGAAGCAGCCGCTTTGACCGCCACGAGGCTATGATCTGCTGGTATTTTGCCTGTTTTTGCTTAAATTGCCCAAAAACAGGGAAAAACCCCGCTTTTGCCTTGGTAGACAAAAGTGGGATTTTTTATGGTGGACGATACAAAACTCGAACTTGCGGACGGCCTGATGCTGCGCATCTGCCGTCCGGCACCAAAATCCGCTCACTTCGTTCGCTCAAAATGAGGTCACAAGTCCGAGCCCAAAGCTTGCATGGGGTGAGCGCGAGAGGGGATTGTTATCCCCTCTCGCTATAATTGAGCGAAGCGGATAAATGCGGCGGAGCCGCTACCAAAAAG
>JAZRZJ010000020.1:0-14487 GCA_045601285.1 Oscillospiraceae bacterium
CCCTTATCACCGTCGATGTATATTTCTCTGTTTCTGATGATTTCCGCGTGCTTCTTTTTGGACATGGCTCGGCGGATATTATCCGCCTGTCCGAGAGAATAGCCACCCAGACGGCGGACTATTTCGATGACCTGCTCCTGATAGACGATGCAGCCGTAGGTTACGTCCAGAATGGGACGGAGCATTTCATGCTTGTAGGTGATTTTACCGGGATTTGCCGAGCATTCGATGAAGCGGGGAATGCTCTCCATGGGACCGGGGCGGTAAAGGGATATGATAGCGGTGATGTCTTCAATACTGCGGGGCTTGAGTCCCGTGCAGACACCCGTCATGCCCGAGCTTTCAAGCTGGAACACTCCGCTTGTTTTGCCTGCGGACAGCATATCGAAAACGGCCCTGTCGCCGTCGGGGATCTTATCAACGCTGAAGTCGGGCTCGGCATCCCGCACCATATTCGCCGCGTCCTCAAGGACGGTGAGGTTTCGCAGACCGAGAAAGTCCATTTTGAGAAGTCCCAGCTCCTCAAGAGTTGTCATCTGATACTGGCAGACAACGGACTCGTCATTTTTGGAAAGGGGTACGTACTCGTAAACGGGTCTGTCGGTGATGACAACGCCCGCCGCGTGCATGGAGGCATGGCGGGGCATACCCTCGATCGCCTTTGCGGTGTCAATGAGATGGCGGATATTTTCATCGTTATCATACATCTCGCGCAGAGGCTTTGAAAGCTTCAGAGCCTCGTCAAGAGTCATGTTCAGGGCAAAGGGAATCTGCTTTGCAACGGAATCGCACTCGGCATAGCTCAGGTCAAGAACTCTGCCCACATCGCGCACCGCACCCTTTGCTGCCATGGTGCCGAAGGTTACAATCTGCGCAACGTGGTCGGAGCCGTATTTGCGGTTGACGTAGTCGATGACCTCGCCGCGACGATTGACGCAGAAGTCGATATCAATATCGGGCATGCTTACTCGCTCGGGATTGAGAAAGCGCTCGAAGAAAAGGCTGTATTTTATGGGGTCAACATCGGTGATGCCCAGGGTGTAGGAAACAACGCTGCCTGCGGCAGAGCCTCTGCCGGGACCCACGGGGATTTTCTCGCCCTTGGCGTAGGCGATAAAGTCGGAAACAATGAGGAAGTAGTCCACAAAGCCCATTTTCTTTATCATTTCAAGCTCGTATTTGAGCTGATTTTTCACGGTGCCGTCGTCCTCGGGATATCGCTCAAGGAAGCCCCTGATGCAGAGCTTGCAGAGATATTCGTAGCTGTCGGTCTCCCCCTCGGGAAGCTTGAAGCGGGGCAGCTTGTAGTGACCGAACTCGAAGTCGTAGCTGCACATTTCCGCAATCCTCGCCGTGTTGTCGGCTGCCTCGGGATATTCGGGGAACAGAGCGCGCATCTCCTCCTCGCTTTTGAGGTAGAAGCTGTCGCTTTCAAACCTCATACGCGCAGGGTCGGCAACGCTTTTGCCCATCTGAATGCACATGAGAACGTCCTGATAATAGGCGTCCTTCTGCTCAATGTAGTGGGCGTCGTTGGTGACAGCAAGGGGAATGCCCGTTTCCCTGTGAATACGGATAAGACCCTCGGCGGCCTTATGCTCGATCTCAAGACCGTGGTCCTGAATTTCAAGATAAAAGCTGTCCTCGCCGAAAAGCCGCTGGAGCTCAAGGGCTTTTTCCCTTGCGGCTTCGTAATTGCCCGAATTTATCATGCGCGGAATTGCACCTGCAGCACAGCCCGAAAGACAGATAAGACCCTCGGAGTATTGCGACAGCAGCTCCCAGTCGATGCGGGGCTTTATATAAAATCCCTCGGTAAAGGCCGAGGACACGAGATAGCAGAGATTCTTGTAGCCCGTTTCGTTTTTGCACAGCAGAATGAGGTGAGTGTACTCCCCGTCGATGTGGTGGTCCTTGTCAAAACGGCTTCGGGGCGCAACGTAGACCTCACAGCCGATAATGGGCTTTATACCCTCGGCACAGCAGGCCTTGTAGAAGGCAACGACACCGTACATAACACCGTGGTCGGTGATAGCAACGGCGGACTGCCCCAGCTCTTTTGCGCGCTTGACCAGCCCCTCGATGCGACAGGCGCCGTCGAGCAGCGAGTATTCACTATGAACATGTAGGTGAACAAAGCTCATATTTTATCTCGATTCTTTATTCTTCCCCTTCGGGTTTAAACTCAATTATCTTCCTCAGCCTGTGGGACAGGCAGCTTTTGCTTACGGGGGGATAGGAAAGGCGGGCAAGGTCGGAAAGGCTCACCTCGGGATTGGCAATTCTGAGAAGGGCTGCCTCCTGCAGAGGCTCGGGCAGAATGTCAAGACCGTATTCCCGTTCAATGCGCCGTATTGCCGCCATCTGCTCCGCGGCGGCGGCAACGGTCTTGTCCGCATTTGCCGAATCGCAGTTTACCTTGCGCATGATTTCGTTGTTCATTTCCTTCTCGATTTTTGCCGCAACAAGAGTCAAGGAGGCGGAGGAGGCGCCGATGGTGGTCAGAACATCGGCAATTTCGTCTGCCCTTTTGAAGTACAGCAGGTGATTTCCGCGGCGCTGTGATTCCTTTGGCTCAAAGCCCATTTCGCGCATGACGGATACTGCCTCGCGGGATACGCTGTAGTGCGCGGTGGCAAGCTCCATGTGGTAGCGCTTTTCGGGGTCGGTTATGCTTCCGCCCGCGAGAAATGCGCCGCGCAGGAATGCCGCTCTGTCGCAGGGCTCCTCGATTATTCCGAGATTTATGTGCAGGGACAGCGTGCCCACATCGCTTCCGAAGGCATCGTAAATGCTTTTGATTTTCTCCCTGTCGGTGATGTAAAAGCTCCGCTTACCCCCGGTCTCAGCAGAGGGAAGACGATCAAATTTAAGACCGAAGGCTTTTTTGAAAAGATGAGGCAGACGCTCGGCAAAGGCATCGGAGGAGGTGATGATTCTTATCTCCCCGGGGCTGAAGCTGCGGCAGTAGAGCAAAACGCCGTAAGCCTCGGCAAGAGCGCAGCATTTGCGCTCAATGCGAGGCTGGCACAATTCATGTTTTACATCTGCGGAAAATGTCATTTTTCTCTCCGAAGGTTAGCCGCCTCTGTTGAGGTCGCGGTTAATGCCCGCAACGTTGATGCCGTCTTCGCTCAGGGCATTGCCCAGTGCGGCTGCGATTGCAACGCTGCGGTGGCGGCCGCCGGTGCAGCCGATTCCGATGGTGAGGCTGTATTTGCCCTCTTCAATATACTGGGGCAGCAGGAATTTGATTAAGTCCGTGAGCTTGTCCATAAATTCACGGGTCTGGGGAAAGCTGAAAACATAATCTCGCACATCCTCATCAAGACCGCAATGGGGACGCATGGACTCAATATAATAAGGGTTCGGCAGGAAGCGCACATCGAAAACAAGGTCTGCGTCCATGGGAATGCCGTATTTGAAGCCGAAGGACATGACGTTTACGGTGATTGGGCGCTCCCTGGCATCGCCTGAAAACAGCGTGTAAAGCTCGTTCTGGAGCTGACCGAGGGTGAGATGGGAGGTGTTCACGATGTAGTCCGCCGCATTGCGCACGGGCTGCATCAGCTCCTTTTCTCTTGCAATGGAGTCCGCAATGGAGTCGCCCTTTTTGGAAAGCGGGTGAGGACGGCGGGACTCCTTGTAGCGCTTGATTATTACAGGTGCTTCGGCCTCCATGAACAGAATTTTGTAGCCGAAGCCCATATCCTTCAGCGTTTTCAGAGCATCGAAAATTTCCTGAACGCCGTTTTTCTCACGCATATCGGTAACAAGCGCGACTTTTTCATAGCGGCCCTTGGTTGCGGCGCACAGCTCGGCAAAGCGGGGAATAAGCGCCGCGGGCATATTGTCAACGCAATAAAAGGCAAGGTCCTCGATCATGTCTGCCGCCTGGCTCTTGCCGCCGCCCGACAGACCTGTAATTATCAGAAATTCCATCAGTTTTCTCCGTTGCTGTTTGCTTCTTCAACCTTCTGCCTTGCGGTTTCGGCCATGGAGTCCATTATGCTGCGCTTCTGGAGCTTCCAGTTGTCAACAAGAATCATGCCCTTGGGGTAGATTCTGATTTCGGGCATAAGGGTAACCTTGAATTTATCATAAACCACACGTCGCACATGGTCCATGAGGGCAACAACGTCGTCATAGGTGGCATCACCCGTGTTGACGACGAAGCCTGCGTGCTTTTCGGAAACCTGAGCGCCGCCCACGGAATAGCCCTTGAGTCCCGCCTGGTCGATATATGCCGCCGCATAGCCGTTTTCGGGGCGCTTGAAGGCGCTGCCTGCGGAGGGCATATCCAGAGGCTGCTTGTCGCGGCGCTTGTCGTTCATTTCCTTCATGCGTGCGGCAATTGCCTCGGGGTCATCGGGGGTTAGCTTGAAAACAGCGCCGAGAATTGCGCAGGGAATGCCCTCAAAATTGCTGTGACGGTAGGCAAAGCCTGCGTCCTCGCCCTTGACCTCCGTAAGCGCCTGGTCGGTGAGGTAGTACAGCACAACGCTGTCCACAACGTCCTTCATTTCGCCGCCGTAGGCGCCTGCGTTCATAAGCACGCCGCCGCCCACAGAGCCGGGAATGCCGCTTGCAAATTCAAGCCCCGCAAGTCCCTTCTGCTGCGCAAACTGGGCAAGACGGGCAAGAGACACGCCCGCCTCGGCGTAAATAGTGTTTTCCGTTTCGCCCATGCGCAGATCCTGAAGATTTTCGGTGCTGACAACGCAGATATCGAGGCCCTCCTCGGGAATAATGAGGTTTGTGCATCTGCCCACCATGAGCGGAGCGACATCGAAGAAGTGGAGTATATAGAACACCTTGGACATATCCCATACGTCCTTGGGCGCAATATAGGCGCGGACCTCACCGCCCAGCTTGAAGGAGCAGTGGCTTTTCATGCTTTCATGCTCACGCAGGTCCACCTGGGGCATCTCTTCCTTTATTTTTGCAATGGCGTTTTCAAGACTTTCCATGTTTAATCTCCTTAGATGATTTATAGAGTTCCCGCATCGATTGCGGAGTCGTGATTTGCGGCAAGGGTTTCCGCCGCGTTGTAGCCCATCTTTTTCTGACGGTTATTCATGGCGGCAAGCTCAAGGATTACAGCAAGGTTTCTGCCGGGACGCACGGGAATAGTGACGCTGGGAACCTTAACGCCGAGGATTTCGGTACTCTCGTCGCTGAGTCCCAGGCGGTCATATATCTTGTCATCGTCCCATATCTCCATGTTGACAACGAGGTCAATGGAACCCTCGGGCTTGACGGAGCCTACGCCGTAGATGTGGCGCACGTCAACAACGCCGATGCCGCGCAGCTCCATGTAATATCTTATGAGCTCGGGAGCGGTGCCGATGAGCGAGGATTTGCTGACCTTGCGGATATCCACGGCATCGTCGGCAATAAGACGGTGACCGCGCTTGATCAGCTCAAGGGCTGTTTCGCTTTTGCCAATACCTGAATCGCCCGTAAGGAGCAGACCCTCGCCGTGAACCTCCACGAGAACACCGTGCATGGTGGTGCGGGGCGCAAGGTGAACGTGCAGGGAGCTGATGACGTTTGCCATGAAGTCCGAGGTGTCCTCGGGGGTGATGAAAATGTTGCGGTCATATTTTTCCGCCATTTCCAAACATTCGGGGAATACGGCGGCACCGTGACACAGCACCAGCGCGGAAATGTCCCAGCGCATGAGGTCCTCAAAGCATTTGCGGCGCTCGTCATCGGTCTTGAGCTCCAGATAGGTGCTTTCAACTCTGCCCATTATCTGAAGACGCGAGGGGTCAAAGTAATTATAGAAGCCCGCAAGCTGAAGTGCGGGACGGTTAATGTCTGCCGTCGTGAGAAGCCGTGTTTCGTAGTCTGCGGAGGTGTGCAGGGGCGTGAGATCGTTTTCCTCCACTATGTTTTTCAGCTTCACGGAATATTTGCTTGCCATAAGCGTATACTCCTCCCAATGTATAATATATCTATATTATTATATATCATTTTACGGATTTGGCAACATTTTTTGCGTGCGGAATTTTAGTTACAAAAAAGTAAAAATAATGCTTGCATTTACGGTTTTATTCTGCTATTATTAATAAGCTGTCCGCAAATCGGACACTAAACACAAGCAAGGAGGTGCTTCAACTTATGGCAAAATGTGAGTTTTGCGACAAGGGCGTAGCCTTTGGTATTCAGGTTTCCCATTCCCACAGACGTTCCAACCGTACATGGAAGCCCAATGTGAAGCGCGTCAAGGCCATCGTAAACGGCAGCCCCAAGCACGTTTACGCATGCACCCGCTGCCTCCGCAGCGGCAAGGTCACCCGCGCTGTGTAATAGCTTAATATTACCCGAAACAAGCTCGCCTTAAGGCGAGCTTTTTTCGTTGTCCCGTTACGCAAAAAAGCACCCGGAGGGTGCTTTTTTATTTTCCTACGCAGAAGCGCTCGAATATTCTGTTTGTGACGTCCTCTCGGACGGTACGGCCCGTAAGCTCACCCAGCGCCTGCATTGCGCCCTCGGTTTCCGTCAGAACAATGTCGGGGGTGCAGCCCGATTCCATGGCGCTCCTTGCCGAAAGCATGAACTCAAGCGCACGCTTTACGGCCTCGGCCTGACGGGCGTTGGTGAGGATTTCTCCTGCGGGAACCTCTGGCAGCGGGAACAGCTCTCTGATTTTCGCCCCGAGAGCGTCAAGCCCTTCGCCCGTAACCGAGCTTGTTTCCACAAGGGGAAGCTCCGTTTCGGGAAGCCGGCACTGCTTTCCAAGGTCGGATTTCGAGAGGGCGATGATTGCCTTTGCCGCATTTTCGGCATGGCGGATAATTTCAAGGTCTGCCGCTTCAAGCTCACGGCTTCCGTCGATTACGGCAATCACGAGCTCGGCGCTTTCCATGGCCTTTCTGCTGCGCTCCACGCCCAGCCTTTCGATTTCGTCCTCGGTATCACGCATGCCTGCGGTGTCCGTAAGGCGAAGGAGCACTCCCCCCAGACGCAGCTTTTCCTCGATGGTGTCCCGCGTGGTGCCGGGAATGTCGGTGACGATGGCGCGGTCATAGCCGAGGACGGCGTTGAGAAGCGAGCTTTTGCCCGCATTGGGACGTCCTATGATTGCGGCGGGAATGCCGCCCTGCAGGATTTTCCCTCCCGCATAGCTGTCCGATAGCCTGCGGAGAACGGAAATCGCGGTGGTGATTTCACCTTCATAGCCCGCAAGCACAAAGTCCTCGATGTCCTCGTCGGGATAGTCAAGCACAGCGTGATAGTGGCAGGAGATGTCCGTCAGGGTTTTGTAGATGCCGTCGATTTTGCGGGAAATTGCCCCGCCAAGCTGACCGGCGGCATTTTTCGCGGCCTCAGCGGTTTCCGCGTCGATAATGTCCGCAACTGCCTCGGCGGAGGTTAAGTCCATTCTGCCGTTTAAAAAGGCGCGCTTTGTAAATTCGCCGGGAAGCGCCTGCCGTGCGCCCAGAGAAAAAATCGCGTCAAGCGCGGCTCGCAGAACGGTGGGGGAGCCGTGGCACTGAAGCTCGGCGGTGTCCTCGCCGGTGTAGCTGTTGGGTGCGCGGCTGACGGTGCAGAGGCAAAGGTCAAGCGGAGCGCCCTCCGTATCGCAGAGGGTGCCGTAAATGAGCCTTCTGTCCCCGCAGTCCGCCATTGCTCTGCCCGACTGAGGTCTGAAAAGCCTGCTTACGATGGGGATTGCCTCATTGCCCGAGAGCCTTACGATGCCTATGGCGGAAACGCTTGTACCCGTTGAAATTGCGGCTATGGTATCTGACATGGTAAATGTCCTTTCACGAAAAATGGCGGGCAAATTATGCCCGCCATAAATGGTTTTGATAATTACTTGTTGAGTCTTGCAGCTCTTGCAGCCTTCTCGTCAATATCCTCGGCGATGAAGTAGCTGAGGGAAAGCAGTGAGTCGGAGAAGTGGACGTTCTCAACGATGGTGTTGCTTTCGGGAGCGGTAAGCTCCACATTGGTAAAGTTCCAGATTGCATTAATGCCGTTTTTGGTGAGCAGCTCAGTGGTGGAAACCGCAAAGGCCTTGGGAACGCAGAGAACTGCGGCATCAATATGGTTCTCTGCAAGGAAGGAGCTAAGCTCCTCAGTGCTGTGAACGGTGACACCCTCAACCTCTTTGCCGATAATCTCGGGCTTTACGTCGAATGCGGCCTTGAGGTCAAAGCCCCACTGCTTGAAGTTGAAGTTGCACATAAGAGCGTGGCCGATGTTGCCGACGCCGATTATGATTGCGGTGAAGCCACGGTCCATGCCCAGAATGTTTGCTATTTCGGAACGGAGTGCGGTTACCTTATAGCCGTAGCCCTGTTGACCGAATTCTCCAAAGCAGCTGAAGTCCTGACGGATTTGGGAAGGGGTAAGCCCGAGCTGACGTCCCAGCTCACCGGAGGAAATGCGGCTGACACCTGCATCGGTAAGCTCGTCAAGCTTGCGCAGGTAGCGGGGAAGACGGCGGATTACGTTATTTGAAACCTTAACTCTTTTCACGATAATTGCTCCTTTATGAATAAAAACACGCATTTTTAGACAATATTCCTATTTTTTGAATTATAGCATGTCATTTTGCCGATTTCAAGATAGAATTGACGGATTTGTCACAAAGTCTAAAATTTTTTACTGATTGATGTTTTTATTTAGTTGTGTTATCTTGTAATGTAAGAAAAAAGCGGAGTGTGAAGCAAAAAATGAGAATGAGACACAGACCGAATCTTGCTCCCCGCATGGAAAAATGCTCGTCTGTCCTGGTGCTTCAGCCCAAAGAGCTGAAGGGAAACTGGCGGGCGGAATTTCATGATTACGGGCAGCTCTGGCTGGAGATAGGCTGCGGTAAGGGACGCTTTACCGCGGGTACCGCCGAGGCAAATCCCGACACCATGCTGCTTGCCGTAGAAAAGGTTGCCGACGCCATGATAAAGGGCATGGAGCTTGTCTGCGAAAAGGGCATTGAAAATGTGCGCTTCATGGAAATTGATGCGCTTGAGCTCCGGGAAATGTTTGAGCAGGGCGAGGTGGAGCGCATTTTCCTCAACTTCTGCGATCCCTGGCCTAAAAGCCGCGATGCAAAGCATCGCCTCACCGCACCGGGCTTCCTTCGCAGCTATGCGGATATTCTTTCCGACGGCGGCGAGATCCATTTCAAAACCGATAACCGTCCGCTTTTCGACTGGTCGCTGGAGCAGCTTTCCGCAGAGGGCTGGGAGCTCCGCGAGGTCACGAATGATCTGCACGAAAAGGGCCCTGTGGGAATTATGACCGATTACGAGGCAAAATTTCACGCCCAGGGCATGCCCATAAACCGCCTTGTAGCCGTTAAAACGGAAAAAACCAAGTCGGGAAAGGACGGCGTGCCGCCCAGACTTTATGACTCCGCGCTCAGCGATGCAAGGGGAAAGGACCAGAAACCATGAGATTTATCAGCTGGAATGTAAACGGTCTGCGTGCCGCACAGAAAAAAGGCTTTGAGGAAAGCTTCTGGGCGCTGGACGCGGATTTCTTCTGCCTTCAGGAAACCAAGCTTCAGGAGGGGCAGATCGAGCTTGACCTGCCCGGCTATGAAAGCTACTGGTGCTATGCCGACAAGAAGGGCTATTCGGGTACTGCCATATTTACAAAGCATACCCCGCTGAGCGTTAATTATAACATCGGCATTGAGGAGCATGACCATGAGGGACGCGCCGTAACCCTTGAATATGAGGACTTTTTCCTTGTGTGCGTCTATACTCCCAATGCTCAGGACGGACTTAAGCGCATTGACTACCGCATGAGCTGGGAGGACGCCTTCCGTGACTATCTCTGCGGTCTTGACGCAAAAAAGCCCGTCATCGTCTGCGGTGATATGAACGTTGCCCATGAGGAGATCGACCTTAAAAATCCCAACACAAACCATGGCAACCCGGGCTTTTCCGACGAGGAGCGCGGCAAGCTTACCGAGCTTCTGGAGGCGGGCTTTACGGACTCTTTCCGCTTCCTTTATCCCGACAGACGCGATGCGTACTCCTGGTGGAGCTACCGCGCCGCCGCAAGAGAGCGCAACGTTGGCTGGCGCATTGACTATTTCCTGGTGTCCGACAGACTCCGCGATAATATTAAGGACGCCTATATATTCCCCGAAATCACGGGCTCCGACCACTGCCCCGTAGGACTTGATCTGTTATGGTAAAGATAGGCAACGTAGAAATAAACGGACACATGACCCTTGCGCCCATGGCGGGAGTCAGCGACTTTGCATTCCGCGTTATCTGTGCGGAAATGGGCGCGGCGCTGACAACCACGGAGATGGTGAGCGCAAAGGCCCTTGTATATAAGGACGAAAAAACAAAAGCTCTGCTGTACAATCCGCCCCGATGCCACCCTGCGTCCGCTCAGATTTTCGGTCATGAGCCCGAGGTCATGGCGGAGGCGGCACCCATGGCGATTGAGTATTCGGGGGCGGAAATCCTCGATATCAACATGGGCTGTCCCGTGGGGAAAATCGTGAAAAGCGGCGACGGCTCGGCGCTCATGCGAGACCCCGAGCTTGCGGGCAGAATCATCGAGGCCTGCGTTAAAACTGCGGGCGTTCCCGTAACGGTGAAATTCCGCAAGGGCTTTGACAACGGCTGTGTCAATGCCGTTGAATTTGCTCAGATGGCAGAGCAGGCGGGTGCCTCCGCAATCGCCGTTCACGGCAGGACAAGAGCGCAGATGTACGGCGGCAGGGCGGACTGGGACATTATCCGCGATGTAAAGAATGCCGTGAGTATTCCCGTCATTGCCAACGGAGATATTTTTACGCCCGAGGACGCGGCGCATATCCTGCGCTATACGGGCGCGGATCTGTGCATGGCGGGACGCGGTACCTTCGGATACCCGTGGATTTTCCCCCAGACCAACGCGCTGCTTGAGGGCAGGGACGTGCCCGAGCTGCCGCCGCTTTCGGAGAGGATAGATGTTGCGGTGCGGCAGACGGAGATGTATGCGGAAAAATTCGGCGAGCGTCTTGCCTGCCTTGAGGCGCGGCATCAGATTCCCTGGTATCTCAAGGGGGTTGCCCGTGCGGGATACTACAAGCAGCAGCTTGTGAGGGTGGAAACCCTTGAGGAGCTGTACAAAATAGTTCACGGCATAAAAAGAGATCTGATATAAAAAACAGGCACTGCAGTGCCTGTTTTTTTATCTTCTGCATATTGCTATAACGATTTTTATAACAGTAAGTAATATTTGTTCTTGCGTTTGAGTTATATATTTAAAAATTAATGATGAAATATATGTAAAATGTATGAAATAATGGTTGACATTTACATAATATGGAGTAAAATATTATACTTAGGGTGTATAAGTTTTTTCCTGCGGGAAAGATCGGCTGCTGCACGCAGGAAAGCTGAACCGGCTTTGCCTGAACGGAAATTAAATTTTTGAAAAATAAAATTAAATATAAATAACTGAAAGGGAAAAAACATGAAAAAATCAAGAAGAATCATTTGTATGCTGCTTGCAGTACTCATGCTGACAAGCGTCCTCAGTGTTTCCGCGTTTGCAAAGACCATATCGGCCAACGTGAGACAGTACAACTACTACACCGTTCTGGGCGACAGTATCGCCGCGGGCTTCGGACTTGATGAATACCACTCCATCGGCGGCGGCTATATGCACGACGGTGAACGCATCCCCGGCAGCTATCCCGACCTTGTTGCCGATGCTGTGGGCGCAACAACGGTAGATATCCGCTCCCACTGCGGCTGGCGTACCACCGAGTTCCTGCGTGAGATGGAGTATGACGGCTTTGAATGGGACGTTGACGAGTATGCCGCCTTCTGCAGCAGCGACTTTCTGCGTACCTCTCTCGGCGTCATCAGCGAAGACAATCTGGTGGGCGAGAAAGACCGTATGACCGACGGCATCACCAAAGCCGACCTTATAACCATGCAGTACGGCGCCAACGACGTATTCTCCTACGCCATGAACGCCGTCCTCGGCAAATTCGGCGATGTCCTGGGCGTTGTTTCCGGTCTGACCTCCGTTGCCTCCGTTGAGGACTTCAACAAGGCGGTCGCCGCCCTCTTTGAGCTCAGCAGCGAGAGCATGATCCGCGGCATCATCGGCGAGCTCGTCAACTGCATGGAGACCGGCTTTGCGATGTACAAGAAGAACCTCCCGAAGGTCATGGAGACCATCCGCGGTCTGAACTCAAATGCCGACGTTCTGATCCTCGGTGTTTCCAGCCCCATGCATCTGGCGGACAGCAACGTGCTGCTTGAGTCCCTGTATCTGCCCACGGATCTCCTCGTTGACCGCATGAACACCTACACCAAGCAGGTCTGCAAGGACTACGGCTGCACCTACGTCGAAATGGGCGACACCGAGTACTACGGCCTTGACCTCAACGGCAACCTCTGGAACTTCCTCAAGATGGTGCACCCCAACGAGGCCGGTCACCGGTACATGGCCGATCAGATCCTTGATGTGCTCCATGCTCTGAACAGCGCCCCCGCCGTCACCGGCCGCTACTCCAGCATCATCAAGAGAAACACCCTCAACTGGACTCCCGTGGACGGTGCTGTCCGCTACAACATCTACCGCTCCACCTGCGAGAACGGTACATACCTCTTCGTGGGCACCGCCACCGGCGACATCTTCTATGACTATCTGACCCTCCCCGGCATCACCTATTACTACAAGGTCACTGCCGTGTTCGACACCTTCGGCAAGCTCGCGTCTCCGATGAGCGATCCCGTGGCCTTGAAAGCAAAATAATCTGTTGCAAACGGGCGGGAATCAGGGTATAATGAGCCCATAAGACTAAAATTCGGAGGTTTCCCATGGTAACATTCAGACTTATGGAAAAGAGCGATGAAAAGCTCGTTTACCGCTATTTCCCTCTCGGCAAGGCAGAGCACGGCTACGGCATCATCGAGGTCGACCGCATCGCCGGACGCATCGACGTCAAGCAGCTCGCTCCAGACGATAAGATCAGCCGCCACCACATTGATGAGCGCAAGCAGATCCGCGACGCCATCGCCAGAATGCGCATGACCGAGCAGCTTCCCGAGCTCACCCCGGAGGAGGAGGAGCAGCTCGTCGGCGCCGCCGAGTATAAGTACTCCACCGTCTTTGCCGACCACGCTGTGCAGAAGATCGTCGAGGCCTATAACAAGGGCGAGATCATCGAAAACGGTCAGGCCGTGTGGGAGCAATAATGGCTTGTAGCTTGCAGCAAGTAGCTGGCAGCGGACAGAATTGAAAAAACAGCGTCAGTCAAAACAAACTGACGCTGTTTTTCTGTTGTGAGCTGCTTACTTTTTCAGGAAGTCCCTGAATGCCACCGCGACGGCGGCGAGGTCGATGACTGTGGCGGCGATCAGAACGATCAGTGCGCCGGTGCTGCTTGCAATACTCATCATAGTTTTTTCCTCCTTAGATCCAACCGATGAAGGCACAGATGATTATCAGAACAAGGTCGAAGCCGAGAATGATGCCGTCGACCTTCAGGGCGCTCTTGACGTCGGGGCGGTCGTGGACGTAGAAGGCCGTGGCGAAGAAGGGCAGGTAGCCGATGAGCCACAGGATCCACGGGCAGCTCCTCTGCCAGAAGCTCCACTCCCAAGTCAGAATGCCGCAGTAGTTGAGGAAGCACTCGATGCAGACCGCGGCGGTCGTGAGGATGACGCAGAGAACGATGCGGTTGTTGATGCCGAGGATTTTTTTCTTTTTGTCCTCCGGCAGCATGAGGCAGACGGAGATGCCCATAATAAGGAACATCATCGAAATTTCGAGGTTGTAGCCGATCATGATGAGCAGGGATGTGTCACCCACGCCGACGGGGGTGCCCCACACGGGGGCGTAGCCGCTGATGAAGCAGATCATCGAGTTCCAGATCTCGTTGAAGATGTCCATGCCCCAGAGAGCGACGCCGCCGAGGACTACCATGTAGTGCTTCTCGTGCAGCTCCTTGGAGACGATGTACATGAGGATAAGGAACAGCGGCACGGCGTACCAATGCATGGTCGCCTGCGGATTGCGCAGAATGGTCATGGCCGATTCGGTGTATGCGGACAATTGGTTCTCCTCCTTTTTGGTTTATGATTTTTCAGGGGATCATTCGTAGGGGCGGATACCATCCGCCCGCTTCGTGCTGTGTTGGTTTACGGTGCGTCGCGCTGCGGCTGGCAGGTTGCCGCCCCTACGGTGAGACTGTCCATACAAGCAGTATAAACGCATCAAAAACCTCTGTCAATATTTATCTTCTCCGTTCGAAAAAACGGCGCAGGAGGGCGGCGCATTCGTCCCTCTGCACGCCGGGATACACGGCGGGGGAGTGGCCGTAGCGCTCCATGAACAGGTCGATGACGCTGCCGCAGGAGCCGGTATTTTCATCCCGCGCCCCGAACACGACGGTCGGGATGCGGGCGTCTATGATCGCGCCCGTGCACATGGGGCAGGGCTCGAGCGTGACGAAGATCGTGCAGCCCGAGAGCCGCCAGTCCCCGACAGCGGCGCAGGCAT
>JAZRZJ010000021.1:0-53277 GCA_045601285.1 Oscillospiraceae bacterium
ATTCCTCATTAACTGCCAGTGGAGCTTTGAGGAGCTTGAGCAGCATCTGGACGCAGCCTCCAAGCGCTACATAGCAAAGAATGACATTCAGCTTTACATGATAAACGCCATCGACCTTGCACAGAAGATCGGCATGGGCAAGCGCACCAACACCATTCTGCAGTCCGCATTCTTCACTCTGGCAAAGGTCATTCCTCAGGAAGACGCAATCCAGTACATGAAGGAGAAAGCGACAGCCTCTTATCTGAAGAAGGGTCAGGACGTTGTTGACATGAACCACAACGCAATCGACCTGGGCGCCACCGCATTCGTCAAGGTTGACGTTCCTGCAGCATGGGCAGAAGCTGTCGACAAGGCTGATGGTGCAGTCATTGAAGGCCGCGAGAAGACCGTTAAGATGGTTAAGACCATTCTCAATCCCGTGGGCAAGATGGACGGCGACAGCCTCCCCGTTTCCGCCTTTGTTGACCACGCAGACGGCACCTTCGAGCTTGGCGCCTCCGCATACGAAAAGCGCGGCGTTTCCGCATTCGTCCCCGAGTGGAACGGTGAGAGCTGTGCACAGTGCAACCAGTGTGCATTTGTCTGCCCCCACGCAACGATCCGTCCCTTCGCCCTCACCGACGAGGAAGCAGCTGCTGCTCCCGAAGGTGCTCAGATCGTTGAGAAGCGCGGCAAGGGCAAGGGCGCTTACAAGTACACCATGGCTATCTCCCCCATGGACTGCATGGGCTGCGGCGTCTGTGTCGGTGTCTGCCCCACCAAGTCTCTGAAGATGGTCGGTCTCGAATCCCAGGCTGACAAGCAGCCCGTATTCGACTACATGGTATCCAAGGTTTCCGAAAAGAAGGATCTGCAGGACTTCACCGTTATCGGCAGCCAGTTCAAGCAGCCCTACCTTGAGTTCTCCGGCTCCTGCGCAGGCTGTGCTGAGACCAGCTATGCACGTCTCATCACTCAGCTCTTCGGCGACCACATGATGATCTCCAACGCAACGGGCTGCAGCTCTATCTGGGGCGGCCCCGCAGCCACCTCTCCCTACACCGTCAACAAGGAAGGCAAGGGTCCTGCATGGGCAAACAGCCTCTTTGAGGATAACGCAGAGCACGGTCTCGGTATGTACCTGGGTCAGAAGAAGATCCGCGACGACGTCAAGGCAACTATCGAGTTTATGGCCGCCAACGGCAAGGACGAGGCAGTCAAGGCTGCCGCACAGGAATACCTTGACACCTACAACGACGGCTTTGCAAACCAGTGCGCCACCAAGAAGTTTATTGCAGCTCTTGAGGCACACGAGTGCGGCTGCGAAAATCGCAACAAGGTCCTGGCAAAGAAGGACTACCTCAACAAGAAGAGCTGCTGGATCTTCGGCGGCGACGGCTGGGCATTCGACATCGGCTTCGGCGGCGTTGACCACGTTCTCGCTTCCGGCGAAGATGTAAACGTCTTCGTCTTCAACACCGAGGTTTACTCCAACACCGGCGGCCAGGCATCCAAGGCCTCCAACATCGGTCAGGTTGCACAGTTTGCTGCAGCAGGCAAGGAAATCAAGAGCAAGTCTCTTGCAGAGATCGCCATGACCTACGGCTATGTCTACGTTGCACAGATTGCAATGGGCGCAAACATGGCTCAGACTCTGAAGGCAATCAAGGAAGCAGAAGCATATCCCGGCCCCTCCCTCATCATCGCCTACGCTCCCTGCGAAATGCACTCCATCAAGGGCGGCATGACCAACTGCCAGGCTGAGATGAAGAAGGCTGTTGAGTGCGGCTACTGGAACCTCTTCCGCTACAACCCCGCAGCAGAGAACGGCAAGTTCGCTCTTGACTCCAAGGCTCCCAGTGACGGTTACCGTGACTTCCTCATGAACGAGGCACGTTACAGCCGCCTGACCCGCGAGTTCCCCGAGCGTGCAGGCACTCTGTTCGAGGCTTCCGAAGAGAACGCAAAGGCCCGCTACGAGCACCTGCAGCGTCTCATTGAGATGTATAAATAAGCAAGAATAATCTGAAAAACACGGTGCTTCGGCACCGTGTTTTTTCAGATTCTTCGCTTCGCTCAGAATGACAGGCTACGCTGAAAACCTCTTCACAAAGAACAAACCCCACCGCTTTTGCGGTGGGATTTGTTTTATTTCACGCTGAAAAGTATATCGCCGTAGGCGGGATAGGGCCAGAAGGCTTTTGCGGTTATGCTTTCCAACGTGTCCACGGTTTCACGGAGAGCTTCCATGGCGGGAAGCACCTCGTTCTTATATGCCATGGCGCGTGTGTAGCATTCGGTGACGGTTTCGACCTCGCTTATTGCGCTGTCGAGCGCCTCGGCCTCACCTGCGGCCTCGGAAATCAGTCTGCTTATTCTCCTTGCGTTTTCCGCCTCAAAGCCGTATTCCACGCCGATTGCCTTTTTGGAAATCACGGCATCGGCAAGCGTCTTGCTGTAGGCGCTGGCAGCGGGCAGAATATCCTGCCGCACCATTTCCTGCATGGTAAGCGCCTCAATGCGAAGCACCTTGGAGTAAGTATCAAGCTTCATCTTGTAGCGCGAGGCAAGCTCAATTTCGCTGTAAACGCTGTGGCGCGCAAAAAGCTCAACATTCTTTTCGTGGAGATAGTAAGGCACACAGTCGGGAGTTGCGGGAAGGTTGAGAAGTCCTCGTCTCTCGGCCTCCCTGACCCATTCCTCGCCGTAGCCGTTGCCGTTAAAGATAATGCGCTTATGGTCGCGGATCACGCGGCTGAGCAGCTCATGCAGGTCATTTTCAAAATCCTCCGAATTTTCCAGCTCATCGGCAAACTGACGGAGGGATTCCGCCACAGCGGTGTTGATAACCACATTGCTGCCGGAAATAGAAACGCTGGAGCCGGTCATGCGGAACTCAAACTTGTTGCCCGTAAAGGCAAAGGGTGAGGTGCGGTTGCGGTCGGTGGTATCTCTGGGGAACTTGGGCAGAACGTGAACGCCGACCTTGATCTGCTCCTTCTCCTTGCCGTCATAGGAGGCGCCCTTTTCAACGGCATCAAGTATCTCCGCGATCTCGTCGCCCACATAGAGCGAAACGATTGCGGGAGGTGCCTCGGCAGCACCGAGACGGCGGTCGTTTGAGGCGCTGGCGACGGACACGCGAAGCATATCCTGATAATCGTCAACCGCCTTGATTACGGCGCAGAAAAACAGCAGGAACTGGGCGTTTTCATAGGGGGTTTCGCCGGGCTCAAAAAGATTTACGCCCGTGTCGGTGGTGATTGACCAGTTGTTGTGCTTGCCGCTGCCCGTGAGTCCCTCAAAGGGCTTTTCGTGGAGCAGGCATACCATATCATACTTGCGGGCAAGCTTCTGCATAAGCTCCATGGTAATCTGATTGTGGTCGGCGGCAATGTTGTTTGTGGTGTATATGGGCGCAAGCTCGTGCTGTGCGGGCGCGGCCTCGTTGTGCTCGGTTTTTGCAAGCACGCCCAGCTTCCACAGCTCCTCGTCAAGCTCGCCCATGAACGCGGCGACACGGGGCTTGATGGTGCCGAAGTAATGGTCCTCAAGCTCCTGCCCCTTGGGAGGCTTTGCGCCGAAGAGGGTTCGGCCCGTGTACATAAGGTCCTTGCGCTTTTCGTACATTTCCTTGTCTATGAGGAAATATTCCTGCTCGGGACCTACAGTGGGGCGCACGGCGGCAACGCTCTCGTTTTCGAAAAGCTTCAGCACGCGCAGACACTGTCTGTTAAGCGCCTCCATTGAGCGCAGAAGCGGAGTTTTCTTATCGAGAGCCTCGCCCGTATATGAGCAGTAGGCGGTGGGAATGCAGAGCACTCCGTCCTTGATGAAGGCATAGGAGGTGGGGTCCCAGGCGGTATAGCCGCGGGCCTCAAAGGTGGCACGCAGACCGCCGTGGGGAAAGCTGGAGGCGTCCGGCTCGCCCTGAATGAGCTCTTTTCCCGAAAACTCCATGATGACTCTGCCGTTTTCGACCGGGGAAATGAAGCTGTCATGCTTTTCGGCGGTGATACCTGTCATAGGCTGGAACCAGTGGGGGAAATGGGTGACGCGCTTTTCGATTGCCCAGTCCTTCATGGCGTTTGCCACCACATCGGCGGTTTCGCGGTCGAGGCGCTGACCTTCCTTTATGGAGCACTGGACCTGCTTGTAAATTTCCTTCGGCAGTCTTGCCTGCATTACGGAATCGTTGAAAACCATTGATCCGAACATTTCTGTGACGTTTTTCATAGCAGATCCTCCTCATAAATTATATACTTACAGTATTCTGCAAGTATATTCCGTGCGGCAATAAATTGTCAAGAGATTTTCCCGGTGTTGACAAATCAGCCGCTTGACTGTATAGTGACAGCATGGCAAATTCTATTTGTATATTATTGTAGAGGAACCGCTCAATGAGTAAATCCCTGAAGAACTTAATATGGCTTTTGGTTCTCGTTGTGCTCAGCGTTGTCACGCTGAACGTTGTTGTGAGCAGCTCCGGTGATTTCAGCTTCCGTGATTTCAGGGAAATGGTGCGCAATACAAGTCCCATATGGATTATACTTGCAATCGTCTTTTCCTTCGGCTATATCTTCTTTGAGGCCCTTGGTCTGCGCTGCACCTGCAAATTCTTCGGCGCGCCCATTAAGCACAGACATGCCCTGCTTTACTCCGCAACAGACTTTTATTTTTCAGGAATAACCCCCACTGCTGCAGGCGGTCAGCCGGCGGCGCTTTTTGTGATGTCAAACCGCGGTATGTCCGCAGCGGTTTCCGCAATGGCGCTTCTGCTCAACCTTATAATGTACACAGCTTCCCTTCTCATAATCGGAATACTGTTTTTCATCATCAACCCTTCTCTATTTCTCAGCCTTGACACCTTCTCCAAAATCTGCATTATCGTAGGCACTCTGGTGCAGATTGTACTTACATGGTTATACGTTCTGTGCATGTTTAAGGACAGGGCTGTGCTCAGAATCTGTGACTGGGGTCTTAATCTTCTGTGTAAGCTTCACATTCTGAAATACTATGAGGAAAAGCGGGCAAAACTTGTCCACACCATTGAGCAGTACAAAAGCTGCGGACAGCAGCTCCGCCATGAAAGGAAGCTGCCCCGCCGTGTTCTTGCCTGCAACCTTGCCCAGCGCATGTCCGTAATCTGCGTTCCCGTGTGTATCTTCCTCGGCTTCGGCGGAAGCTACTCGGGTATTGTTGACGCACTTTCTGCTCAGACTCTCGCAATCCTCGGCTCTAACGCCATGCCCATTCCCGGTGCCGTCGGAATCTCCGACTTCCTGCTGATACAGGGCTTTGGCAGCATTACATCTGATGCCACGTCCCTTGATATTCTCAGCCGCGGCATTTCCTTCTTCCTTCCCCTTATCGTCAGCGGAATCATTGTTTTTTTAGAAATAATTACAAGAAATATGAGGGAGAAAAATATGAGCCCCGTAAAGTCCGATTCCAAAGGTGTTAATTTCATTTTCAACAAGAAAGCCGGCAGACCTCTCAAATGGCTTGTAACCAATCCCTTTGTTTCCGTCGTTGCGGGAAAGTTCATGGACACGGGACTTTCCAGACCGCTTATAAAGGGCTTTATCAAAAAGAACAATATCCGGGTGGAAGACTATGTGAAGGAGGATTACCGCTGCTTCAACGACTTCTTCACACGGCGTATAAGACCCGAGCTTCGTCCCGTGGACTATGACGGCGACACTCTTATCTCTCCCTGCGACGGTATGCTCTCCGCCTACCGCCTCAGCCCCGACTGCAAATTCTCCGTCAAGCAGTGCCTTTACACCGTCAAGGAGCTGATAAAGGATTCCGAGCTTGCGCAGCGCTATGAAAACGGCATCTGTCTTGTGCTTCGCCTCGGAGTTGACAACTACCACCGCTACTGCTATCTCGATGACGGCAGCAAGAGCGAAAACCGTTTCATCAAAGGCAGATACAATCCAGTAATGCCTCTTGTTTCCCTTCATAACCCCGTCTACCGTCAGAACAGCCGTGAATACTGCATTCTGCACACAAAGCACTTCGGTGACATAGTTCAGATTGAGGTGGGCGCCTGCCTTGTGGGAAGAATAGTCAACCATCACGGCGCCGGAGCAATACGCCGCGGTGACGAAAAGGGTATGTTCCAGTACGGCGGCTCAACGATTGTTCTTCTGCTTGAAAAAGGCGTTATTGATTTGCATGAGGAGATTTTTGAGCTCACAAGGAAGCTTATCGAAACGCCCATAAAGTACGGCGCAAAAATTGCGGAAAAAGCAACCTGACGCCGCATTAATAAGAAACAAAAACGCAGCACTTCGTGCTGCGTTTTTGTTTCTTATTATTCGTACTTGCCGAGCTTTCTCATCTTGATGACAAAGCGGTCGAGCTTCTTCTTTTCGAGCTTCCAGTAAATAGTGCGCACAGGGGGGAAGACGGTCATGAGGACCTTGGATAAACCGAAGAGGAAGCAGGGAGATACCTTCTTCTTGTTCTTCTCAATGCCCCTGTACATCTTCTTTGCAACAACGGTGGGACGCTGTACGGGGAAGGGCTTTTCAAACACAACGCCGTCAGCGGCGGTTACGAAGAAGTTTGTGTCGGTAGCCACGGGATACAGGCAGGTGAGCTTCATGTTCTTTGGCATTTCAAGGCGGATACCCTCCTGGAAACCCTCAAGACCGAATTTCGATGCGGAGTAAAGTGCGTAGCCGGGCATTGCCATAGTTCCGATTGCGGATACGGTGTATGCAAGATGACCCTCGCGGCCTGCAAGATGGTGCTTATACTTTACATAGGTGTAAGCGGGTCCGATGGTGTTAGCCTGGAAGATGCGGCTCAGACGATCCCAATCCTCATAGTCGAAAACCTCGTAATAGGGATAGCCGGAGTTCTGATAATACAGGTCTATCTTGCCAAAAAGCTCCTCTGCCTTTGCAAAAACGGAGTCAACGCCTTCCTTGGTGGAGGTGTCGGCATCGAACACGGTGACATCGGACTTGAACTCGTCTGCGAAAATTTTCTTGCTTGCGTTTCTGGAAACTGCCAGAATTCTGTTGCCCTTGCCCTGATCAAGAAGTCTCAAAAACTCGAGACCAATGCCGCTGGACGCGCCGGTAAGTACTATGGTTTTATTCTCTATCATGTTTTTTCTCCTGATTACTTAATGGTCATAACGGTGTCAAATGCGCTGTGGCACGCGTCTGCAATGGTGCCGCTCTTCTTTGCGTCACCCACGGTGACGACCTTCTTAACGCCCTTTGCCACAAGCTCGGTTACAAGGTTGCCTACTGCGGGACGGACGCCCAGGGACAGAACCACCTCGTCAGCCTCAAGCTTGCTCTTTACGCCGGTGGCTACGTCTTCAATGCTAACGCCGCCGTCATCAACGCCCAGAAGCTTGGTGGCCAGCATGATCTTGGTGTCGTACTTGGAGATACGCTCCATCTCATCGTCAACAAGCTGGAACCAGGTGCCCGGTGCAAGCTCGGGTGCCATCTCGATTATGGTTACGGAGTTGCCGTCTTCATTGAGGATCTCGGTGGTTTCGAGACCCGTCATGCCGGAGCCTACGACAACGACCTTCTTGTCCTTGATGACCTTATCCTTCATGATGATTTCGGGAGCAACGCAGACATTGTCACGGTCAAGACCGGGAATAGACTTGGGACGCACGGGAACGCCGCCCACTGCGACAACAACCGCGTAGGGCTTCATCTCCGCAACGGATTCCGCTGTGGCGGTGACCCCCAGCTTAACCTCTGCGCCTGCCTTCTGTGCATTGACCATGAGGTCTTCGATGGACCAATACAGCTTATCCTTCAGGTTGCAGGCAGATGCGGTGATGACCTGACCGCCGGGCTTCTCTGCCTTTTCAAGTACGGTTACGTCAAAGCCGCGCATTGCCATAGTCTGTGCTGCGGTGAGTCCCGCAGGACCTGCGCCGATGACGACGATCTTGCGGTCTGCGCCGTCCCTGGGCATATTGGCGTATTCCTTCTCATGACCCATGCCCACGTTCAAAGCGCACTCGCAGGCCTTGCCCACCCATGCGTTTGTCATGAAGGAGCGGATGCAGTTCAGGCAGCCGATGCAGCGGCGGATTTCCTCGGGGCGCTCCTCCTCGGCCTTCTTTACCCAGTGCGGATCGCAGATGAAGGTACGGGCAGAGCCGATGAAGTCCTGAGAGCACTCCTGAAGCTGCTTCTCAGCCTGGGCGGGAGTGCGGATAACACCTGCGCCGCCTACGGGAATGCTGACGACCTTCTTGATTTCTTCGCAGAGATACTTTCTCCAGCCGGGCTCGAAGGCGGTGGGCTCCAGCCAGTAGTTGTATGCGTCATAGCAGGCAGAGGTTACGTTGATTGCATTTACGCCCAGCTCTTCAAGGCGCTTTGCGATCTTCTTGCCGGTCGTAATGTCGTAGCCCTTGCCGGGCTTGCCGATGCGTGCGTACATTTCGTCGGCGGTAAGGCGGACCATAATGGGATAATCTTCGCCGCAGCGGTCACGGATACCTCTGACGATTTCGGTGACGAAACGCATACGGTTTTCGAAGCAGCCGCCGTACTCGTCGGTACGCTGGTTGGTGTTGGGGGAAAGGAACTGCTGAATTATATAGCCGTGGCCGCCGTGAAGCTCAACCACGTCAACGCCTGCCTTATAGCAGCGCTCTGCGGCATCGACGAAATCCTGCACAAGCTTCTTTACCTGACGGTGACTCATGCTCTTTATTTTCATTGCGCCGTGATTTGCAAGCTCAATTGCGGTAGGAGTCTGTACGGGCCAGAGCTTTGCGTCCTTCTCAAGCCTGTTGAGAATGGGGGTACACCTGTAAATGGGATTGATGAGGCCGGGGAACACCTTAACCATGGGGATTACCATGGGCAGAGAGTGAATAGATGCGGAATAGCCCTGTCTGCCGGGGTGATGGAGCTGAATGCCCAGCTTTGCGCCGTGCTTGTGGATCCTGTTTGCAAACTCACGCATGGGCTCGATATGGTAATCGTGGCTCATGGCAAGCTGGGTGTAGGTAGAGGCAGCCCAGTTGTCGTTTACACGGGTAACGCCGGGGATAATCAGTGCAACGCCGCCCTTTGCACGCTCTTCATAGTAGTCCATGAGCTTTTCCGTGGGGCAGCCGTTGGTCTGTCCGAGGCTCACTTCAGCTGCAGTCATTACGGTGCGGTTTCTGAGCTCCATAGTACCGATTTTCAGCGGGGATAACAGCTTTTCGTATGCCATAGTTATATATCCTTTCGTATTAGTATTAAAAACAATAATCCTTAAAAATAATAAAATATCAATGTTTTTTCGTCAAGAACGCTCGGCAAAATCTATGTTTTCCCTAATTTCTCCGACAGCTTTCTGACAACTGTTTTGAATATATGTTTGACACTTTGGGCAAACTATGTTATTCTGTACACATGGTTTGTACAATTGTCCAAGAGGTGATTTTATGTCCGCTTCCAGCTCAAAAAACACAGACGCCATTTTAAGCGCCGCGCTTAAGCTGTTTAAAACTACGGGCTACAGCAATGTTTCCGTCAGCGATATATGCCGTGAGGCAGATGTTCCCCGTTCCTCATTTTACAGCATATTCGCCGGCAAGGACGAAATTGTCCTTTACATGATGAAAAACCTTAAGGAAGATTATCAGGCGGTTTTCGCACAGCTGCTGGAGGCAAAGAACGACCTTGACCGGATATGGCTGCTGTATGACCGCTATCTGAGTCTTGCCGTGGATTTCGGCCCGGAGCTTACGGGAACGCTGTTTGCTCTGGAGCTGGAAAAGCCCGCGGGACTGTTTGACCTGTTCTACGCCTTCAACGACTGGTTTGTAAAGCTTATCCGCAACTGTCAGGCGCAGGGCATTATCCGTAACCAAAACAAGCCTGAGGACATTGTCACTCTCGGTGTGCGTATAGCCATTGGCGCTGCTTACGAATGGTGTCGCAGCGGCGGTGCCTTCGATTTGAGGGAGACCGCCCTCAACGAGCATGAAACACTTTACGACGTTCCGTCGGAATATAAAAGAAGCGCAAAAAAAGCAGAGGCTTAAGCGAGCCTCTGCTTTTTGCTGTCTGTGCAGTCCGCCACCGCCTTGTCATTCTGAGCGAAGCGAAGAATCTCATATTAACGAAGCGAAGAATCTCATATTAATAAGGGGATTCTTCGTCGCTATGCTCCTCAGAATGACAGATAGGTTTAGACAAATACGTTTAAATTCTGCCCCGCAGTAGCCATAAAGATGTTCGTGGCACAGGGCTTTTTTGATAAAAACAAACCCGCTGAACCGGAATTTGTTTTCCACTTCAGCGGGTGATTTTTTGTGTCGGTAAAACTGAAATTTACCGTTCATTCAGTTCATTCAGAATTTTTATTGCGTCAAAACGGGCACCGCACTTTGTGCAGATCCAGTCGCTGTTGTCCTTCTTTGCTTTTTTGTGCAGAAAATCCAGCTTCCCTCCGCAGTACGGACACGGCTTGGGCTTCTCGCTCCATATGCTTTTCAAAAACGCAACCGCATCTTCACGGCTGTTCATACGCATTTTTTCCAAAACGTCTTTTTCCATTTTTCCTGTCCCTTACGGCTTTATCCTCCGATACGGTTCATGCTGCGTTTGGATTTGCTGTGAGCCGTTGCGGAAAGTTCAACGTGCATTTTCGGTTTTCTGCCTGCGGCGTAAAGGATTTTTTCCTTGAGCTCGTCGCCGTGGAGTCCTCTTACGGAAATCTCATCGGCAGAGTGCAGGCAGGGTTTTATGCAGCCGTCGGCGGTAAGGCGCAGGCGGTTGCACTCAGCGCAGAAATGCTTGCTCAGAGGACTGATAAGTCCGATTTTGCCCTTTGCACCGGGCAGACTGTAAAGCTTTGCGACGGAGTGCTTTTCGCTTTCAAGCGGTGTAAGCCGGGGCAGCTTTTCAAGCACAACGGTGTTGGGCATATATGCCTCTTTCCCGAAGTCCGAGGTGTGTCCCATGGGCATTAGCTCAATGAAGCGGAGCTCAAGGGGATAATCCACCGTGAGCTGAGCAAGAGCCTCGATCTCTTCGTCATTCACTCCGCCTATGATCACCGTGTTGAGCTTAACGGGATTCATTCCTGCTTTCATTGCCGCCCGGATACCTTCGATCGCAGCTTCAAGCTTTCCTCCGCAGGTAATGCGTGAGTATTTTTCCCTGTCAAGTGTGTCAAGGCTGATGTTTATTCTGTGAATGCCCGCATCGTAAAGCTCTTCGGCAATGGGCGCAAGCAGTGTTGCGTTGGTGGTCATTGAAATATCCTCAATGCCGTCAATTGCGGCAAGCCGGCGCGAAAGCTCCACAATATCGCTTCGCACCAGCGGCTCTCCGCCGGTGATGCGGAGCTTTTTCACGCCCAGCTCCGCGGCAGCTTCTGCGATTTCCGCAAGCTCGTCGGCACTGAGGTTATTTTTGCAGTTACAGCAGGGTTTGATGCCCTCGGGCATACAGTAGCCGCATCGGAGATTGCAGGCATCTGTAACGGACATACGCAGGTATTCAATTTTTCTTCCGTAGCCGTCAGTCATGCCTTTGCCTCCTTATCTCACGAAATTATTATACCCCGTTTCGTGCGAAAACGCAACAGCGCCGCAGACTTTGATAAAACGAAAAAGAAGGACAGAAAACTGTCCTTCTTTTAATGATTACTTGTTCATATAAGCGCTGAGGTCGAGGCATTCGCCGAGCTTGTAGTCCATCTCAATGGGCTTGAAGCCGAGGAACATACCGGGGGTAAAGGTCAGCTCACCGACGTAAACTCTGCCGCTGACTTCATAGAAGTCAATTCGCACAAGCGGGAAATCCTTTGCAAGAATCCTGCAGAGCTTCATCATTTCCTTGAGCTTCCTGGGCTTCTTGGGCTTTGCCGCAGTACTCTTGCCCTTGCGCATGACGGGAATACAGTTCCAGTCCATGTCCACAAAGGTTCTTGTCTGCGTCTTTGCCTTGCGGTCACTCACGATAAGGGCAAACTTGGGCTCGCCGTTGCAGCAGTAGAACTTGTAGTCATCAACGCTGCCGCCCTCTTCAGCCTCAAGCATCTCCTCAATAACAATCTTGGGTGCAATCTTCTCATCGGTGATGCACATATTCTGATAGTAGTAGGTACACCAGGGATAAAGCCAGGTTGTCATCATAACCTTCAGATGATCAAGGCAGTATGTTGACTTATCGGAAACAAGGATAACCTGGTCGCTGCCCCAGCCGCAGTTTGACTTTGCAACAAACTTGTTGGGAAGAGCGGCAAAATCCACCTCGGAAATATCGTCATAGGCACCGAGCAGAGGAACAACATACTGCTCACCAACCTTGGCGGATATGTACTCCTTTGCTCTGAACTTATCCGCGGCAATTCTTATGTCGGGATTCTGGTAATTCAGCGCCAGCCAGATGATTTTTTCGTTAAAGCTCTTCGGATCGTCAAGGTCGGGCAGATAACCCATCTGTGCGTATGCCTTCTGCAGACAGTACATACGCTGCATTTCGCGGGTGATTCTCGTCTCCATCATGTAGGCTTCCTTGGGAGTCAGGGGGTCGAAATAGTCCTCCGTGTTCTGAATCACCTTGTCGGGCAGGGTTATCATGTCGCCGTACTTTCTGTCCCATTCAACCGGTTCAAAGGACAGCAGGGCGCCGCCTGAGTAGAAGGTCATTTCGCCGACATAAACGCGGTCGCCGAGGTCATAGAAGTCCACACGGACAAAGGGAAAGGGCTCCGAGAGCTTTGCGGCAATTTCCTTCATCTTCTCGAAGTTTTTGGGCTTCTGATGAGGAGTCTTTACATGGGCATGACCGCCGTAGGTAACGTCAATGGGCTTGAAGTCCGCATCGTAAAAATCGAAGGTTGTGGGCTTGTTCTTGTCCTGTCGGTCTGTTGCGATAAAGAGGCTGTCAACCCTGCCCTTGAAGCAGAAGAACTTATAGTCATAAACCTGCTCATCGGCCTGCTCGATGTATTCTTCCGCGAAGATAATGGGGGGCATGTTCTTATAGCCCCAGTTAAATGTCTGATAATAGGAGTTTCTGTAAGGCTTGATCCAGTTTGCGAACTGGCGGCGGGTTGCGTCAATATCAAGCTCGGACTTGTCCTTGACTATCTTCAGATAGCCGCTGCTCCAGTTGACCTTGAGTACAAATCTGTCGGGCAGCGCGTCAAAGTCGATCTGACCTGCGTTTGTCCAGCTATTTATGGTGGGCACAACATATTCCCCGCCAACCATGCGGGTAACATAGTCCTTTACGGCAAACTTATCACAGCATTTGGTAATGAGCGGCTCCTGATAATAGAGCTTCATCCACATAAGCTTCTCGTTGAAGGTCTTGGGTTCACGGAAGTCTATGGGATAGCCGTGCTGTTTCTCGAATATCTTGCCGAGCAGTGCTTCCTTTTTGGCATCGGTAAGCTCTCCGCTTCGCTCCATACGGTAATTCATCTTTTTTGCTTTTACAGTTGCGTACTCGCCTTTTTTGAAATCCTTAAAGAAGTGGCGGTCGATGAGGAAGCGTCTGAAGTGCTGGAAGGTTTCCGTCATTTTAAACCTGGAGTACTCCTCTTTACTGAAAAACAGTCTTTTGATAAGCTTCTTTATCCACTTTTTCAGTTTCATTTTTCTTTTTCCTCTATAAATATGAAATAATTTTGAAACGCAAAATCACAATAGTATGCTGATGGTAGCATATCATGAGAAATACTATCACAACGCATGCGGTATTTCAAGCCAGCGCGTTCATTTTTATATTTGTTTACAAGTTATTCTTGAAGTATAGTGAAAATAATTGTAAAATAGTGTAGACTTGAGTTTATAATGACCTGCAGCATTTCAGGGCAGCTCAGGTCCCAGACTGTACAGCGATTATATTCGCGCCATTAACCTTCAGGGTTAGAATTGGAGTAATATGAAAATTGCCGTAATTCTGCTGCGATGGCTGATGAATTTCATCTATTTTTTCATGAAGCTTTTCCCCACCGACAGCAACAAGGTTGTATTTTTAAGCCGCCAGTCCGACACTCCCACAGAAGATTTTCTTTGCCTTAAATCAAGGCTGGAGGAGCTTAAGCCCGACATAAAAATTATCATGATTACCCAGAGGGCCGACAGCAATGCGTCCAGCATGCTTCGCTTTGCCGGTGCCACGCTTAAAAGCATGCGCCACCTTGCCACCTCCGGTGCCTGCGTGCTTGACGGCTACTGGCCTGCGGTTTCCGTTCTGAAGCATAAGGACAGGCTCGCAGTCATTCAGATGTGGCACGCCATGGGAAAAATCAAGAAATCGGGCTACCAGTCCCTCGGCAAGAAGCTCGGCAGAAGCGAGATGATTGCCAAAGAGATGCGTATGCACCGCAATTACGATGTCATCATCGCAGGCGGCAGAGCCTTCAACCCCTTCTACTGCGCCTCTTTCGATGTTGACGAAAGCGTTCTTTACAACGTGGGTCTGCCCCGTATGGATGCCCTGCGCGAAAATCAGCAGGCCTGCCGTGAGCTTTTCAACAAGACTTATCCGTGGCTGAAAAACAAAAAAATCATTCTTTACGCTCCCACCTTCCGCAAGGGACACATTCTTGACACCAGTGCTCTGCGCGATGCCTTTGATTTCAAAAACGGCCGAAGCATTCTTGTGGTCAAGCGTCACCCCAACCAGCAGCTTGACATGGAAACCGTGCGTCCCGCCTTTACCTGCAGCAAGCTGCCCACAGGCGTTCTGCTTTCGGTGTGTGACTGCGTCATCACCGACTATTCCGCCATTACCATCGAGGCCGCCGTCCTCGGCAAGCCCGTGTTTTTCTACCCCTTCGATTACGAGGATTACATCGCCCACAACGGTCTTAACGTTGTGCTGTCAGATGAATTTCCCGGAAGCGTTTACCGGGACCCCAAGGAGCTTTTCGCCGCCATCGAAAAGGGCGATTACGATTATGAAAATTACAGCCGCTTCCGCAAAAAATATCTTCCGGATTTAAACGGCAGAGCGACGGACAAGATTTCCGAGCTTATTATTGATTGTCTGGAGAGAGATAAACATGATGCAATTTCTGAGAGCATTGCTCGCCAAAATAAAGCTGATGGTGCTCTGGGTGACGAGGATACTGTTCGCACCTAATCACTTCAAAGTTCCCCTTCACAAGCGTCTTTGGCACGCCGTTTTCGGCGGCTATATGGTTGACCAGGTCGCCCTTTACGACTTTAAGCACAATGACAAGAAGCAGTACCTTTCCGAGTTTGACTGGTACCGCTCCCGTTCCATCAACAACCCCTACAGCAATATGCTCAACAACAAGGTGGTTTTCACTCAGATCATAGAGCGCTACTGTTCGACTCCCAAGCTTTACTGTGTAACCAAGAACGGCCGCTTTGCCGGTATGAACGGCAGAAGCTTCAGCTGCAGCAAGGACCTTCTTGAGCTGCTGGACGAGGTGGGCGCTTATGTAGTCAAGCCCGTTGGCGCAGGCAAGGGCAAAGGCATTCATATTGTAAGGAAAACCGCCGAGGGCTATTCTTGCAATGATGAGCCCTGCGACAGCGGAAAAATTCTCCGTCTGTTCGAAGGTAAAAAGGACGTCCTGGTTTGCGCATACGCATCACAGGCGGATTACCTCAACAGGATTTATGCCCCCAGTGCAAACACCATTCGCATGATAGTCCTGCGTTCTGCAGAAACAAAGGAATTTGAGCTTTTCTTTGCCGTGCAGCGCATCGGCGCAGGCTGGACGGGTTCCGTTGACAACGGCAGCCGCGGCGGTCTTGTTGCCTGCATAAACATCGAAACCGGCGAAATGAGCGAGGCACGCACTCTGCACAATCTTGAGGTTTATGAAACCCACCCCGATACGCACGCGGCAATCAAGGGCGTTGTCATTCCCAACTGGGAGGGCATCAAGGACGGCGTTCTTGAGGTTTCCAAAAACTTCCCCTATCTTGAGATAATCGCCTGGGACATTCTTCCCACCCGGGACGGCTTTACCGTAATCGAGGCCAACACCTCCTCCGGTGTCAACATCATTCAGCTCTGGGGTCCCCAGCGCTACGGCAGGCTCGGTCAGTTCTACCGCGAGCACGATATAATCAAATGAAATATATCATAATGGCTGACGGCAAGGGCAGCCGCTGGAATCACTATATGGGGCACGAGAAGCACGAGATCCGCATCGGCGGCGAAACGCTGCTGCAGCGCACCGTGCGGCTTCTGCACGAGAAGGACGCAGAGGCAGAGGTCATAATCACCTCCCACAACCCCGCCTTTGAGGTGGAGGGCGCCCTGCGCTATGAGCCGAAAAACAACGTGCTGGAAATTGACCGCTTCACCGCGGAGCTTATTTCCGACAACGTCTGCTTTCTCTACGGCGATGTTTACTACGAGGAAAAAACCGTCGACACCGTCATTGCAAACCGCGGCTTTCTCCCCGTTGTATTCTTCGGAAGCGAAAAGAGCATCTGCGCCGTGCTTATCCGTGACGGCGAGGCATTTAAAAAAAGCTTTTACTCCGTTCGTGAAATGGCAGCAAGCGGAGAAATGCCCTCCTGCAAGGGCTGGCAGGTTTACCACCATTACACAGGAATGGGGCTTGAGGGCAGGGAAATCGGTCCCTGCTTTATCCGCGTTGACAATTCCACCCGCGATTTCAACTCCCCCGAGGATTACAACGAGTTTCTGGGCAAAAATTGATGTAGAAAAATTAATATTATTATGCTATACTATCTTTTAATGTTGGTATAGCATTTTTATTTCTATTCTATGATTTTCATGTGGAGACATCTGTATGACATCTGACAAGAAAGAAAAATTCAATAACCGCTTTCTGCTCTCCGAGCTTATAAGGCGTGACTTTGTAAAAAAGTACAAGCGCACAGCCTTCGGCATACTCTGGAGCGCTCTGTCGCCTCTGCTTCTGCTGCTGACCATGGACCTGGTATTCGGCACCTTCTTCGGACGCAATATGCCCCACTACACCATCTATCTGTTCTGCGGTCTGCTGCTGTTCAACTATTTCTCCACCTCCACCAGAGGCTCCATGAATGTTCTTTACAACAACGCAGCTATTTACAGCAAGGTTCCCGTGCCCAAGCACTTTTTCCTGCTGTCCCACAGCGCCGCAAGCTTTATTAACTTTCTCGTTTCCCTTCTGGTGTTCTTCGTGTTTGTCGCGGTTGACGGCATTGCTTTCCGCACGAATTTCCTGCTGCTTCTGTACCCGATCGTCTGCCTTTTCCTCATAAATTACGGTCTTGGTATGCTGCTGTCCACCCTCTACATATTCTTCAGGGATATCAACTATCTCTATCCCGTGCTGTGCCGTATAATCATGTACGCCTCCGCCATTTTCTATGACGTGAGCATTCTGCCGGGTATCATGCGCAGACTTCTGCTGTGCAACCCCCTGTATATGTGCATTGATTATTTCCGCCAGCTCATCATTCATTCCACCGTGCCCTCCATCTCCTATCATCTGGTGCTGGCAGGCATGACGCTGTTCTGCATGCTCATCGGCTGGTTTACCTACCGCATAAGCCGTGACCGCATCGCACTGTTCGTCTAAGGAGGTGCGTGATGGAAGAAAGAAAAACCGTTCTCACTCTGGACAACGTTTCCGTCCAGTACCGCAAAAACACCTCCCAGTCCACCGCTGAGCTGGTGCTGGGACTGTTTAAGAAGAACAAGAAATCCAACACCTTCTGGGCGCTGAGGAATCTCTCCTTCAGTCTTCAGCAGGGCGATATGCTGGGCGTAATCGGCCGCAACGGTGCAGGCAAAAGCACCACCATGAAGGCCGTCAGCGGAACGCTGACTCCCGCAAGCGGCACGATTACCCGTGAGGGCAAGCTCTGTGCTCTGCTTGAGCTTGGCGCCGGCTTTGACCGCGAGATGACCGTTAAGGAAAACGTTTACCTCCGCGGCGCCCTTCTCGGCTATTCAAAAGAATTTATTGACTCAAAGTACGATGAAATCATCGACTTCGCGGATATGCGCGAATTTGAGGACAATCCCTTCCGCACTCTCTCCTCGGGCATGAAATCCCGAATTGCCTTCTCCATCGCCAGCATGGTCGAGCCCGACATCATCATTCTTGACGAGGTCTTTGCCGTAGGCGACGGTGATTTCAAAAAGAAGAGTCAGGAGCGCATGAATGAAATCATCGGCAACGGCAAAACCACGGCGCTTATCGTTTCCCACAGCCTTTCCACCGTGCGCCAGCAGTGCAACAAGGTGCTGTGGCTGAACAAGGGACGCATGGTCATGTTCGGCGAGGCAAACGCCGTCTGCGATGAGTACAAGAAATTCCTGGACACAGGTGTTCTTCCCGAAACCGAAGCGCTTAAAAAGGTTGAGGAAAATCCCAGAAACAAGCTTAAAAAGAGTCCCAAAAAAAGACTTCTTGAAGCTTTCATCTACATCATGCTCATTCTTGCCGCCGTTGCGGGCGGCTTTGTATGGGCGCAGTATGACCTGCTGAAGTCCTATGTGATTTCCCACACCTCCGAAAGCTCGGAAATTCTCACCATCGCCGGCAACTATCACAGTCAGATTGATGACATATTGTCCGCCAATACGAAAAACTGGGATTACTCCATATTTGAGGACTCCGCAGACGCCATAATCAACGATGAAATAAGCTATCGCGAGGTGGCAAAGGAGGTTCTGCGCAAGGCGGGTACCGTTGACACCGGAAGCTATAAGCTGACGCTTGCCGCGGCAGAGATCGAAGCCGTAAAGTATGTTCACATGGCGCGGCTTGACGCGCTTGTTGCGGAAATGCGTGCCGACTTTGAGGCTCAGCCCGAGGGCAAATACCGCAGTCTTATGGTTTATTCCTACCTCCATTGCGACAGGTTCTATGAGCTTGAGGAGGCCTGCGACGACGATATGCAGGAGATCATTGAGGAAATCCGCTCCATACTCCGCAAAAGCGGGCTTCCCGAGGATATGGCCGACCAGGTCTGGAATGCCTACAAAACCGAAAAGGTCTATCTTCTTGCCTATTACTGCGTACAGCTTCGATAAAGCAAACTGCATGAGCAAAGCTCAGGCAGTTTATAGAAAAAGCCTTGAAAATCAAGGCTTTTTGTGGCGGCAATCCAATAGAGGCGGGCCTTGCCCCCTCGAGCTCCCCCGCTGCTCTATAGTCTTTTATGCCGATGATAGAGTTTTTGACAGTCTCAAACTGCCGTGGATTTCAAAATCCGCGGCAGTTCTATGTTCATTGACTTTAGGTTATGATTGTTATATTATCAGATTAATTATTCGCAGCTTAAGAGGACATTAAATGGACGTATCCAATGTAAAAGCTCCCTGGAGGGAGCAGCTCGGCGACGTGCCCTTCACGCTCAGCTACTTCCGCGGCACCATGTTTCAGGCGGTTGAAAAAATCGCGGAAAAGTATCCGGATTTCATCGCCTTTGACTTCATGGGAAAGGCCACAAAATACAAGACCTTTTTAAAGGAAATACGGCGCTGCGCAGACGCTTTGCACTCTCTCGGCGTGAGAGAAAACGACTGCGTTACCATTGCCATGCCCAACTGTCCCCAGGCGGTTAAAATGTTCTACGCCGTCAATCTCGCAGGCGGAATATGCAATATGATCCACCCGCTTTCCGCCGAAAAGGAAATTGAGTTTTTCCTCAACGAATCCAAGTCTGTCACCGCCATCACGCTTGACCAGTTCTACGGAAAATTTGCCGATGTGAGAGGCAACACGGGTCTCAGAAACCTCATCATTACAAGCGTTAAAGATGAGCTTCCCGTACACATAAAAGCGGGCTACGGGCTCACTGAGGGCCGCAAAACCAAAAAGCTGCCGGACGACGCTCCCGTTATTTACTGGAACGATTTTCTCCGCATGGCCGACGGAAGCTTCAGGGGCGTTGAACGCGGTTCCGACGACCCTGCCGTCATTCTTTACTCCGGCGGCACAACCGGCACCACAAAGGGTATTCTGCTTTCAAACCTCAATTTCAATGCGCTCAGCCAGCAGGTCATCGCCACAAATCCCATGTTCCGTCCCGGCGACAGAATGCTTGCCGCAATGCCGCTTTTCCACGGCTTCGGTCTGGGTGTCTGCGTTCACACCATGCTGACACAGGGCGGCAGATGTATCCTCATTCCCCGCTTCACCGCGGAAAGCTACGCAAAGCAGATTGTTAAATACAAATGCAACTTCATTGCAGGCGTACCCACGCTTTATGAGGCGCTCCTGCGCATTCCTGCCATGGACGGCGCCGACCTCAGCTCCCTCAAGGGTGTTTTCTCCGGCGGCGATTCTCTTTCCGTTGAGCTTAAGAAAAAGTTTGACAGCTTCCTTGCCGAGCACAAGGCCTCCGTTCAGATTCGCGAGGGCTTCGGTCTTACGGAGTGCGTCACCGCCTCCTGTCTCACGCCCTATCACATGGCGAAGGAGGGCAGTATCGGTCTTCCCTTCCCCGACACCTACTACAAAATAGTCAGACCCAACACGGACGAGGAGCTCCCCTACGGAGAGGAGGGCGAAATTGTCATTGCGGGACCTACGGTCATGAAGGAATACATCAATCAGCCGCAGGAAACCGCCGACACGCTGCGCCGTCACTCCGACGGGCTCACATGGCTGCACACGGGCGACCTCGGCATCATGGACGCCCGGGGCTTCATTTACTTCCGCGGACGCGCCAAGCGCATGATTATTTCCTCCGGCTACAACGTGTATCCCGGTCAGCTTGAAAACATTCTCGACGCAAACGAGCTTGTGCAGATGAGCTGTGTCATCGGCATTCCCGACCCCTACAGAATGCAGAAGGTCAAGGCCTTTGTCATGCTGAAGCCCGGTGTTCCCGCCACGAAGGAAACCAAAGACGCGCTCATGGCATATTGCCGCAAATATATCGCCAAATATGCCATGCCCTGCGACATTGAGTTCAGGGCTGAGCTTCCCAAAACGCTGGTGGGCAAGGTCGCCTACCGCTTGCTTGAGGAAGAGGAAGCCGGAAAGCGCAAGACAGAGTAATAAAATATCCCCGGTTTGAACGGATTAACGCTCAAACCGGGGATTTTTCAGTTTTTATTGATCACCCATGTCACGATACATGAAGAGCACAACTGCCCAGCGGGTGCAGGTTGCGTTGGGACGGAAGGTGCCGTCGTTATAGCCCGTGGTGATGCCCTTCTCAACCGCCCATGCGATTGCCTCCTTGTAGGCATTTGCAATGGTCGGAGCATCCTTGAAACCGTCAACGGTGCCGCTTGTGGAAGGCTCGCCCTCGGCGCGCCAGAGGAATGTCACGAACTGCGCTCTCGTTACGGTGTCGTTGGGCTTGAAGAGACCGCCCGGGTAGCCCGTGGTGATTCCCTTTTCAGCAGCCCACAGAATTGCCTTGTAATAGGGATTTGCCTTGCCGTTTGCCTGAACTGCGCTGACATCGCTGAAGGGGCAGACAACACTCTGAGGCTCGGGACAGCCTGCAGCACGCCAAAGGAACGTTACGACCTGACCGCGTGTGCAGTTTGCGCCGGGCTGGAAGTGGGTTGCGTCAAAGCCGCCGGTTATCTGCTGGGGCGTATGGTAATATGCCCACAGAATTGCATCGTAATAGTTGTCCGTTTCCTTTACGTCAAGGAAGGGATTGGAGAGCTTGTAATCGGGGGCCTTTGCGCCGCATACGGTGCAGATGCCCTTTTCATAGTGATGTCCCGAAGGAGCAACAGCTCTGTCAAAGCTGAATGCGCCGTACTGCTCATTGTTCCACGTGTAGTGCAGAGTAACGCCCTCGGTGCAGCTTGCCCTGCCCTCTGCGGCAACGGTGTAGTCGGTGTCGTTGAGTGCGGGGAGCGTTACGTTCATGCTGTCGCTGCAGTTGAAGCAGCGGCAGATAAGCAGACCTTCGCTGTCCACGGTAGGTACCTTGCTTACGGTGCAGTCATAAAAGGCGTGACCCTGGGGCGGTATTTCCTTGTCAAAACGGAACTCGCCGTACTGCCTGTCATTCCATGTGTAACGAAGAATACAGCCCTCGGTGCAGCTTGCCTGACCGATGACCTCAAAGGTGTAATCGTTGTAGTTAAACGCGGGCAGAGTGACGGTTACGGTTCCCCTGCACTTTGAGCAGATGCCCTTAATCTGTCCCTCCGTGGTTTCCGTGGGGGCGGTTACAAGTGAATAGCTGTAGCTATGGGAGCTTGCGGGAAGCTTAACATCAAAGCTGAATGTGCCGTAGCTTGTATTTTTCCATGTATAGCGGGCTGTGCCGTCGGAGCTGCAGCTTGCGGCAGTCAGCACCTTATAGCTGTAATCGTTTGTGTTCAGCTTGGGGAGAGCCACGTCCTTTGCCGCACCGCAGCGAGTGCAGTAGCAGGAAATTTTGCCTTCCTTGCTTTCGGTGGGGCTTACGGACAGGGAGTAGCTGCTGCCGTAGTTATGTCCGCCTGCGCAGGTGGATTCGGAGTTGTCCGCGGTGTTTGCGTTATAAAGGAAAATCGAGTAGCCCGAGTAATAGCTTACATAGGCGGAGTATGTCCAGTAATCCAGACGGATATGGGGATTGCTGTCGCCGCAGTAGCTGAAGCAGTAGAAGCCGTTTTCATCGCAGGAGATGAAGGCTACCGAGTGGGTGGGATCGGCGCGGAGATGCTCACCCGCCTGGGCATAGCGCTGAAGCATACTCTTGAGACCTGCGGCAGTATAGCCGAAGCTTGAGAGATACATCTTGTTCTCGTTGGCCACATCATCATAGACAACCTTGCTGACAAAATAGCTGTAGGCACAGCAGCCCGTTGAGCCTCGGATATCCTTTGAATAGGTGCCGTCGTTGACATGATATGTGTAGGCGCCCGAATTGGGATAGTTGAAGGTGCCGCCGCCGATTGCCGCAAAGTCGGAGCTGAACATGAAGTGCTTCATGTAATTCTGCGCCTGCGAAACATTTATGCCGCTGCCCTTGAAGTTCTGATACTCAATATTCTTGAGCATGGTGCTGATTCGCTGGTCGTCGGCATCGGAAATATATGAGGTCGATGCGCTTGCATTTATACTGAACACGGGAGCAAGTCCCAGCAGCATTACCGCTGTCAGAGCTATGCTCACTAAGCGTTTTTTCATACATATTTCTCCTCTTGAAAGCATTAACACATCATAAAATAATACAGTTTTTATGTGTATAAGTCAACCGGACAAATTTAAACTTTTCGTAACAAGCTTGTGAAACGGACAAGTTAGTGTTATTATGTTTGTATTCTTTTTACGGAGAAAACACAATGGATTATAAAGAAGCATTGGAATATATAAACGGGGTTTCCTGGCAGTCAACCAAGCCGGGTCTTATGCGCGTTTCCGCTCTTCTGGAAAAGCTGGGCAATCCTCAGAACGAGCTGCGCTTTGTCCATGTGGCAGGCACCAACGGCAAGGGAAGCATCTGCGCCATGCTTGCCTCCGTTCTGAAATGCGCAGGCTACAAAACGGGACTTTTCACCTCGCCCTATCTCAGCCGCTTCACCGAGCGCATGAAGATAAACGGCGTGGAAATCGAGGAGGCGCAGGTTGCCGCAATTGTAGAGGAAATAAAGCCTCTTGCAGACAGTATGGAGGATCACCCCACCGAGTTTGAGATGATGACCGCCGCGGCGCTGCTGTGGTTTTCCCGCGAAAAGTGCGACATTGTCGTGCTTGAAGTCGGACTCGGCGGCAGACTTGACGCCACCAACGTCATCTCCCGTCCCGAATGCGCCGTCATTGCCAACATCGGTCTTGACCACACCGCGATCCTCGGCAGCAGCCTTGAGCAGATTGCCTTTGAAAAGGCGGGCATCATCAAGGAAAACTCCTCCGTCGTGCTCTATCAGCAGTTCGGCGAGGTCATGGAGCTTATGCGCGATGTCTGCGCAGAGCGCAACGCCGAGCTCATTGTTCCCGATTTTGACGATATTCTCCCCGAATTTGACAGCCTTGAGGGACAGGTCTTCTCCTATCGCGGCGATGCCTACGCCATTCCTCTGCTCGGCAGCCATCAGCTTAACAACGCCGTCTGCGCCATTGAAGCCGTGAATGTTCTCCGCAAGGCTGGCTTCCGTATCGACCAGTCCGCGCTTGAGGCGGGACTTTACGCGGTGGCATGGTCCGCACGCTTTGAGCTTGTGCATGACGCGCCCCCCTTTGTTGTTGACGGCGGCCACAACCCCCAGTGTGCCTTTGCGCTTGCCGAGGGTATCCGGAAATACTTCCCCGCGCAGAAGCGCGTTCTGCTCATCGGAATGCTTAAAGACAAGGATTACTGGACAGTTGCGGATATACTCGCTCCTCTCTTTGACGAGTTTGTCACCGTCACGCCTGACATTTACCGCGCTCTGCCCGCAAAGGAGCTTGCAGAGGTGCTTGAAAAGTACGGCAGACCCGTCACCGTATGCGAAAGCATTCCCGAGGCAGTGCAGTACGCAATCGACGCGGCACGTGAAACAGAGGGTATGGTCTGTGCCGCAGGCTCGCTTTACATCTGCGGCGAAATAAGAGAATGCTTTTATCTGAAGTGAGGTTGCGCTATGAGAATTATGGGAATTGATTTCGGCGATGCCCGCACGGGACTTGCCGTATCGGACGAAATGAATATCCTCGTGGGCGAGGCTTGGACGCTTAACGAATGGAATCCCGACGTTGTGGCGGAAAAAATCGTTTCCGAGGCAAAGGCAAGAAATGTTCAGCGCCTTGTGCTCGGGCTTCCGAAAAACATGGACGGCAGCGAAGGGCCGAGGGCCGAAAAATGCCGTGAATTCGGCGAAAAGCTGAGGGCCATGACGGACATTGAGCTTGTCATGTGGGACGAGCGCCGCAGCAGCATCGAGGCCCACGCCATTCTCCACGCCAACGGCAAAAAGGAAAAAAAGCACCGTCAGACCGTTGATGCGGTGGCGGCAAGCCTTATTCTTGAAGGCTATTTGGGAACATTAAGATAAACAAAAAATCCACTCCGTCGGAGTGGATTTTTTGTTTATCGTTCTTCTCGGAAATAGGCAAGTCCGAGGCTTGCGGGAGGCTGGTCCTCGCGGCGATTGCGCATACTGGTAACCACAAGAACAATGATGGTCACAACATAAGGAATCATCTTGTACAGCTCCTTCACCGCAAGGTTTGTGCCGGTGGGGAGGAAGATGTAGAGAATATACAGGCCGCCGAAGAGGAAGGATGCGAGAACGCCGATGTCGGGCTTCCACAGAGTGAAGATAACAAGGGCGATTGCCAGCCAGCCGCGGTCACCGAAGGCATCGTTTGACCAAACGCCGCAGGCGTAGTCCATGACGTAGTAAAGACCGCCGAGACCAGCGATCATGGCGCCGATGCAGGTTGCCATGTACTTGTACTTGTTGACGTCGATGCCCGCCGCATCAGCGGTCTGGGGATTTTCACCGACGGCGCGGAGGTGCAGACCCACGCGGGTGTGCTTGAGGACGTAGGCGACAATAAGCGCGATCACTACGGCGAGATAAGCAAGGAAGCCGTAGGAAAGGAAGATTTCGCCGAACCAGCCCGTGCTGTCGGCAAAGGGCAGCTTCTTGGAGAAATACTCGTTGGTTGCGGAAAGGGCAATCGAGGGAACCTCTGCGCCCGAAAGCTTGATGAGAGAGCCGCCGAAGAAGTTGCCGAAGCCCACGCCAAAGGTTGTCATTGCAAGACCGACAACATTTTGGTTTGCGCGGAGTGTAACGGTGAGGAAGCAGTAAAGCAGACCCATGAGAAGCGAGCCGATAAGACAGCTCAGCATGGGAATGGAGATTGCGAGAAATCCGTTGATGTCCCCGGGTTTCGCAAGGGATTGCTCGTAAATAAAGGAACCGATAACGCCGCAGATGCCGCCGACGTACATGATGCCCGCAATACCGAGGTTGAGGTTGCCGGATTTTTCGGTGAGAGTTTCACCGGTGCTGCCGAAGAGGAGAGGAATGCCCTGCATTACTGCACGGGGAATGAAGGATACAATATCAAACATTTGCCTTTACCTCCTTCTTGTCGTCCGCCTCGGGCTTGTTCTTCTTTTCGGATTTGCGGAAGCTCAGCTTGTAGCCGATGAAGAACTCACAGCCGATGATGAAGAAAATAATTACACCGCAGAGAATGTCGGCAAAGGACTGGTTGAGGCTGAACACGGTGGAAATTTCGCCTGCGCCACGGTCCATGAATACCAGCAGAAAGCTGGTGAAAATCATTGTGATGGGGTTAAATTTTGCAAGCCAAGATACCATGACGGCGGTGAAGCCGCGTCCGTCGGAGATGGTGGTTGTGACGGTGTGGTCCGTGCCGGAAACAAGCAGGACACCCGCAATACCGCAGATTGCGCCGGAAAGAAGCATGGTGCGCATGATGACGCGGTCAACCTTGATGCCCACATAGCGTGCGGTGCGTTCGGATTCGCCCACAACGGAAATCTCATAGCCGTGCTTGGAGTAGTTCATGTAGATGTAAACAAGCACGGTGATCACGGCAACCACAAGCACATTCAGCAGGTATTTGTAATCGCCTATCTGGGGCAGCCAGCCAAGCTCGGTGGACTGGTTGATAATGCCGATTTTGCCGGAGCCCTTGGGAACCTCCCAGACGATTGTGAAGTAGGCAACAAGCTGCATGGCAACGTAGTTCATCATAAGGGTGAACAGGGTTTCGTTGGTGTTCCACTTTGCCTTGAAGAAGGCGGGAATAAAGCCCCAGATTGCGCCGCCGGCAATACCTGCCGCGCAGGTGACAACAATCAGCATGGCGGGGGAAAGAGCTTCCGCAAGGCATATCATGCAGGCTGCAGCGGCAAGACCGCCTGCCAGCACCTGACCTTCGGCACCGATGTTCCAGAAGCGCATCTTGAATGCGGGAGTCACGGCAAGGGATATGCAGAGCAGAATCGCAATGTTCTGGAGAAGGATCCAGATTTTGCGCTCCGTGCCGAAGTTGCCCTGAATCATGGTTTCATAAACTTTGACGGGGTCAAGACCCGTGCACACGGTGGTGATTACCGCGCAGAGCAGCAGTGCCGCAATTATTGCGATGGCACGGATCGCCCATGCCTTGTGCCAGGGCATAGCTCCGCGTTTTACGATGTGAACCAGAGGTTCCCTGTTCTGTTTATTCATCAGCCTTGTTACCTCCCAGTTTGGTCATCATCATGCCCACATCGCGTTTGGTTGCGCCGCGTCCGGGAACGATGCCGCTGACCTTGCCTCCGCAGAGAACGAGAATGCGGTCGGCAAGCTCAAGGAGAACGTCAAGGTCCTCGCCGACATAGATAACGGCAACGCCCTTTTCCTTCTGTCTGTTAATGAGGTCGTAAATGGTGTAAGAGGAGTTGATATCAAGTCCGCGCACGGCGTATGCGGTGAGCAGAACCGTAGGCGCGTTTGCGATTTCGCGGCCCACCAGCACCTTCTGCACATTGCCGCCGGAAAGACGGCGGACGGGAGTTGTAACGCCCGGGGTGTTTACCTCAAGCTCCTCAACAACGGTTTCCGCAAGCTTTCTGGGGCTCTTTCTGTCGGTGAAAATGCTCTTGCCGCGGCGGAAGGAGCGGAGCATCATGTTGTCGGAAAGGTCCATGTTGCCCACAAGTCCCATGCCCAGTCTGTCCTCGGGAACGAAGGAAAGAGCAACGCCCTTTTCGGCGATTGCAAGAGGGTCCTTGCCGAGAAGCTCTTCGGAATTGCCCTCATCGTCAACATAGCAGATGCTGCCGCTTTCGGTTGGCTGCAGACCTGCGATTGCCTCAAGCAGCTCCTTCTGGCCGCAGCCGGAGATGCCCGCAATGCCGAGAATTTCGCCGCTGTTTGCGGTAAAGGAAACGTCGTCAAGCTTCAGAATGCCGTCCATGCTGCGCACGGTGAGATTCTTGACTTCAATGCGGGGCTTGGGATTTACGGGCTCGGGGCGGTCGATGTTCAGGGTTACAGCGTGACCCACCATCATGTTGGTCATTTCCTGAGCGTTGGTGGCGCCGGTGAGCATATCGCCCACGAACTGACCGTGGCGGAGAATTGCAACTCGGTCGGACAGCGCCTCAACCTCGTGCATTTTATGGGTGATGATTACAATTGCCTTGCCGTCATTGCGCATATTGCGGAGAACGGCAAAAAGCTTGTCGGTTTCCTGCGGAGTGAGAACTGCGGTGGGCTCGTCCAGAATAAGTATGTCTGCGCCACGGTAAAGCACCTTGACTATCTCAACGGTCTGCTTCTGAGAAACGGACATATCGTAAATCTTCTGTTCGGGGTCAACCTCAAAGCCGTAGTTGTCGCAGATGGACTTGATTTTATTGGAAACACTCTTCAGGTCAAGCTTTTCATCAAGACCGAGGGTAATGTTCTCCGCTGCGGTGAGAACGTCAACCAGCTTGAAATGCTGGTGAATCATACCGATGCCGTGGTCAAAGGCGTCCTTCGGAGACTTGATGACAACTTCCTCATCGTTAATGTAGATGTGTCCCTCGTCGGGGTAATATATGCCCGAAAGCATATTCATAAGAGTGGTTTTGCCGCTGCCGTTTTCGCCCAGCAGAGCAAGAATTTCACCCTTGTAGATATCCAGCCATACCTTGTCGTTGGCAAGCACCTTGGTGCCGAATCGCTTTGTGATGTCGCGCATTTTTACTGCGGCGGTTTTGTTTTCCAAGTCAATTCCCCCGTTCGAAGTATTTCTGAAATGCTTTAAAGGGCAAAGCACCTTTGTGATGCGCTCCCCTTTAAAGTACTTAAGTAACCGACGATTAATTCGACAAGAGCAGGCTGCGAGAGATTTTGAGTTCCAAAAAGGCATCTTTTTCGCAGGAATACTTTGTGTATTTCAAGAAAAAGTAACGCATTTGGGACTCAAAAGATCCGAAGAATGCCGAAGGCGATTTAATCAGCGGTTACTTAAAGGGAAGCCCCGATTTTCTCGGGACTTCCCGTAAGCTTTGCGGTTTTTTAATTAGTAAGCCTCGTCAATGAGGGAGATGCCGTCGATGCGGAGATCGAAGTAAGGTGCGCTGCGGAACTCGGACTCGTGGAAGTAGCCGTCTGCGATAACTTCGGTGTCGGGAGTGTAGTCAGCGTCGGTGTCAACGTCTGCCATGTAGCTGTCAAGAGTCTTGCCGTCTACGGTGAAGGTTGCAGCGTCGAACACGTGGAGCTCGCCGCTCTCAAGCATTGCCTTGACCTCTGCGATCTTGTCTGCGGTGCCTGCTGCAGCAGCCTTCTCGTTTACCTCGGTGAGAACAACGGAGCCGGTTGCCAGAGTTCCGGTCCAGTCGGAGCCGCCCTCGAGGTCTTCGCCGTTCATAACAGCGGTAATCATCATCTCGAAGTAGGGAGTCCAGTCGATGCGGGAAGCAACGATGAAGGTGTTGGGGCATGCGTCAACGGTGGAGCCGTTGTAGCTTACGTCGGGAACGCCGGCCTTTTCGCAAGCGGTGGGAGCGCCCATGGAGTCAGCGTGCTGGCTGATGAGAACGCAGCCGTTGTCGATAAGCTTCTGAGCAGCTTCCTTTTCAGCTGCTTCGTCGTACCAGGAACCGGTGAAAGTTACTTCCATGGTAGCGGAGGGGCACATGTAGCGTGCGCCGAGGAAGAAGGAGGTGTAACCGGAGATAACTTCTGCGTAGGTGTAAGCACCGACATAGCCCATCTTGGCTTCGTCAGCGGTGATTTCGCCGTTTTCAATCATTTCGTTGAGCTTCATGCCTGCTGCAACGCCGGCGAGGAAGCGGCCTTCGTAGATGGAAGCGAATGCGTTGTGGTAGTTGTCAAGACCCTCGGTGTGTGCCTTGGTGCCGGTTGCGTGGCAGAACTGAACCTCGGGGAATTCCTTTGCTGCCTGAATCATGTAGTCCTCATGGCCGAAGGAGTCTGCGAAAACAACGTTGCAGCCTGCGTCAGCGAGATCGGCTGCTGCATTGTAGCATTCCTGACCTTCGGGAACGTTGGTCTTGATGATGTACTGATCTTCGGAGAGGCCCAGGTTTTCGCAGGCGGCCTTAGCAGCGTTAATGAAGTTAAGGTCATAGGTGGAGTTTTCATCATGGAGCATGATGAATCCGACCTTGATTTCGGAAAGCTCAACGGGTTCCGTTTTGCCGTCTTTCTTTTTGCCGGAATCGCCGCCGCAAGCGCAGAGAGCGAATACCATAACGAGTGCGAGAAGCAGAGCAGTAATCTTCTTCATCTTCGGTTTTCCTCCAGAAAATTTTTAATTATTATCAAATCCTGACGGATTTTGATATACAAACAGAAATCGGCCGCAAATGATATGCGGCCGATGGAAATACAAAACCCAAGGGAGAAAAATTTTCCTTCCTTGTATGTAAACTTCGATAGTCCGGTCATTTACGGCGTCCGGGTAGAGACTTCAAATCCATATCATTTGCTATATATCGAAAATGTTCAGTTGTGCGCTGAGTGACTCAGCAAGGTTAGAATATCAATTGTTTCAAAAAAAGTCAAGGCGCTTTTCAGCCAAGTTTACCATTTTTTCGGCAGAGTTTTTGTGCAACTTGACAATTACTCTTCAACAAAGGTGAGGCTGTTGTCGCTCATGGAAGCTATTCGGGCAAGGGATTCGATTCTCATTCCCTTTGCGCGAAGCTTGTCACCGCCGGGCTGGAAGGCCTTTTCGATGACTATTGCGGCACCCACAGCCTCTGCGCCTGCCTGGGCAATTATGTCGCAAAGACCTTCAAGGGCGCTGCCCATGGCAAGAAAATCGTCGATGATGAGGATTTTTTCTCCGGGGTGCAGATATTCTCTGGAAACAACAACGGTCTTGGTGACCTTCTTTGTGAAGGAATAGACCTCGGTGGAGAAAACGCTGTCGGAAATATTCGCGCTCACGGATTTCTTTGCAAACACAACAGGAACGCCCATTACATATCCCGCCATGGTTGCGATGCTTATGCCCGAGGCCTCAATGGTGAGAATTTTGGTAATATTCTCGTCCCTGAACAGTCTCTGAATTTCCTCAGCAATTTCGTAGCAAAGCTGCGGGTCGATCTGGTGATTGAGGAAGTTGTCAACCTTAAGTATTCCGCCGGGCTTCACAACGCCGTCACGGAGAATGCGCTCTTCAAGTTTCTTCATGCCCTTGTCCCCCCACGCAAATATGATGAATTAATATTACATCATTCCAAATATCGACGCAATACCCATTTTTAATTCTTGCCAAGGGTACAATATACTGATAAAATATATATTACACTATTTTTAAGAGGTGTTTTTCTATGGACGAGCTCAGCAACAGAAAGAAAAATCTTATAATGTTCCCCCTGGGCACCGTGGGACGTGACATGATGTACTTCCTCTTCACAAGCTGCATCATGACCTTTGTGCTTTTCACCCGCAGACTTACCGACGCCCAGTTTGCCGCCATTACGGCAATCGTCGTTGCTGCAAGAATTTTCGACGCACTCAATGACCCCATCATGGGCAATATCATTGAGCGCACCCGCTCAAAGTGGGGCAAGTTCAAGCCCTGGCTTGTAATCGGAATTATCCTTTCCTGCTTTGTTGTCTACTTTGCCTTCAACACCGACCTGCAGGGCTGGAGCTTCGTGTGGTTCTTCGGCTTTATTTACTTCATGTATTCCATCGCCTACACCATGCACGACATCTCCTACTGGGGCATGGTTCCCTCCCTTTCCTCCGATGCCGACGCGCGCAACATGTTCACCTCCCGCGCAACCCTCTGCGCAGGTATCGGCGGCACCCTCGCCTCCGTGCTTATCCCCATGTTCACCGTGGGTGACATGGCTCTCGGCGGCTCCACAAAAACCGCCTACGGCATCATCGCCCTCATCATCTGCATAGTCGCTCCCCTGTTCCTCTGCTTCACCATTTTCGGAGTAAGGGAAAACCGCAATTACACCGATGCTCCCCCCATCAGCTTCAAGAAGATAATCCGCACCATCGGCGGCAACAAGCAGCTTCTGTGGATATCCGTCATATTCCTGCTTCAGCAGGTCGGCAACGGCTTCATCGTGGGCGGCATCGGACCTACATACATTTATTTTGACTTCGGCTACGACGGCGGTCTGGTATCTCTGTTCAGCATTATCGGCATGGCCGCCACCGCCTTCCTCATGATTTTCTATCCCGCAATTTCACGCAGGATAAACCGCAAGCCCCTTATGAAGCAGATGCTCATAATCTCTCTTGTGGGCTACGTAGTTCTGCTTGTTGCGGCATTCTTCCTGCCCTCCACCATGGTCAAGTTCTGGGTTGTTGTTATCGGCTTCATGCTCTCCAACTTCGGTCAGTATTCCTACTACCTCATCATGATGATTTCCATCATGAACACCGTTGAATACAACGAGCTGACCACCGGTGAGCGCGACGAAGCGATCATCGCCTCCATGCGTCCCTTCATCACCAAGATGAGCTCCGCACTCATCGTTCTCATCACCAACGCAAGCTACCTCATCTTCGGCGTAACCAAGTACACCAACAAGATCTCTGATTTTGAAAACAGCTGCTCCATGGGCGAAATCACCGAAGCCGTGAAGCTTGATTCCATCAACGAAGTCATCAGCGGCGTTTCCGACGGTCAGGTGCTCGGTCTGCTTCTCTGTATGGCACTTCTGCCCTGCGCACTCATGGTTATCTCCTATCTGCTGTACAAGAAGCACTACAAGCTTGATGAGGACGAATATGACCGCATCTGCAAGGAGCTCGAAGCAAAGAAGGCCGCGGTATGAGTCTTCTGAAAACCGTTCTGAAATTTGCCGCACCCGCTCCGAAAATCGAGAGCTTTGACCGTTTCCTCTTCATAGGTCCGCACCCCGACGACATTGAAATCGGCGCAGGTGCCACGGCGGCAAAGCTTGCCGCAGAGGGTAAAGAGGTCTGCTTCCTCGTGTGCATCGACGGGCGCTACGGTGACGGCGCCGCACCCTGCAAAGATGAAGAGCTTGTTGCCCTGCGTCAGAGTGAGGCAAGGAAATCTGCGGAAATGCTGAAGGTTCACGATGTGCGCTTTCTCGGCTTCTGTGACGGCGGCTTCTACGAAGTGAAAGACCTTGAAGCAGAAATGGCAAAGGTCATCGGCGACTTTAAGCCCGACGTTATTTTTGCTCCCGACCCCTGTGTCACAAGCGAATGCCACGCCGACCATCTCAATGTGGGCAACGCCGCAAGGAAGCTTGCCTACTTTGCCCCCTACGGCAGCATCATGGGGCGCTACGGCACGGAGAGCGCACCCGTGCAGGCGCTTGCATATTACATGACCGCAAAGGCAAATCAGTTTATCTGCACAAAGGGCTTTCTGCAAAAACAGCTTGACGCGATTTTCAAATCCCACCTCAGTCAATTCCCCGAGGGCTGCGGCGACGCAAAATCCATCTCCCTGTATCTTAAGCTCCGCGCATACGATTTCGGTCTTCGCAGAATGTGCGGCACCGCCGAAGGCTTCCGTGTTCTCGGCGTAACCCAGATGCACTGTCTGCCCGAGGCCGGCGATTAAAAAACCGTTAATCCGACCTTCAGGTCTGGTTATAAATTTTATTTATCAGGAGAGTACTGTTTGAAAAAGTACAACACACCGGAGATTGTTGGCTGACCGGGAGGTTTGCAGACAATCAACCAAACCTCCCGCCAAAGTGCAATTGAAGTCAACAATTTTCAGGAGGAAAAACAATGAATAAAAATGACTGCACCATTCGCTTAGAAAAATGCGAAGATTACAGAGAAGTCGAAAACCTTGTGAGAGAGGCATTCTGGAACGTTTACCGCCCGGGCTGCAGCGAGCACTATGTTATTCACATGCTCAGAGATGACCCGGCATTTGTGAAGGAGCTTGACTTTGTCATGGAGCGCCGCGGAAGACTCATCGGGCAGAATATGTTCATGCGTACCGTCATTGACGCTGACAACGGCGGCGCGGTTCCCGTTCTCACAATGGGGCCCATCGGCATTACACCCGGGCTGAAGCGTAAGGGATACGGCAAAATGCTGCTGGATTATTCCCTGCAGAAAGCTGCAGAACTCGGCTTCGGAGCAGTTCTGTTTGAGGGCAACATTGATTTCTACGGCAAAAGCGGTTTTGACTATGCCGAAAAATTCGGTATCCGCTACCATGATTTGCCGGAGGACGCTGACGCCTCGTTCTTTCTCTGCAAGGAGCTTATTCCCGGCTATCTTGACGGCATCACCGGCATTTATCAGACGCCGCAGGGCTATTATGTGGACGACTCCGATGTTGAGGAATTTGACAAAGGCTTCCCCGCCAAAGAGAAGCTGATGCTTCCCGGACAGATTTTCTAAACGAAGCAAGCCTGCCGAAGAGTTTTTCTTCGGCAGGCTTTTTCATTAACGTAAGCTCCTTGAAAATTTTTACTTCAAAAATTTAAATTTTATTTGACCGCATAATGTAAAAGGTGTAAAATGGATATAATAAATCAATCGGAGGTGTATACATTGAACAATACCCTGAGAAAGCTTCTCCCCGCCGCAGCCGTACTGGGCGCAGCAGTGGGCGGACTTGTGTTCCTTGTGGCACCGGGCAGAATCAGCCGTTGGCAGAAGAAGCCCTTTATGTACCGCAACTTTGCCCACCGCGGCCTGCACAAGCGTGATAAATCCGTTCCCGAAAACTCAATTGCCGCCTTTGAACGCGCCTCTGCCAAGGGCTACGGCATGGAGCTTGACGTTCAGCTTTCCAAGGACGGTCAGGTCGTTGTTTTCCATGACGACACGCTGAACCGCGTCTGCGGAGTTGACAGCCGCGTTGACGAAAAGACCTACGATGAGCTGAGACAAATGAGTCTCTGCGGCACGGAGGAGGGCATTCCCCTTTTCTCCGAGGTGCTGAAAACCGTGCGCGGCCGAGGCCCGCTGATCGTTGAGCTTAAAAACGGAAGGAGCAACAAGGAGCTTTGCGAAAAGACCTATGCTCTGCTGAAGGGCTACAGCGGCGAATACTGCATTGAAAGCTTCAATCCCTTCATCGTGCGCTGGTTCAGAAAGCATGCGCCCGAAATCGTGCGCGGTCAGCTTGCCAATCCCCCCAAGGACTATAACGGTGAGGTGAGCGGCGCTACGGCCTTCCTGCTGGGCAACGTTCTGCTCAACTTCCTTTCCCGTCCCCAGTTCATCGCCTACAAGATTGCTCCCAAGCCCTTCACCGTAAGGCTGAGTGAACTCCTGGGTGCCATGAAGGTCTGCTGGACCAGTCATGACTGGGTAAACGAAAAGAGCTGCGATGTGGTTATCTTCGAGTACTACAAGCCCAAGCTTAAATTTAAGAAATAAAAAGACACCCAAGGGTGTCTTTTTTATTTTGCCGTGAAGATTTCATCGTACTGCCGTGACCATGCCTTGACGGCCTCAAGCTCGTATGTATCGGGCATCTTTTTGCAGACCTTGAGGATTTTCATTACGTCCTTCACAACGCGGATTCCCTTTTTGGTCAAATCCCTGTCTCCGAGAAGTCTTATGCCTCTTATGGGCAGCTTCCAGTCAAAGTTTATGAACTTCCACAGACTTGTGTGGTTTGCGGTGATGGTCATTTCGTGGTGGGTGAGTATGCCCTTGTCGATGGCGTAATCAAGCTGCTCGCGGGAGATGCGGGTGAGCAGAAGCTTCACCGCCGCAAGCGGCGCTATGCCCGCGCCCATTTCCTTATAGTAGGACTTCTGATATGCCCACAGGGCCTTTGCGGAGTAGTCATCGGCTTCCGCGTCGGCTATTGCTTCGGCAAGAAGCTTTGAGTTCTTTATGGCATTGCCTATGCCCGAGCCGATGATGGGAACTGTCATAAAGGCGGAATCGCCGATGGCGGCATAGCCGTCGGCAACAAGAACCGAAAGGGGCTGGCGCACGGGAATCAGCACCATCTGACCGCCGCGCAGTCGGGTCGTTCCAAGCTGCGAATTTGTCTTGCGGAACTCCTCAGCGGCACGCTCGGCCTCCTCAACATTAAAGGGGTCCATACGTCCGATCAGCAGGTCGGAGAAGGTATCCTCGGTTGCAACCCAGCCTATGCCGATGTGGTCTTCCTCGGGGAGAAGCATTACCTTGTACTTGTCCTCCACGGTATCGGGGTCAACGGGAAGGTCGTAGAAGGCGCGGTAAACGTAGAATTTTTCGCCCCACACGGCGTGCTTCTGAATGCCAAGCTCCTCGGGGAGATTTACGCGCACGGGTGACTCCGCACCTGCCGCGTCAATGACCATGTCGCCCAGGAAAAAGCCCTTGTCGGTCTTTATGCCCGCAACGCGCCTGCCCTTCATGAGCGGGCCGAGGACATTGACGTTATACACAAGCTTCACGCCGTTTTTTTCGGCAAAGTCCACAAGCAGCTCATAGATGTCGCGGCGCTCCATTTTGATTTCCATCTGCTCGGGGTCATCGGGAACGCGCTGGCGGATTTTATGCTCATCGTCCGTATGCGGACCGAAGAAGGTCATATCGATTTTCCATTCAAATTTGTCCTCGGCAGGTCGGGGACAGCCCACAAGGTCAAGGGCCTTGGGGTCAAAGATGTCCGTCCAGTCGTAGCCCAGCTTTCCCTTTTCGCCGCGCTCGAATACGGTTACGTCAAAGCCTCGCTTTGCCAGAAGTGCCGCCGCGGTGAGACCTCCGTGACCTGCGCCCGCCACCAGTATTTTCTTTCCCATGCTCATTCTCTTTCTTCCTTAAGCATTTCCAGCTCGTCCACAAGCTCGCCGAAGAGCTTCAGCGCCTCGTTGACGGGCGCAGGACTGCTCATATCAACGCCTGCAATTTTCAGCAGGGATATGGGGTCTGTGCTGCAGCCGCCGGAAAGGAACTTTTTGTAATCCTTAACGGCCTGCTCACCCTCGCTGAGAATGCGGTTTGCCAGCGCGACTGCGGCGGAAAAGCCCGTTGCGTACTGGAAAACATAGTAGTTATAAAAGAAATGCGGTATCCTCGCCCATTCAAGCGCGATTTCCTCATCGGAAATCATATCCGGACCGAAATAAAGCTTATTAAGCTCAAGATACTTTTCGCACAGCGTGTCGGCAGTAAGTGTTTCGCCCACCTCGCTAAGTCTGCCCATTTCGAGCTCAAATTCCGCAAACATTGTCTGGCGGTAGAGTGTGCCTTTAAACTGGTCGAGGAAGTGGTTTATGAGATAGGCGCGCTCTTTTCTGTCCGCAGTCTTTTTCAGCAGATGCCGCATGAGCAGCACCTCGTTACAGGTGGAGGCAACCTCCGCAACAAAGATGACATAGTCAGAGGTGTTGACGGGCTGGTTTTTGCAGGAAAGGTAGCTGTGCAGGGCGTGTCCCATTTCGTGCGCAAGGGTGAACTGGCTGTCAAGATTGTCCTTGTGGTTCAAAAGCACATAGGGGTGAGGTCTGCCCACTCCGCTTGAATAGGCGCCGCCGCGCTTGCCCACGTTTTCGTAAACGTCAATCCAGCGGTTTTCAAAGCCCTCCTTGAGCATGGCGGTATAGTCCTCGCCGAGAACCGCAAGGGCCTCCAGAACGGTTTCCTTCGCCTGCTCAAAGCTTATTTCTCTGTCTGCGTCCGCAACGATGGGGGTATAGACATCGTACATATGCAGCTCGTCTACACCCAGCATTTTCTTCCGCAGGGCAACATAGCGGTACATCTTGTCCATGTTGCCGTGAACCGCTTCAATGAGGTTGAGATAAACCGCAGTCGGCACCTCCGTGGCATCAAGGGCGGCTTCGAGAGTGGAGCCGTATTTCCTTGCCTCCGAGAAAAAGCGAAGCTGCTTGAACTGTGCGTCAAGGGTTGCGGCAACGGTGTTTTTGAACTCGCTCATGCGTCCGTAATAAGCCTTGAAGGTGTTTTCGCGCAGGACGCGGTCGCTGCTCATAAGCAGCGGAACAAAGGTGCCGTCGGTGAGCTTGCGGATATTTCCTTCACCGTCTTTTACATCGGGGAAGCTCAGGTCTGCGTCACGGAGGGTTGAGCCGATACGGTCGGGGGAATCTGCCATTTCACCTGCGGCGGCAATGAGCTTTTCCTCTGCGGGAGAAAGAATGTGCGCTTTTCTGCGGCGTATTCTGCTTATATTGCGGCGGTATATTTCAAGCTCGGGACACCCGGCAAAAAAGCGCTCCATTGTTTCGTCGTCGATGGCCATGATTTCGGGGCTTATAAAAGCGGCGGCGCTGCCGATATTAACCCATGCGCCCACGGCTTTGCCGCGCAAATCCTGATAAAAGCTGTCGGCCGTATCCTCGTCGCCATGGCAGTTTGCGTAGGCGTAAAGTCTTTCCATGCGCAGAGTTATCTCATCATCAAGCTTCCAGCAGGCAAGCAGATTTTCCGCGCTTTCGCCAAGCTTTCCCTGAAATGCGGCAAGCTTTTCGGGATAAGCCTTCACCGCCTCGTATTCCGCGCTCCACGCCTCGTCGCTTTCAAACAAATCCTTAAGATTCCAGGTGTCCTTTTCGGGCACTTCACTGCGTTTTAAAATCGGTTTTTCCATATTAAATACCTCCGTGGCAAATAATATTCTGTGTTCATCTTATCATATTATATACAGCTGTGCAAATTACATTTTTATACTAAACTCCAATAAGAAGAAGACAAAGATTTGCGAGGAAAAATGGTGCCGTACGAGGCGGCTTCCGCAGAGCATAATGGAGATATATGGTCAAGGAAGCTAACGAAGTGCAGCACCATTTTAACCGCAAAGATTGTCTGATTTCTATTGGTGTTTAGTATGACAGCAAAAAAGAGCGCCCTTGGGCGCTCTTTTATATTGCAAGATGGAAGCCCAGAATCAGCAGAATGATGCTGAGCAGCAGGGGAAGAATGATCTGATGCAGAAGATAGACCGCAAGGCTGTTGCGTCCCACAAAGGTGACAACATTGTTTTTGTAGCGGGAGCTTCTGAAAATGCTTTTTCTCCCGGAATAGAACTGCCGCCCCACAAACACGCCGATGAACACCTGACCGCCGAAAAGCAGAAGCGGGAAGCAGTCGCTGCCGCAGGTTGCCGTTCCTATAATCGAACGGAGGATCGTACCCGCGATGTGACCCTCTGAATAGGAGACATAGCCTGCATCGCCGAAGAGGCAGGCGCCGATGACGGTCATCGCAAGTCCTGCGGCGAGGAACGCCCATTTGGAAAGCTTAAGCTTTTCCAGCAGACCTACGAGGATAAGCGCAAGGGCTATGCAATGAAGCACGCCGAAGGCAATGGTAATATCCGTATCACCCGTGGCAAGTCCCACAGCATAGGTGCCCGCAGTTACAAGCAGAGCCACGCCCATGAGCCTCAGCCCGCGTTTGAGATTGCTTCTGGAAAGGGAGCAGCACACGCCCGTCAGCAGCATGAACACCGCCAGCACAACATAGCGTATGTCCACGCGCAAGTCCATGCGCCAGTACTCCAGCGCCGCCCTTGCGACCTTCCGTGCCGACTCACTCCGCGAGGGATAGTCGGTGAAAAACATGGGCAGCAGACCCCAGAGGTTATACATGAGATGGTCGAAAATCATAAGCAGCACCGCAATGCCGCGGAAAAGGTCCAGCTCGATTATTCGGTTTTCAAGACTTTTCTTCACGGGCGGTGCTCCTTGCTTCAGGGAGTTTCTTCGGCTTCAGTCTGAATTTCGGGAATTGTGTCAAGCGCGTCGAGCATTCGGATTATCATGGTTGCGGCCTGAGCGCGATTTGCGCCGCTTACGGGACGCAGCGTTCCGTCCTCAAAGCCGCGTACAATGTCAAGTGAGCAGAGAATGTCCGCATCGGCGGCAAAACTGCGGCTGACGGTATTGCCGTCCTTATAGCTATTCAGCACACCCGTTTCATAGCCGCTTAGGTCCTTGCCGATATATCGCATATAGCGGGCGAGCATGGCGCACAGCGCCTGACGGCTCAGGTCGCTGCGGGGACGGAAGCTGCCGTCGGCGTAGCCGTTTATTATGCCGTTGTCATAGGCCCAGAGTATCGCGTCATAGCACCAGTAGCCCTCGGGAACGTCGGTGAAGGGGTTTTCAATATCCTCCGCACCGGGCTCACCTGCCATGCGGTAAAGCACGGTGACGAGCATGGCGCGGCTGAAGGCCGTATTCGGTTCAAACTCGGTTTCGGTGACGCCCTTGAAAATGCCCTCGGAAACGGCTCTGTCAACGGTTTCGTAGCACCACGATTCCACCGTTATGTCGGTGAAAAAATGTCCCTCATGGCTGTAGGTCAGCACGCTGACGGGGCTTGCGTCATAGCAGGGCGCATAGCTTCTTGCGCGGTAGGTCGTACCCTTCACCGCCTCAAAGCTTTCGGTGTAAAGCTCGCTGCTCCTGTCGGGAGCGCTTCCGTCGGAGGTGAAATAAATCTCCGAGTCTGCGGTTTCGCAGGAGATGCTCACCGTGCCGTTTTCAATGCTTATAACGGGACTTGCGGAGGGTGTGTATTCGATCTCCACGGAGCTGACATCGGATTTGAGACAGTTCCAGTCAAGAACGCTTACGGCTTTCACCCTTGTTGTCCCCATAATCGTAAAGGGTCCCGTATAAAGCCTGCTGTTTTGGGGATTCGGTGTTTCGCCGTTTGTTGTGTAATAAACCTGTCCCCTGCTGTCGCCGCTTATGCTTACAAGCTTGCCGAGGTCGCTGTTTTCATACGTCACAACCGGCTCGGAAATGCCGTCGGCGGTGCCGTAGCTGCCGGGATAGGCGCTGTAGTAAATATGTCCGTTCTGTAGGGTAATTCCCCTGCGGTAGAACATTTCGGACACGGTGACGAACTCATAGCCCTCAGCCTGAAGCGTGTCGATTGCGCGGAGCGCCGCGGTGACAGAGGTCATGTGGCTGTCGTGCAGAAGCACAAGTGAGCCGTCACGCGCCTGCTTTATGAGCTCGCGGTACACCGCATCGGCGTTCTGCGATTTCCAGTCGTATGTATCCATTGACCAGTAGAAGCAGGGCAGGTTTGCCGTTTTCAGCACTCTGTCATTGAAGTCACCGTAGGGCGGACGGAGCATATAGTCAAGGTTAAAGCCGAGGGCTCTGTCAAGCAGGGCGTCGGTTTTGTCCAGCTGGCTTCTTATCTGGGCATCGCTCTGGCTTGTCAGCGTGGGGTGGTCATAGGTATGGCTTGCAATCTGATGACCGTCCTCCCACATCTGCTTTACAAGCTCGGGATATCGCTCAACCTTGTAGCCGCAGAGGAAGAAGGTGCAGTGGGCGCCTCTTTCACGGAGACCGTCAAGAAGCGCAACGGTATTTGAGCCCGCAGGACCGTCGTCAAAGGTCAGGGCAATCAGCTTATCCCCGCTTGCCGCCATTGCCTGCAGGGGCAGAATTGTCGCCAGCATAATCAGCGCCAGCAGAAGCGCAATCTTTCTTTTCATCTTTTATCCCTCAAAAAGTCAGCTTAATGATGTTCGCGTCCTTCGCAAAGGAGCTCATTTCGTTTACAAACAGAACATCGGTGACGCCCTCCTGCTCCATGAGGCCCTGAATGGAGCCCATGTAATAGCGCAGGTCAAGCATGATGATGTTCTCATAATCCGCGGTGAGATAAGGCACAAGACTGTTTGCAAAGGAGTCCTTGATAACCAGCAGGGTTTTGCCGTTATGCACTCCGCCGCGTATAGTCACCTGACCGTAGTTTCCGCCGAAAAAGACCTTGTACTTGTCCTTTTCGTTTGCGGCAGCTTTAAAGTAGAAGGGAATGTCCATGCCGTCGGCGTTGACGGTGAGCCTGTCACTTACTGGAACAATATAAACCTCGTCCGCAAGTGCATTGGAGTCAAGGGTTTTGGAGTAGGTGGTGCCCAGGAAGAAATCGCTGAAAAGCTCGGGCTGTCCCTTATATGCGCCCCTGCCGTCCATGAGGCAGTCATAGGCAATGCCTGCGCCCACGGTTGTCCAGTGATGGTCAGTGCGGTAGTAAATATACTCGTCGCTGTGCTTAATAAGCTCGCTGTATAAATCGGGAACGTTTACTTCCGGCAGGGCTTCCCTTGCCTTGACAAGCAGGGCCTCCGCATCGTAGGTCTCCGCGTTTGCGGGAAGCTTGTCGGAAAGCACCGTGGAGGTGGCGGGAACAAGCAGAAGCGTAACGGGGATATCGGAATGCACCTGCGCAAAGGTCTTGATCAGCGCAAGATTCTGCAGATACATTGTTTCGTCAATGCTGTCCGGGGTGATCATCTCAAAATAGTAGCCGTCTTTGCCGATATAAGCGCCGCCGATGTCCTTCATACCGGACATCATCTTGATGCGGCTGCCGAGAGCCGTCCATGTGTCACGGGCGGGAAACTGGTCGGTTATATACTCGTTGAGGTCGTTCTGGAAATCGCCTGAAAGTATATTTTCCCCATTTAATTCGGGTGCGGTCTGCAGCATGCGGTTTTCATTGTCGGAAAACTCCGTGTCCTCAGTTGCAAACACCCATAGGGAAGGCAAGGCAATCATTACCGCAAACAGCACTATGAAAAGAATATAGAGTTTTTTCACTGTCTTGCCTCCTTATCAGAACCTGAAGTACAGGAAGGGATTGTAGCTGTCGCCGATGAGGAAAACCATGCTGAGCGCAAGCAGCAGAAGCGTGAAAACAGCCTTCACGGTAAAGGCGGATTTTTCGCTCATGTGGAGCTTTCCGCCGGCAGCAAGCACCAGCTTTTTCGGAAGCTCGGTGGACACGATGCAGAGAATTACAAGCAGCACCGCACGGGTTGCGAGATAGTAGAGATCCATGCCGCCCGTGAGTCCGTTTGCGCCGAACATGGAGCTGAGATAGGGCAGAAGCACGGAAACGTCGTCGCAGGCGAAGATTACCCAGCCGATGACGATTACAAACAGCGCGTAAATGTGCTGAACAAGCTTCGGTGCCTTGTCCAGCGCTTTCAGCAGGAAGAGCTTTTCAATCACAAGGAAGAGGAAGTAGTAAAGTCCCCACATGATGAAGTTCCAGCCCGCTCCGTGCCAGAAGCCCGTGAGCGTCCATACGACGAAGAGGTTGAAAATCTGTCTGCCCTTGCCCCTGCGGTTGCCGCCGAGAGGAATGTAGAGATATTCCTTGAACCAGGTACTGAGGGTGATGTGCCAGCGGCGCCAGAAGTCCGTAACGCTGACGGATTCATAGGGGTAGCGGAAGTTCTCGGGGAATCTGAAGCCGAACATTCGGCCAAGTCCGATCGCCATGTCGGAATAGCCGGAGAAGTCAAAGTAAATCTGGAAGGTGAAGGCCAGGGCGCCGAGCCATGCCATGAGAACGCTTGTGCTGCCGCCCTGAGCATAGACCGTTGACCACAGCGCGCCTATCTGATTTGCAAGCAGCACCTTTTTGCCGAGGCCCACGGTGAAGCGGCAGATGCCCTCGGAAAAGCTCTTTGCGTCAACCTCACGGTTTCTGAGCTGCTCCTCAACATCGGTGTAGCGCACGATGGGACCTGCGATAAGCTGAGGGAACATGGTGATATACATACCGAAGTCGATGATGTTTCTCTGCACCTTCACATCGCCGCGGTAGACGTCGATGGTGTAGCTCATGGCCTGGAAGGTGTAGAATGAAATGCCGATGGGCAGGGCAAGCTCCAGCAGGTCAAAGCCCGCATCAAAGGCGCTGTTGAGGTTTGTAATGATAAAGTCCGTATATTTAAAGAAGCACAGCAGACCGATGTCAATTACAACGGACAGCACAAGCATGAGCTTCATACGCTTTGCGTTTGCTCTGTTCTTTTCCATCAGCAGACCGAAAGCATAATTAACCGTGATGGAGAATATCATGAGCAAAACGTATTTCGGCTCGCCCCAGGCGTAGAAAACCAGGCTCGCAATCAGAAGGAAAAAATTGCGGGCTTTTTTCGGCAGAACATAGTATATCGCCAGAACTATGGGCAGAAATACACACAGAAAGCTGAAGCTGCTGAATACCATTTTGTTTCTCTCACTTTATAATAAATAATGATATTTTTAACCGGTAAATTTTATTTTACATCTAAACGGACATCTTGTAAACAAAAATGCTTGCCACATTTTAGATATAATTATATAATTGCATTAAAATTATTTATAAGGAGTGCGACATGAACGAGCTGTTAATGCATTTTAACGGGCTGAAGGGCACATCTGTAAGCGGCGAAATCAATATCGACTTCCGTTCCTCATTCGAGGCACGGCTCCGCAGGCTGCCCTTTTACTATTCAGACAGCTTCTTTTCCCATTCCGCCTGCTCCTATGACCACGAGCTTGCCATAATGTCACTGGGCATGACCATGTCCGCCGTGTCCTATAAAAACCACGGTGACAGGCACATCACAAACGCTCTTGTGTGCGCAGGCTTCGACAGGCGCAGCATTCTTACTTCGAAGTTTGACGATTCCTCCTCCACTGATGACAGCTGCGCCTATGCCTTTGCTGCAAAAAAGCTTTCCGGCGGAGACTGGCTTATCCCCGTGGTAATCCGCAGTCATCAGTACGGGGGCGAGTGGGTGAGCAATGCCCATGTAATTGACTCCGCATACCCCGGATACGCCGCAGGCTTCAAGGCCGCCGCTGACGGAGTTTTTGAGACACTGACGGAATATCTCGACGCTCACGGGCTTGACCTGTCCCGCGTTAAATTCTGGGTAACGGGTTTTTCGCGGGGCGGCGCAATTGCAAATCTGCTGGGCGCGGAGCTGAACCGGCGCGGACTGTGCGCCGACGGCATTTTTGTTTACACCTTTGCCTCGCCCTGCACGGTCTGTGACAGCGCATGGGAATACTTTGGAAACATATTCAACATTGTATCGGAAATGGACGCGGTTCCCCGCGTTCCTATTGCAAAGTGGGGTTTCCGCCGCTTCGGCACCGACCTATATCTTCCCTGCAGCACCAGACGCGGTGATGAGGCTTACTCCCGTATGCTCCTTTCCATGAACACCGAATTTGAGGAAATTATGAGGCTTATCCAGTATCCCGGTGTTAAATTTGAGGTTTATGAGGACCAGGAGCTTACGCTTGATCTGCTTATTGACTACATAGATGACCTGCTCCTTACGCCCGAAAAATTCCTTGGCGGCGGCTATCAGTCCATTCTCATGGAATACATGGAGGGCAAAGCTAATGGCGGCGATGAAATGAAGCTTGAGCGGTTTTTCCGCTTCCTGCTCAGCGAAAACACGGTGCTCGCAAAAAGCCTCTGCTCGCTTATGGACAACTGGGAAAAGCTCAAGCCCCTTGAGAGAGGCAGACAAATAAGCGTTCTTGCCGCAGGCATCGCAAAGCAGCAGGCGGCAAAAAAGACTCCCGCCCTTGAAATCCTCGCCATGTGCATGAACATATTAATCCACTATGCAGCAAAGCGCACCGCCACAAAGGTAACGGGCAAGGACAGGGATTATTACTACGACCAGCTCACAAGAATGATCGCGGACACCTACCGCAGAGGCAGACGCTCTCCTCTGCTCATGCAGCACTGGCCCGAAGCCTACCTTGCATGGCTCCGCTCCGGCTCTGAGCGCCAGCTTTTCCGCACGGATACCTATGTGCGCAGTTCAATAAAATAGGTTGACATCAGGCAAAGCTGCCATAAGATAACAGTAAATACATAAAAAGGACTAATGGTTATGGACAAAACTTTGGTTGTAATGGCCGCGGGTCTCGGCTCGCGTTACGGCGGCATAAAGCAGATTGAGCGTCTTGGTCCTGACGGTGAAATCCTCATGGAATACGCCATATATGATGCCGTTGCCGCAGGCTTCAACAGAATAGTGCTTATTATCAAGCCTGAAATTTTTGCCGATACAAAGGCGCTTTTCGGAGACCGCATCGAAAAAAGCACGGGCATCAAAATCAACTACGCCTTTCAGACTTCCGACCGCTTCACCGAAAGCCGTCCCGAGTTTGCAAACCGCGCCAAGCCCTTCGGCACAGTTCATTGCGTGCTATGTGCAAAGGACTTCATCAAAACTCCCTTCGCCGTCATGAACGCCGATGACTACTACGGCCGCGAAGCCTTCGAGGTCATGTCCGCAGAGCTTGAAAAGCTCAGTTCCGCCCATGACGCCACTATGGTTGCCTACAAGCTCAAAAACACCGTCAGTCCCTTCGGCACCGTCACCCGCGGTGTATGTCAGGCGGAAAACGGCACGCTGAAAAAGGTTAAGGAAACCTATAAGATAAAGCTTTTCCCCGACGGCACCATACGCGATACCGAAAACGGCGAAGACGGTCCTCTGCTTCCTCCCGACACTCTCGTTTCCATGAATCTCTGGGGCTATCACCACGACATTCTCGGAGTCATGGACAAATACTTTGCCGACTTTCTTGCTTCCCTTTCCACCGATGAAATCAAGAAGGAATGCCTGCTGCCCACAATGATGGGCGACCTTACGGAAAGCGGTGATATTTCCATTTCCGTGCTCAGCACCCCGGGCAAATGGTTCGGTCTTACCTATAAGGAGGACAAGCCCGGAGCTGTTGCCGCACTCACCGCGCTTCACGAAAGCGGAGTGTATCCACCGGCACTCTGGACGGCTGAATTATAACAATAAAAGCGATACCGATTAATCGGTATCGCTTTTCTGTTTTAGATTATCTCAGTATTCGGTGCAGTATCTGCTGATGATGACTGCCATCTGTGCACGGTTCAGGTCAAGTGCGGAGTTGAAATTACCGTTTTCGTAGCCGTTTACTATGCCGTTTTCGCTTGCCCAGAGGATTGCGTCCCTATATGCCTTGGGTATAAAGGCTGCATCCTTAAAGCTAAGCTCACCGCTCACCTCGGGTGAACCTGCGTAGCGGTAAAGCATGGTGACCATCTGACCGCGGCTTACATAGAGACCGGGCGCAAAGAGGAAGTTTGCAAAGCCCTTTACGACACCCTCATTATATGCCCAGACGATTGCGTCATGCGCCCAGTGGGAATCGGATACGTCAAGGAAGGGCTCCTCAAGACCGCTTACGTCAGGCGAACCTGCCATGCGGTAAAGAATGGTTGCCATCTGTGCGCGGGTAACAATCTGGTTCGGGGAGAATTTAACGTCGCTCGTGCCCTGCATAATGTCATTTACATAGCAATATCTTACGCCGTCATAGTACCATGCGTCAGCGGCAACGTCCTTGAAGGGCACATTGTACTTTGCCATGAGCTGCTCAAATATATACTGATGACCTGCGTAGCTGGGGTGGACAGCCTTGCCGTTGTCGGCAGTGAACTTATCGAGGAACTCGGGATCGGTAATGCTCTTGGGCAGACCGAAGTTCTCGGTGTCCATGATGTCAACGTAGATGTACTCATTGCAGTGGGGCGCGAAGTATTTGATATGGGTGTTTATCGACTTCATCATGTGCGTGACGAGCTTGCCGATGTTTATCGAGTCCTCGGTGAGATACAGCTCACTTAACACGTCGTACATGCCGAGAACATACAGCTCACAATCGGGATTGAGCTCGTAGATGCGTTCGATGATAGCATCGAAGCACTTGTAGTTGTCCACATAGGTGTAGGCGAACCACTGAAGCAGGCTCTCAACCAGTTCAACGGCCTTGTCTGCGGTGATGCCCTCGGTGATCTCAATGTTGCTCAGCATGGGCAGAAGCGCCTCGCGGAGCTGCTGAACAGCTTCGGAATCAAGGAAGTCCAGCGCGGCAATGTCAAGCTTAAGGTCATAGGGAGGGCCGTCATAGGTGCCGAGGAAATGGTTTATCTGGGTGGTGAGGAAGTTTCCGAAGTTGTTCAGGCCGATGTTCAGGGTGATAACGTCAGCCTCGGTTACGTGCTGAATGTAAAGGTCGCTGAGCCGCTCAACGGACATAATGCCGTCATTTCTGATGCTGCTCATGACATAATCGCCGAAAGCGGTGTCATGGGTGTAGGCATCGCCTGCATAGCCTTCGGGATCAAGCAGGTACAGCAGGTCTTCGCTTCTCAGACCGGAAAGGCAGTCCTGATTGAAGGTGGTTGCGCCGATTGCCTCTGCAAACATTGCGGGATAAGCAGCGTCCACTACCTGACCGTAGATGTAGGTCCTGCTGCCGTATTCCTCCATGCCGTAGCCGTTGCTGGCTGAGTCGCCCAGAGCGGTATAGACGAGGGAATCCTCAGTGCCCTTGTGCTGATAGGTAAAGCCGCAGAGGGCAAACACCATCACAATGGCAAGGAGCAATGCGATTAATCTTTTTTTCATTTCATTCTCCTATCATTACATTACAACTGACAAATCTGGACTCAGAAGTTAATGCAGTACCTGCTGATGATGACTGCCATCTGACCGCGGGTAAGGTTGAGGGCGGAGTTGAAGTAACCGTTTTCATAGCCGTTTACTATGCCGTTTTCGCTTGCCCAGAGGATTGCGTCCCTATATGCCTTGGGTATAAAGGCTGCATCCTTAAAGCTAAGCTCACCGCTCACCTCGGGTGAACCTGCATAGCGGTAAAGCATGGTGACCATCTGGCCGCGGCTTACATAGAGACCGGGCGCAAAGAGGAAGTTTGCAAAGCCCGTTACTACGCCCTCATTGTATGCCCAGACGATCGCGTCATGCGCCCAGTGGGAATCGGATACGTCAAGGAAGGGCTCCTCAAGACCGCTTACATCGGGGGAGCCTGCCATGCGGTAAAGAATGGTTACCATCTGTGCGCGGGTAACGGTTGCGGAGGGCGCGAACCTGGTTTCGCTTGTTCCCTGCATTATGCCGTTTTCATAGCAGTAAGCAACGCCGTCATAGTACCATGCGTCAGCAGCAACGTCGTTGAAGGGAAGTCCGCTTTTAACGGAAAGCTCGCTGCGGACACTGGTAATGAGACCCGTAAGCATTGTAAGCTTTTCTAAGCTGTCGATGTTGAGCTCTTTGTAAAGAATATCTTCAATCTTATCCACGTTGATAAACATCTTTGCAAGCTCGGAAATTCTGCTGCCGTCGAGACCAAAGGCATCGGCAATCTTGCCGAGCAGCAGTGCGGGGAACTGTGCGCCGAACTCAACGGTGTTGTCGATAATGCTCTTTGCGGCTTTGGTGAGGCTGTTCGCAAAAAACTCGCTGCCGGTTAGGTTGTTTTCAAGGGCATTCACGATAGCTTCGTACAGCTCACGGCAGCCCTGACGGTTCGGGTGGCTGAAGAAGGTATTGCCGATGGTTGAACGGACGCCAACAGATGCGACGGCCTTGAGTACGTCATCTGCAAGCAGGGCATCTACGGCAGCCTGAATATCCTCGTCCGTGAAGCCGTCACCGTTGATGTTTGCTTCGGCTACATCATATATCAGCTTCAGCAGACCGTCTGTGAGAATATCCTCCGCAGCATCGAGATCGCCGTTGAGTGCCGCATCTCCGGATATGGCTTCCGTGGAGAAGCACTCCTTCAGAGCCGTCCACATAGCGTCATAGGCGTTCATGACCGCCCTTTCATACAGCTCGGGGCAGTTTTCTTCGCAATACTCTACAAAATACGGAAGATTATTCTTGAGTGTATTCTTATTGTTCAGCGCATTTATTGCCGTATTATCGCCCATGGATGCGGCGATATACGCTGCAACGCGGAACTTGAGGTACATGGGAACGGTGGTGTCGTACACGTTCATGCAGTCGATCTCATCCTGATCGAGTGTTGAAGGATCGCCGTTATACTCCAGAAGCTGCTCCATGAAGCAGGTGACGCGCCCGCGGGAGCCGGTGGTGTCCGCAAAGAGATAATCCGAAGCATAGGGGGACAGTAGAGAAATATAGGCGTTGGCTATATCCGTAACAGCGCCGAGAATATCACCCAAAGGAATGGTCACGCCGTAAACAGTTGCCTTCATACCCGCCATAATGTTCTGCACGCTCAGAACAACAATAGTTCCGTTGGGGTTCCAGTCGCGGATGATGCCCATAGTCACATCGAAGTTCTTGCAGAAGCCGAGAAGAGCATATGCAAGGGTATCCAAAAGGTCATCAACGGTTTCGAAAACATCGCGATCGATGCCGAGTCCGATCAGCTTTTCCTCAAGCTGTGCACGAAGCTCATAGAATTTGTCCGCGTCGTCGCCAAGAACATTGTGCAAATCGTTGCTGTATGAGTTATTGAGAAGCTGGTTGGAGAGATATACGCCGAAATTATTCAGACCCATATCATAGGTGATGATATCCGCCTCGGTGATGCTCTGCTTATAATCTGCACGGAGCTCATCAAGGTTGGAATACCACCAGGTCCCGGAGTTATTCGGGTTATAGAAGCGCCAGCTGAGATAATCATCGGCGGTGAAGCTTTCATCCAGCAGGAAGCGGAGCTCCTCAACACGCATGGTGCTCTGGGCAAGCTGATCGTGGTCAACGTCATAGCCCTGATTTTCAAAATATTCCTTTACCAGCGCGGGGTAGGAATAAGGGGGAGTTCTGCGGTATCCGGAAATATCACCGGGAGTGCCGGTCTGGGCACCGCTCAAAATAGGATTGGCATACATTTCCTCGGTGAGATAGCCGTGGAGTGCATAGCCGTTTGAATTGGATGCGCCCAAAGAAACGTAGTGGAGGGTTTCCTTTTCGCTTTCCTCTGCTTCTGCGGCGAAGGCGGGAACGCACAGCGCCAGCAGCAAGGCAAGTGCAAGCACAAACGCCAGAGATTTTTTCAGTGTTTTCATGGTGCTTTCTCCTTAAAAATGCTGTTTTTGCCTTTTATTTCATGCCTTTACAGGCATAAGCTCAAGGGCGGTCTTTTCAAGCTTCTTAAAGTCCACCTTGCCGATGGAGGTGTAGTCAAGCTCTTTAACGATATAGAAATACGCAGGCTGCTGATACTCAGCCAAATTCTTTTCGCACTGGGCCTTCAGCTCGGCACGAACCTGCTCCTCGCTCTTTGTGCACTCGGGCTTGAGCTTGATGAAGGCTGCGGGCACCTGACCCTGCACCTGAGTGATATCGGGAGCGCCTACAACTGCGCAGACCTCAACGTCCGGGTTCTTGGATATTTCGTCCTCAATGGCCACGGGGAACACCTTGAAGCCGTCGTAACGGATGATCATGCGCTTGATTCGGCCGCGGATATAGACGAAGCCGTCCTTATCCATGAAGCCCAGATCGCCGGTATGGACCCATTTCAGCCCGTCGGCATGGGTACGGATAATGTTGTCGGTCTCCTCCTGATTGTTGTAGTAGCCCAGCATCATGGTGGGGCCGTGGACGCATATTTCGCCCATAACGCCCAGCTCGCGTTCCTCGCAGGTTTCGGGGTCGAAGGCTGCGATGAGGAAGTCGGCATGGGGAATGCCCACGCTGCCCAGACGGTTGACGTCCAGCATACAGGCGGTGGAAACGGCGCAGAGCTCAGTCATGCCGTAGCCCTTGGTGAGACGCCATGTTGCGTTGTGCTCCTTGAGGAACTTATTCGCCTCCTGCTCTGCTGTGAGGGAAATCGCGTCACCGCCGACGCAGGCGTTCTTGAAGAAGGAAAGGTCGGCATTCTTCATGCGCTTGTCCTTCATCATTATCTGGAAGTGGGAGGGAGTTGCGGCGATGTCCGCAGGCTTGTACTTCAGCACCAGCTTTGCCAGCTTATCGGGCTCAAGCTGGGGAATTATAACGCTGGTCATGCCGGAGCATACGGGCAGATGTACGCCGTAGCCCAGACCGTAGGCAATGAAGGGAGGCATGACGTTAAGGAAGGAGTCATCGCCGGTCTTGGTGTCGGCCATGAGGCTCTTCCAGTACTGGAAGTGGACGTTGTTGATATTGCGGTCACTTATCATTACGCTCTTGGAGCGGCCGGTGGTGCCGCCGGTGTGAACGATAACGCAGCAGCGATCCTGCCGCTCGTGTATGTATTCGACCTCAAAGTCCTTGCCGTTTTCAAAGAATTCACCCCAGCTCATGAAGCCCTCGGGCATATTCTTCTTAAGGGGATTTTTCAGACGGTACAGGGGCTTCAGGGGGAAGGGCAGTGATTCGGAGGGCGAAAGAACGACCACCTTTTCCACGTTGGTACCCTTTACGGCCTCGATGACCTTATCATAGGCAACGTCCAGAGTGAGGACGAATTTTGCATCGACTTCTTCAATATATTCGCGGATACCCTCGGCACTGTAGCGGGGATCCACCATATCGGAAACAGCACCGATAAGGCTGAGTCCGTAGAAGGTATAAACTATCTCAGGGGTGCAGGCGGAAACAACCACAACAATGTCCCCGTCCTTGACACCCAGCTTCGCAAAGGCGTTGGCGGTCTTGCAGCTGTTTTCGTACATCTGCTGAATGGTGATCTTGTTGTCGTAATAGCTCAGGGCGGTGCAGTCCATTCTGTCGGAATTGCGCCACAGGAAGTAATCGACTATGGACAGCTCGGGATATTCTCTCTTAATGGACTCAGGGTTAAGGTACTTAAGCCAGGGTTTTGTTTCTGTTGCTTTCATTGTGTTTTTCTCCGTGATTTCGCTATATTATTTTGCTTTGAGCGCTACATAATCGCTCATCGGTGAGGTGAGCTTTCCGCAGGTATCATATACCGCGCATACCTTGTAGTAATAGGTAATGCCGAAGAGGGTAAGATAATCGTAATAGATGTCGCTTGTTGATACTCCGACAAGATGGTAGCCGCTGTTCGGGCAGATGGAGCGGTAAACATAGTACTTCACCGCACCGTCAACGGGAGTCCAGTTGAGGGTGTTTCTCTTGATGATAGAGGAGTAGCGACATGTGACGGTGGGCGTTCCCTCAAGAGCCTTGAGAGCATTGGTGATCTGATCGGCCATATACTGATGTCCCGCCTCGTTGGGATGCACCATCTTGAGGAAGTTCATGATATTGCCTCCCAGATCGATGCCGTAATACTCGGTGTCGGGAGCATCGACATAGGTGCAGCCGTATTCCTCACAAACACACTTGGTGAAGCTGTTCATGCGGTCAACGATCATGTCGGTGGGGGTGTAGAGGTCGATGGGGCTGTCGGAAGCAAGGTAAATGGGATTGGAAACGCCGAGGACGATGACGGTAGCGTCGGGATTGAGATCGCGGATGACCTCAAGCACCTTGGGAAGGTTGTCCTTGTACATCTTTAGGCCGGTCTCCATGCAGTTGACAAGCTCGGTCACGATGCCGCGGATGCGTGTTTCGCCGTTGATCTCTATCAGCTTGCAGATGGCGTTGTTGAAGTCGGCAAGGGTCTGAATGTTGAGAACTCCGCTCTGTCCGAGGACATAGGCGAATTTGCCGAGGATGGCGTTCATGGTATAAGAGAAAACGTCGTTGGCGCCGTACTGCATAGTGATCAGGTCGGCATTTTTGATACCGTTGGTCATAAGGTCTTTATCATTCGCCAGATTGCGGATGGAGCCGAGAGCGGTGCGCAGAAAGTCGCTGTCGCAGAAGGCGGCATACTCGTCAACGTTCCATTTAAAGCCGGGATACTCCATCTCACGCAGGAACTCGGTGGTACGCCAGCCGCAGTGGGAACGGATGTCTACCGTTGTTGCGCCCACAGCGTCGGCA
>JAZRZJ010000022.1:0-54962 GCA_045601285.1 Oscillospiraceae bacterium
ACCGGTTCGCAATGACAGCAGGTTTTAAGTCTTCTTGTTCATAGTTAAGTGCTCAATGTAAAAATTATCTGTCATTGCGAGGAGCGAGGAACGAGTGACGCGGCAATCCGCATCCCCTTAATAAAAACTACCGTGTCATTCTGAGGAGCGACAGCGACGAAGAATCCCCGAAACTCAAAGCGCAAAGCCGCAAAACAGGGGATTCTTCGCTTCGCTCAGAATGACAGGGTGGTTTGTGGGGATTCTTCGCTTCGCTCAGAATGACAGGGTGGTTTGTGGGGATTCTTCACTTCGTTCAGAATGACAGGGTGGTTTGTGGTGATTCTTCGCTTCGCTCAGAATGACAGGGTGGTTTGTGGGGATTCTTTGCTTCGCTCAGAATGACAGCATTATAGGAATCAGGAATCAGGGGGGTAGGGACTATTTTATTCCGTGCATGAAGCCGTTCAAATCGGCGGCGTGAATGTCGCCCCCAAGTACACGGCAGCCGCTGATATATAACGTTGCGTATACTGTGCCGCCGTAATTCGGGTAGTTTGTGACTACATAGGTATACTGGGTACATTCGAGACCGGAGCAGGAGGAAAAATCATAGCCCTGCTCATTCTGCATTTTTACATAGCTTTCCATAGTTTTGCCGAAGTCTTCGGGCAAAATGATTTTTTGTGAGCTTTCGCTTGATAAATCAATCTCCCAGCCAAAGCCGGAAAGGTACTCCTCTCTGCCTTCGGGGGAAGAAACATTTATGATTTCACTTTTTCCGAAGCTGTAGCCGTTGCTGCAAAGTATAACCGCGGCTATGAGAATTACTGCCAGAATTATGAGCAGTATTACTGCGTCTTTCTTCGTAAGCCTGATACGGTTTGTGTTTTTCTTCATACATTTCCCTCGAAAACGGTCGTTAATTTACACTGAGTTCTTATTCTCCTGTATTAATATGATATAATAATTACGGTGATTTTATGCCTGATATAAGACTTGACAAGCTGATTTCCGATTGCGGACTTGCCACGCGCAAGGAAATAAAACAGATGATAAAAGCCGGCAGAGTGACAGTTGACGGCGTTGTTGCATCGGCGCCAGAGCAGAAGCTTGACCCGGAGCGTTCCGCCGTAACACTTGACGGCGAAACTGTCTGCTACAAAAAATTTCATTACTATATGCTCAATAAGCCTGCGGGACTACTTTCCGCTACAGATGACAGAAAGCAGAAAACCGTGCTTGACCTTGTAAGTCCCGAAATGCGTAAAATGGGGCTTTTTCCGGTGGGCAGACTTGATAAGGACACAACGGGACTTTTGCTCCTTACAGATGACGGCGAGTTTGCACATAAGGTGATTTCTCCTAAGTCGGAAATAGTCAAGGTATACCGCGCCGTCACCGACGGTGCGGTTAATGCCGGCGATGTGAGAGCATTTGCTGAGGGGATCGTTCTTGCCGACGGCACACATTGTCTGCCTGCTGTGCTGAAGCCTCTTGCTGACGGAAGCTGTCTTGTTGAAGTCATGGAAGGGAAGTACCACCAGGTAAAACGTATGCTGGCCTCACGAGGAAAGCCTGTAATCAGCCTTAACAGGCTGTCAATAGGTGGACTTGAGCTTGATGAAAGCCTTGCACAAGGCGAATTTCGGGAAATTTCTGAAATTGAGTTGTGCAGAGTGCTAAGTAAAAATTGACCAAAATTCTGTTGATATTTTGTATCTTTTTGCAAATTTCTTTGATATTTTTTTGGAAAGTTCACAATTTTTATACCTTTCTCTATTGAAAATCGCACAAAAAAGGATTATTATGTAGAAAGATAATATGCGAGACTATCGTTAAAATACCCATAACATTTAGGGAGGATATAAGAATGTCAAGCAGAATTTTCCAAAGTGTTATTGTTCAGATCAAAGAAGCGACAGACAGGTGTATAGGAATTGTTGATGATCAGGGCTTTGTTATAACCTGCAGTGAGCTGCCCATGATCGGCTCCCGCCTTGATGATTTTCAGAGCCTTAACTTTGACTCCACCGAGTCCGTGCTGGCCTCCGCAATGCGAACATATAAAATACTCGGCAACAGCAACACCAAGTTTGACTATGCTGTGTTTGTCGAGGGCACAGATGAAATGGCAAAGGTAAGCTGCATGATGGCGGCTGTTGCCTTCAATGAAGCAAAGAGCAACTACGAGGAAAAGCACAACAAGGCTGCATTTCTTAAAAATATAATCTCCGATAATATTCTCCCCGGTGACGTGTATGTCAGAACCAAGGAGCTGCATTTTGTTCCCGATGTTCCCAGAGCGCTGCTCCTGGTGCGTCAGGTCGAACGCGCGGACGTTGCCTCGGTTGAAGTTATGCAGAGCCTTTTCCCCGATAAGCAGCATGACTTTGTCATCAGCGTCAATGAAACCGACGTTGTTGTTATCAAAGAGCTGCCCGGTGGCGAGAACACCGCAGAGGTCAAGGCCATTGCCGAAAGCATTGAAAATTCGCTGAAGAATGAGCTTCAGATTAAGTGCATTGTCGGCATCGGCACCACCGCAAAGCATCTGCGTGAGCTTGCCGATCGCTATAAGGAAGCCCAGATCGCCATTGATGTGGGCAGAGTTTTCGAGTCGGACAAGACAATAATCAGCTACGAAAACCTGGGCATCGGCAGAATTATTTATCAGCTTCCCACAACTCTCTGCGAGATGTTCCTGAATGAAGTTTTCAAGAAAAATCCCATTGAAACGCTTGATGAGGACACACTTGAGACAATCAACAAGTTCTTCGAGAACAACCTGAATGTTTCCGAAACATCACGCAAGCTGTATGTTCACCGCAACACTCTGGTTTACCGTCTTGAAAAAATCAAGAAGCTCACCGGACTTGACCTGCGCGAGTTTGACGATGCCATCGTATTCAAGGTAGCCATGATGGTAAAGCAGTATCTCGATTCCGTGAACAAGTCTTAACAGTGCGGCATACGCCGTATCCATAATCCCAGGAGGATATAATTATATGGTTCAGATGAAAAATGTGACCATGGTTTACGAAAACAGCGATGTCGCTGCTTTAGATGACGTAAGCCTGACAATCAATGAGGGCGAGTTTGCGTTTCTGGTCGGTCCTTCCGGTTCCGGCAAGACAACTATCATCAAGCTCCTGACGGGCGAAATCCATGCGTCAGACGGCGAAGTCATTGTAAACGGCTTCAATATGAATGAAATCAAACAGCGCAAAATGCCCATGATGCGCAGAACTCTGGGTGTTATTTTCCAGGATTTCCGCCTTATTGAAAAGATGAGCGTTTATGACAACGTTGCCTTTGCAATGCGTGTTGTGGGCGCAACAAGCAAGGAAATCAAGGCAAGAGTACCCCATGTTCTTGAACTCGTCGGACTTGAGGGACGCGAAAAGCGACTTCCCGCAGAGCTTTCCGGCGGCGAACAGCAGCGTGTTGCAATTGCCCGCGCTCTTGTGAATAATCCCACCATGATTATCGCCGACGAGCCAACCGGCAACCTTGACCCTGTGCGCAGTCTTGAGCTCATGCTCCTGCTTGAGAAGATTAATGAGATGGGAACTACAATTCTTGTAGTAACTCACGAGAAGGAACTGGTCAACGCATTTTCAAAGCGTGTTATCGCCATTGACGGCGGCCACCTGATCAGTGACGGAATGGACGGGTATTACAGCTATGAAATTGAATAGGTATGGTTATCTGATAGGCGAAGGCTTCCGCAACATTTTTATCCACGGCTTCATGTCCTTTGCATCTATCACAATTATAATGGCGTGTCTTATCGTAATGGGCAGCTTCACCCTTCTCGATGTCAATATCAATAATATAATTGATGACATCGGCGATCAAAATCAAATTCTGGCATTTGTCGATGAGAATATGTCCGCAGATGAAGCCGCTGCCAAGCTTCAGGCAAAAATCGAGGCAGTTGACAATGTTGCTGATGTTCAGTTTATGAGCAACAGCGAAGCGCGTGAAAACTTCATGGAGAACTATGACGAGTCCATGATGGAGGGCATCGGTGATGATGTTTTCCGCCACCGCTTTGTTATTCAGCTCACCGACCTCAGCCTTATGGACGAAACTCAGACAGCATTGCTTAATATCGACGGAATCGAAAAGGTTAATGCACCTACCGAATTTGCCGATAAGTTCATCTCTGTGAGAAACGTTGTAAGCGCCGTTTCTCTCGCCTTGATTATTATTCTTGTTGCCGTTTCGCTGTTTATCATTACCAACACCATCAAGCTTGCAACCTTCGGCAGACGTGAGGAAATTGCAATCATGAAGATGGTTGGCGCGTCAAACAGCTTTATCCGCTGCCCCTTCGTAGTTGAAGGACTCATTCTCGGTGTTGTGGGCGGAGGACTTGCGTTCCTTGCACAGTGGGGACTTTATGAGGTGCTTCAGAACAAAATTGCCGAATTTATCGGCTTCTCATTTATCTCCATCGTGCCTTTCTCCCAGGTAGGACTGCTTGTGTTCCTGGTATTCATGGCAGTTGGCGTGCTTGTCGGTGCATTCGGCGGCACAATCGCAATTAAGAATTTCCTCAAGGTTTAAGGAGACAGCTATGAACAGAAAGCTTATTGTATCCATAATTGCAATAATTCTCGCTATTATGATGATACTCAGCGTTGTACTTGCGGCTCTGCCCGCAAATGCTTTCGGAACAGCAGCTGCAGCGGACGTGTTCTGCGATGCCTGCTCTGCGCTGCCGTTTGCCGTAATTGCGGCGTGACTACATAAACAATATTGACGGGCAGTCCGGTGACTGTCCGTCAATTGTGGTATTAGGAAAGGGGAATGCTCCTTGAGTAAAAAGTCATCAGATGCCAGAATCGACAAAAAAAGAAAGCTCAGTCTGTATATAATAATTTGCCTTGTGCTGATTATTGCCACGGCACTGATAACCTATAAGCTTGCCGTAGGTGATTTTTCCGGCAGGGAAGAGCTCAACAACGCAAAGCGCTTTGCGGAGATCGAGCAGGTGATTGCCGATAACTATATCGGCGATGTGGACGGGGAATCAATGCGCGGTGCGGCTTCGGCTGCGATGGTACGTTCACTGGGCGATAAGTGGAGCTATTACATGACCGCCGACGAATATTCCGCGTATTTGCTGTCCAGCGCAAACGAATTTGCGGGTGTCGGAATGAATATTGCCGTAAACAAGGACGGCAAGTTCGAAATCTGCGCCGTTGAACCGGGCACGGTTGCGGCAAACGCGGGACTTGCCGAGGGGCAGATCCTTGTTTCCGTTGACGGTCAAAAGGTAAAAGGTATGAGCCTCAGCGAAATCCAGACACTGATTCGTTCAAAGCTCAATGTTGACTTCGACATTGTTGTCAAGGACGGCAGCGGCGATGAGCTTTCCGCAACGCTAAGCTGTGCGTCAAGCTATAAGAGCCCTGTTTACTACAAGCTCATGAAGGACGATGTGGGCTATGTTCGCATAAAGAATTTTGAAGCGGGCAGCGGCGATGACGCAAAAGCGGCAATTGACTTCCTTATTTCCTCTGGCGCAACCTCTTTTGTGTTTGACCTCCGCGATAATCCCGGCGGACTTTTTGACGAGATGAGCAAGGTGCTGGATTATCTGCTTCCCGACGGTACGCTTTATTCCACTGTGGATAAGGACGGAAACACCGCCACGGTGAAATCGGATAAAATCTGCCTTAAGTACAAAATGTCTGTTATTATCAATGCAAACAGCTACAGCGCTGCGGAATTTTTCGCAGTTACGCTTCAGGAATACAATTGGGCAACCATCGTAGGCGAACAGACAAGCGGCAAATCCAGAAACCAGATAACCGTTGAGCTGTCCAACGGTGATGCGCTGCACATTTCAACAGAGAAATACATCACGTCAAAGGGCGTTGACCTTGCCGAAGTCGGCGGAGTAATCCCCAATGTTGCTGTTTCAAAGGACGCTGACAGCAATGTTGATGCCCAGCTTGATGCGGCAATAAACGCGATAAAAACATTGAGTTGACAATACAGCTCAATAAAAATATAATATTAGACCGAAAATAATGATTTTCATATAAAAGGAGATTTTTATTATGGCTATCGAAAGCAGATATAAAATGAGCCAGGAGCGCCTTGATGCGCTGAAGGCAGAGCTCCAGTATCTTGAAACCGACAAGGCCAAGGAGGTTGCCGAGCAGATTAAGGAAGCCCGTTCCTTTGGCGACCTTTCCGAAAACAGCGAATATGATGAAGCAAAGTCCGAGCAGGGCAAGCTCTATTCCAAGATCGCCGAGATCCAGGACCTTATTGCAAATGCCGAAATAGTTGACCGTGTCGAAGTCAACAACGCATTTGCCGTAACTCAGGGAAGCAAGGTCAAGGTCAGGGATCTTGACGAGGGCTATGAGGACGTTTATGAAATCGTGGGCTCCCAGGACGCAAACCCCATGCTTTTCAGAGTGTCTGACGACTCTCCCTTCGGACGCGCACTTTACGGCCATGTTGCAGGCGACACAGTTAAGGTTGACGCACCTGCCGGCGAAATCCGTTTCGAGATTATTTCTGTTGAAAACAACTGATTCGAGGATCTGATATGAGCGAGAAAAATACTAATGAAGCTCCCGTTCAGGAGCTAAGCGAAATCCTTCAGGTACGACGCGATAAGCTTAAGACGCTGCAGGAGGAGGGAAGAGACCCCTTCCAGCAGACCAGATTTGTAAGAAGTGCCTACTCCGCCGATATCAAGGGCGATTATGAGGCATTTGACGCAAAGACTGTTCAGGTTGCAGGCCGAATCATGTCCAAGCGCGGCATGGGCAAGGCAATCTTCTGTCATATAAAAGATGACAAGGGTCTGATTCAGCTCTATATCCGCAAGGACGCTGTTTCCGAGCAGGAATTTGCCGACTTCCGCAAGTATGACATCGGCGACATCATCGGTGTCAGCGGCTATGTTTTCAAGACCAAGACCGAGGAAATTTCCGTTCACGTTGAGTCGGTTGTGCTCCTTTCAAAGAGCCTGCGTCCTCTGCCCGAGAAGTTCCACGGCATGACCAATACGGAGCTTAAGTACCGCCAGCGCTATGTTGACCTCATCGTCAACGATGACAGCCGCCGCAATTTTGAGATCCGCTCCAAGCTTGTTACCTATCTCCGCGGCTTCCTTGACGGACGCGGCTTTATGGAGGTTGAAACTCCCGTTCTCAACCTTATTTCAGGCGGCGCAACCGCACGCCCCTTCATTACCCACCACAATACCCTTGACCTCGATATGTTCCTGCGTATTGCCACCGAGCTTAACCTCAAGCGCCTTATTGTCGGCGGCATTGAGCGCGTTTACGAAATCGGACGTCAGTTCCGCAATGAAGGCATGGACACCAAGCACAATCCCGAGTTCACCACCGTTGAGCTTTATCAGTCCTACGCCGACTTCAACGACATGATGGATCTCTTTGAAGATTTCCTCTCCGGCGCGGCTATGGAAATCCTCGGCACCTACAAGGTGAGATGGCAGGAAGAGGACGTTGACCTCACTCCCGGTTGGGAGCGTCTTACCATGGCAGAGGCAGTAAAGAAGTACCTCGGAGTTGACTTCATGGCAATTTCCGATGATGCGGAGGCTGTTGCAGCCGCAAAGAGCGTCGGCGTTGATATGGACAAGAAGGAGCAGACCTGGGGTCACGCTCTGTATGAGTGCTTCGACCAGAAGGTTGAGGAAAAGCTCATTCAGCCCACCTTCATCACCATGCACCCCGTTGACGTTTCTCCTCTGGCAAAGCGCTCTCCCAAGGACGCACGTCTCACCGAGCGTTTTGAGCTCTTTATCTGCCACAGCGAAATGGGCAACGCCTTCTCCGAGCTCAACGACCCCATCGATCAGAAGCAGCGCTTCATGAAGCAGGTTGAGCTTCGCGCAAAGGGCGATGACGAGGCGGGCATGATGGACGATGACTTCATCAATGCGCTTGAGTACGGTATGCCTCCCACGGGAGGTCTCGGCATCGGCATTGACCGCTGCGCAATGCTGCTGTGCGGCGCAAACTCAATCCGCGACGTTATCCTGTTCCCGACAATGAAACCGCTTGAATAATGAAACAAGCCCTGCAGATTGCTCTGCGGGGCTGTTTTAGCTCTGACGGTGAGTTTTCTTGACTGTTATCCGAAAATAGTATATCATAAAAGTAACCAGGAAAAATGATACAAACTTCTAAAAGAGCTTATTTTATCAGCTTTGGAGGTAGTTTTATGGAATGTCCGTATTGCAGAAATGAAATGGAAATGGGCTACATTCAATCCAGGGACGGACTGGGTTGGAGCACAAAAAAGAGACTTGTCGCAGCTCTTTCCGGAACACTTTCGGAACAGAGCCTGGGGAAATCAACAATAGCTTACAGATGCAAGGATTGCAGAAAAATCGTTATTGATTTTACCGGCAACGAAGAATAACAGATTATTTCGGATGGAGGAAGAATTGATGAGTAAGAAGATTATCGGACTTTTGCTTTGCGCCGCAATGGTATTCAGCCTCGGTGCTGCCGCATTTGCAGCTCAGCCCGAATATGAAACAGTAACGGGGGAGTACACCTATTGTCCCTCTCTGGGCTTTCTTGATCCCATAGGCAATCAGACCGGCAGCTTTACTTACAGCGATGAATATTTCACACGCTCCGGCTATGAGTATAACCATGACCTTGCAATCATGACCATGGTTTTGAACCAGACCTGCTTTGCCAGCGCCTCCAGCTCAACTGACGGCTGGGACACCGCAAACTCCAACTTCAACGCACTTGCTGCCAAGTGCGGCTTTGAAAACATTGACTGCAATGCCGATGCAGTAAGCCACCCCGGCGGAGAAACCATCGGCGCCTATGCCGCAGCCAAGGAGCTTTCCGTAAACGGCGTGGACTATACCCTTATCGCACTGGGTATCCGCGGTCATAACTACGGAGGCGAGTGGTACAGCAACTTCGACATGGGCTATGAAGGCGACCACGCAGGCTTTGCCGATGCACGCGACAAGGTGCTTTCCTTCCTTAAGGACTACGTTGCCGAGTACGGCATTACCGGACCCGTAAAAATATGGCTCACGGGCTACAGCCGCGGCGCAATTGCTGCCAACATGGTAGGCGGCGAGCTGGACAAGGGCTTTGAAATCGGCGAGGGCGTAAGCTTTGACACCCGCGACCTTTACTGCTATACCTTTGAAACCCCTGCAGGCACCTCCGACCTAAACTGCCGTGACGCAGTTTTCTGCAACATTCACAATATCCTCAACTACAACGACTTCGTTCCTCTGGTGAGCTTTGAAGCATGGGGACATTCCCGCTACGGCATCGACTATTACCTGCCCTGCCGCCAGTATGATGATTTCTACTATGACCTCAAGCCCGAGGTTGATGCACAGCTCAAGGAGCTTGGCTGGATGAGCATTCTCGGTCTGCCCATTGACACCATTGACGATTTCCACTACATCACCCTCAATCCCCTCAAGATTGGTGAGAAGAGCAGGATTACACAGATTGAGTACTATGACGAGGTGCTGACGGCGCTGTTTGACACCATGGCACCTGACCGCGCATATTTTGTTGATAATCTTCAGGCGGATATCCAGGAGCTCAGCAAGACGCTCCTCGGTATTGATACCGCACGTCTGATGAACGCTCTGGGCATTTTCGGCGAAAGCTTTGTTTCCCTCGATAACCTTTCCGCGCTTGTTGCATCGATCGGAACCGACAGCTCGGCTGTTGACTTGACCGTTGATCTCTTCATGGAGGCAATGCAGGAGGCTCAGTGCGCAGATTATAACGGCGATCAGGTCCGGGCGATGATGTCTAAACTTGCACCTCTGCTTCTCGATTTCGTCAAGGCATATCCCGATACTGCCCTGACTCTGCTGGGCAATCTTATTCAGATTCTCAATGCACATTTCCCCGAAATCGGTCTTACATGGATGCGTGTAACTCCCGCATACTTCTTTGAGGCACAGAACCCCAACTACGTAAACGGCGTATTTGATTTTAACGGCGACAAGCTGCCCGACCTTTTTAACGACGTGAAGGCAGGGGACTGGTGCTATGACGCTGTCAAATGGGCACGTGACAACGGCATCACCAAGGGCATTAACGAAAATGAGTTTGCCCCTAATGCCGACTGCACTCGCGGTCAGGCTGTAACGTTCCTCTGGCGTGCCGCAGGCTCACCCGAACCCACAGCCTCAAAGTGTCCCTTCACCGATGTTTCCGCCTCCAGCCCCTATTATAAGGCGATCCTCTGGGCATATGAAAAGGGCATCACCAAGGGAGTTGATGCAAGCCACTTTGCTCCCGACCTTGCCTGCACCCGCGCACAGATCGTAACATTTATCTGGCGCTGCGAGGGCGAGCCCGCCGTATCCGCAAGCTGTCCCTTCACCGATGTTTCCGCCTCCAGCCCCTATTATAAGGCGATCATCTGGGCCTATGACAAGGGCATCACCAAGGGTGTTGACGCAAGCCGCTTTGCCCCCGATAACGTATGCACCCGCACACAGATCGTCATGTTCCTTTATCGCGATATGGCATAAAACCAAACACAGCACATAAGCACTCGAAAGCCAAGTAAAGCATAGCTTTACTTGGCTTTCTTTTTTTGCGAAAAATTTTTATATTAAATAAAGTAGGAAGAGTTTGACAAAGCCGTATTTTGTGTTATATTATACTGACTTATGAGAGAAGAATTAATTACCTCCAGAAAAAACAGAATAATAAGCCATCTGCGCTCTGTTGCCTCGGATAAGACTTATCGTGAGGAGTGCCGTGAATTTATCTGTGACGGCGAAAAGACTCTCCGCGAGGCGCTGTACTTCGGCGCAGAGATAAAATATGTGCTGTGGAAGGACAAAAAGGGCGAAATTGAGCTTGACGCTCCCGAGTATGTTGCTCCTGCGGATTTGTTTGAATACGCATCTCCCCTGAAGTCAAGCCCCGGTCCTGTGTTCACGGTTAAGATGCCCGAAAGGGAAGACGGCAGGCTGATTGAAAAGGCGATTGTCCTTGAAAACCTTCAGGACCCAGGCAATGTGGGAACGGTAATCCGCACCGCCAACGCCTTTAACATTGACGCGGTTATCCTTGTTGGAGCCTGCGCGGATTTGTATAATCCGAAGACTGTACGCGCAAGCATGGGCGCCATCTTCCGCCAGAAAGTGCTTGTAATGAGTCTCGATGAGCTTTCGGAGTTCTGCACGGCAAATTACCTTCCGCTTTTCGGGGCGGCGCTGAGCGAGCGTGCCGCAGATGTGAGAAAAACCGAAATCCACCGCGCCGCCGTCTGCATCGGAAGCGAGGGCAGAGGACTGACAAAGCAGCTTCTGGATTTGTGCGGCGGAGAAATAATAATCCCCATGAATCCGGATTCGGAATCGCTGAACGCAGGTGTTGCAGCCTCGGTCATCATGTGGGAAATGTCAAGATAAACAAGCAGGGAAGTGATGTGATGTCCGCAATTAAATACTGGCTGTGGATGTCCACCGCTTCAAAGCTTACACCGCGAGTGAAAGCCGAGCTGCTGAATCACTACGGCAGTCCGGAAAACATATTCAATGCACCTTCCGGTGAGCTCAAGCGCCTTGCAGGTGACTGTGAGGGCATTGATGCTCTTGAAAAGCGGGATATGGCAAAAGCTCTGCGCATAATAGATAAGTGCAAAGCTCAGGGGATTGATATAATAACCGTGCAGGACGCGGCGTATCCCGACAGACTTAAAAACATTTACTCGCCGCCCTCGGTGCTGTATGTAAAGGGAAAGCTGCCCGCAGTTGACGATGAGGCTGCGATTGCGATTATCGGAACGAGAAGCGCAAGCCCCTACGGAATCAAAATGGGCAGGAAGCTGGGCTATGAGATTGCAAAGTGCGGCGGAGTTGTGGTTTCGGGACTCACAAAGGGCATTGATGCCGCAGGCGCGGAAGGAGCGCTGACAGCCGGCGGCTGCTGCATCGGCGTTCTCGGCGTACCCCATGAGCTTGCAAAGGGCAGACTTTTCGACGAGGTCGCAGCACGGGGCGCACTTGTGAGCGAATATCCGCCGGACACCGAGCCCAACAAGGCGTTTTTCAGAGCCCGCAACCGCATTGCCGCGGGCTTATCAGTGGGCGTTACGGTGGTTGAGGCTCCTGCAAAAAGCGGCACAAGGCTGTTTGCTGCCGAGGCTGCAGAGCAGGGGAAGGAGATTTTTGCCGTTCCCGGCAATGCCGATGCGGAAAACAGCGTTGGCACAAATGAGCTTCTGAAGGAGGGCGCAAAGCCCGTAACATCGGGCTGGGACGTGCTCTCGGAGTTTGAGAAAGTCTTCCCCGATAAGCTTAAAAGTGTTAAGAATATAAGCGTTCCCGAAAAGGCTGAGGAAAAGCGCAAGCCCGAAAATTCAGCAAAAAAAGACATTGACAAGGAAAAGCCTACGGTCTATATTGACCTAATGAAACAGCTGGAAGGACTTACGGAAAGTCAGCTTAAGATTGCGGAGGTCATGGAAACGCCGTCAATGCACGTTGACGATATCATTGAAAAAAGCGGTCTTAACTCCGCAAAGGTGCTTGCCGACCTTACGCTTATGCAGCTCAAGGGCTGTGTGACGCAGGAAAAGGGCAAGCGGTTTACGTTGAATATAATAACGAAATGAGGATAAATTAATGCCTAAAGCAAAGAAAAATCTTGTAATCGTGGAATCTCCCGCAAAGGCAAAGACAATTGAAAAATATCTTGGCAAGGATTATAAGGTCGTAGCCTCCATGGGACATCTCCGTGACCTGCCCAAGAGCACTCTCGGCATCGACATTGAGAATAATTTCGAGCCCAAGTACATTCCCGTAAAGGACCACGGCGATGTTATCAAGAGCCTCAAGGCACTTGCTAAGGAATCCGACATCGTTTACCTCGCAACCGACCCTGACCGCGAAGGCGAAGCAATTTCCTGGCATCTCAAGGAGCTTCTTAATCTTGAGGACGAGCGAGCACGCCGCGTAACCTTCAACGAAATCACAAAGAAGGTTGTGCAGAACAGCATCGAAAATCCCCGCGACATCGACAGGGACCTTGTTGATGCACAGCAGGCACGCCGTCTGCTTGACCGCATTGTCGGCTACAAGCTTTCTCCTCTGCTCTGGAAAAAGATCAAGCGCGGTCTTTCCGCAGGCAGAGTTCAGTCCGTTGCCACCAGAATGGTCGTTGACAGAGAAAACGAGATCACAGGCTTTGTCCGTGAGGAATACTGGCTTCTTGATGCTCTGCTCAACTGCGATGAGAGTGACGCAAGCTTCACCGCACGCTTCTACGGCAAGGACGACAAGAAGATTGAGCTTCATTCAAGGGAAGAGGTTGACGCAATCATTGCCGCGACCCAGAATGAAGATTTCAGGATTAAGAGCATCAAGCGCGGAGAAAAGCACCGCAGTCCCGCCGCACCCTTCATTACCTCCACTCTTCAGCAGGAGGCTTCCCGCCGCCTCGGCATGACTCCCCGCCGCACCATGTCCGTTGCCCAGCAGCTTTATGAAGGCGTTGACATCACGGGTCAGGGCACCGTCGGTCTCATCACCTATATGCGTACCGACTCCCTGCGCCTTTCCGATGTTGCCCTCATGGACGCAAAGAACTTTATCACCGAACGCTACGGTCAGGAATACTATCACGGCTCCTTCCGCATATATAAGTCCAAAAACAGCGCTCAGGACGCCCACGAAGCAATCCGCCCCACCAACATCTATCTGACTCCCGAATCCGTCCGCAAGGACCTGACTGCCGAGCAGTACAGACTTTACCGTCTTATCTGGGGACGCTTCACCGCCTGCCAGATGGCAAATGCGGTTTACGACAATGTTGTCATTGACGCCTGCGCAAACGGATATATTTTCCGTTCAAACTATTCTGAAATGCGTTTCCCCGGTTACACCGCCGTTTACGAGGAGGCAAAGGACGAAGAATCAGACGAGCTCCGCAGCCAGCTTCCCAATCTCACCGAGGGCGAGAAGGTTTATCTTGAAAAGATGCTGCCCGAGCAGCAGTTCACCCAGCCGCCTGCGCGCTACACCGAGGCAACCCTCATACGCGCCATGGAGGAAAAGGGCATCGGCAGACCCTCCACCTATGCACCTACCATTTCCACCATTACCTCCCATGAGTATGTCGTGAAGGACGGAAAGTACCTCAAGCCCACCAACCTCGGCGTTGTTGTAACCGAGCTTATGATGGAGCGCTTCCCGGATATCGTTGACCTTAAGTTCACCAATCAGATGGAATCCGGTCTTGACAGCGTTGAATCCGGCAAAATGTACTGGAAGGATCTGCTGGGCGAATTTTACGGCGGCTTCAGCAAGGAAATGGAAAGCGCGGAGGAAGCTCTTGACGGCGTGCGCATCAAGGTTCCCGATGAGCTCAGCGATGAATACTGCGATGTGTGCGGACGTCAAATGGTTGTAAAATCCGGTCGCTTCGGACGTTTTCTTGCCTGCCCCGGTTATCCCGAGTGCAGCTTCACCAAGCCTCTTGTAATCGAAATGCCCGGCAAATGCCCCAAGTGCGGCAGCCGTATTCTTAAGCGCACCTCCAAGAAGGGCTACACCTTCTATGCCTGCGAGCGCGGCGCTGACTGCGGCTTCATGACATGGCACGTTCCCACAAAGGACTTCTGCCCCAAGTGCGGCAAGACCATGTTCAAGCCCAGCGGACGCGGCAGACTCAAATCCTTCTGCATAAACGAAAACTGCGAGCTCTTTGTTCCCGAGGAAAAGCGCGTTTACAAGAAGAAAACCGAAGAGGAAAAGAAAGCGGAAAAGAAAAGCACCGCAAAAAAGACAACAGCAAAGAAAACCACCGCGAAGGATAAGAAATAAATGAAAGAAGTCACGGTTCTCGGAGCGGGACTTGCCGGCAGCGAATGCGCATGGCAGCTTGCGAAGAGGGGAATAAAAGTAAGGCTTTATGAAATGAAGCCCCATAAAATGACACCGGCGCATAAATCGGTCTACTTTGGCGAGCTTGTATGCTCAAACTCTCTGCGCAGCGATGAGCTGAGTAACGCCGTTGGTCTGCTCAAGGCGGAAATGCGCAAGATGGGCTCACTCATCATGGAGAGTGCCGATGCCAACAAGGTTCCCGCCGGAGGCGCACTTGCCGTTGACCGTGAAGGCTTTGCAAGGTATATCACCGAAAAAATCAAAACCCACCCGAACATAGAGCTTGTTGAGGCAGAGGCAGCGGAATTTCCCGAGGGAGAGCTTGTGATAGCCACGGGCCCCCTCACAAGCGATGCGCTTGCGGAAAGGATTACCGCCTTATGCAATGCCGACGGACTGCATTTTTACGATGCGGTCGCACCCATTGTGAGCCTTGACAGCGTTGATATGGAAAGTGCCTTCTTCGCCTCCCGCTATGACAAGGGAACGGCAGATTATGTAAACTGTCCTATGGACGAAGAGGAGTATAAGGCGTTCTGGAAAGAGCTCTGCTCCGCAAAGGAAGCGGAGGTTCACGGCTTTGACGACGGCGGCGTTTTCGAGGGCTGTATGCCCGTTGAGGTCATGGCGCGCAGAGGAGAGGACACTCTCCGCTTCGGTCCGCTGAAGCCCGTAGGACTGCGTGACCCGAGAACTCAAAAAGAAAATTACGCGGTTGTTCAGCTGCGAAAGGATAACGCCGACGGCACGCTGTATAATCTCGTGGGCTTCCAGACACATCTCACATGGGGTGAGCAGAAGCGTGTGTTTTCCATGATTCCCGCCCTGAAAAACGCCGAGTTTGTGCGCTATGGCGTAATGCACCGCAACACTTATCTGAACAGCCCGACGCTTCTTGACCGCTATTACAGACTTAAGGCGGAGCCGAGAATAAGCTTTGCGGGACAGATGACGGGTGTTGAGGGCTATGTGGAATCCGCCGCCTCCGGAATGCTTGTGGGCATTGAAACCGCCGCAAGAGTACTGGGACTTGAGCCCGTTGATTTCCCCCAGGAGACAGCGATAGGCGCACTCGGGCTTTACGTTTCGGGCGGAAGCGTGGGCGATTTCCAGCCCATGAATATTAATTTCGGAATAATTTCGCCCCTTGGCTATCGTGTCAAGGGCAAACGCAATAAAAACGCGGAAATTTCCGCAAGGTCACTTGCGATTGTTGACGAGCTGATGAAAAAGGAGATTTTCAGTTGTGAAGATAATAGTTGACGCCATGGGCGGTGACAACGCCCCCGAAGCAATAGTAAAAGGTTCTCTGAAGGCAAGAGACGATTTTGACATTGAGCTTGTGCTTGTAGGCAAAAAGGAAGAAATCGAAGCCTGCCTTGCAGATGCAAATCGCGACAGAATTGAAATTATAGATGCCCGCGAGGTCATCACGATGGAGGACGACCCCAGCACAGCCTGCCGTCGCAAGAAGGACTCCTCCATGTCCGTTGCCCTCCGTATGCTGAAGGAGGGAGAGGGCGATGCGGTTGTTTCCGCAGGCTCCACGGGAGCTTTGCTTACGGGCGCAACGCTTCTTGTAAAGCGTATAAAGGGTATCCGCCGTGCCGCAATGGCACCCGTGCTTCCCAGCATGGAAAACGGCATTATGCTTATTGACTGCGGCGCAAATGCGGAATGCACCCCCGAATATCTGCTCCAGTTTGCGTATATGGGAAGCTTTTACGCAAAGCGCATTATGGGCATTGAAAATCCCCGTGTGGGCATTCTGAACATAGGCACAGAGGAGTGCAAGGGCGGCGAGCTTCAGCACGGCACCTACAGACTTCTCAGCGAAGCTAAGGAAGCGGGACGCATTAACTTCGTGGGCAACATTGAAGCCAGCACCATGTTCTTCGGCGGAGTTGACGTTGTTGTGTCCGACGGCTTCTCGGGCAATATCGCCCTCAAGACCACCGAGGGTGTGGCAAAGTATCTTTTCAGGGAAATCAAGGGCGTTATGACAAGGAGCCTTAAGAACAAGCTTGCCACGGCGGTTATAAAGGACGATGTCAAGGGCATTGCAAAGAAGGTCGATCCCAACGAGGTGGGCGGTACCGCAATGATGGGCATCTCCGCACCCGTAATCAAGGCCCACGGCTCGTCAAATGACAAGGCATTCTACGCCGCGATACGTCAGGCAAAGACCTTTGCCGAAAGCGGCATGATCAAAGACATAGTTGAAAATATCGAGTACATGAAGATTTCCGAGGAAGTGTAATTTTAGTGCAGGAGCTTGAGAAAAAACTTAATTACAGATTCAATAACATAAGCCTTCTTGAAAATGCGCTGACTCATTCCTCATACGCAAACGAGAACAAGTCGGAGGGAATGTCAAGCAACGAGCGCCTTGAGTTTCTCGGGGACTCGGTGCTGGGAGTGATAACGGCAAAGTATCTCTACTCAATGGAGCCTGCCATGCCCGAGGGCAGGATGACCCGCCTGCGTGCGGAGCTTGTGTGTGAGCAGAGCCTTTACGGTGTTGCAGCAGACCTTAAGCTCGGTGAATATCTCCGCATGGGCAGGGGCGAAGCGAAAAACGGCGGCAGAAAGCGCGCATCTATCCTTGCCGACGTTGTGGAAGCGATCATTGCAGCCATTTATCTTGACGGAGGCTTTGAGCCAGCGGAGACCTTCATAAAGGCAAATATACTCAATCCCGAAAGCATTGAGGCCCACCACAGCGCTGATTACAAGACAGAGCTTCAGGAGCTTGTGCAGCAGAAGGCAGGTCAGGTGCTGACCTACATTCCCGCAGGCGAATCGGGTCCCGACCATGACAAGCTGTTTGCGGCAAAGGTAAGCCTCAACGGTGAAGTCATCGGTGAAGGTAAGGGAAGAACAAAGAAGGAAGCTGAGCAGGCCGCCGCCTGCAAAGCGCTCAAGAAGCTGATTTAATATGCCTAAAAACAGTATAATTCCCGTTTTCGTACCCCATTTGGGCTGCCCCAACAACTGCGTGTTCTGCAATCAGAATCGCATTTCGGGAGCTTTGGAGCCCGCCACGGCGGAAACGGTAAAAAAAGCCATAGAGAATGCAGCCGCCTTGACTCCCGGTGAGTCAAAGCGGCAATTGGCGTTTTATGGAGGGAGCTTCACCGCCATATCCGAGGCGATGCAGGTGGAGCTTTTCGAGGCGGCAAAGCCTTATCTTGACAGCGGATTTATAGATTCGATCCGACTTTCCACACGCCCTGATGCCATTGACGGAAAAACGCTTGAGCGTCTTAAAAGGTACGGTGTGACAACCGTGGAGCTGGGTGCGCAGTCAATGGACGACAGGGTGCTGTATCTTGCGGGACGCGGTCACACGGCAAAAGAGGTTGAGGACGCTTCAAAAGCGGTAAAGGCCGCAGGCTTTAAGCTCATTTTGCAGATGATGACCGGACTTCCGGGCGACAGCGAGGAAAGCACCGTGAAAACCGCGGAGAAGCTTATTGCGCTTAAGCCCGACGGTGTGCGCATTTACCCCACGGTCATCGTGAAGGATACGGAGCTTTGCGATATGTGGCGTGCAGGTGAGTACGCCGAGCACACGGTTGAGGAGGCTGTGCGGTGGTGCTCACGCATTGTCCCCATGTTTGAAGCGGCAGGCATTCCCATTATCCGCATGGGACTCAATCCGACGGAGGATCTGTCGGGCGGCGATGCTCTGGGGGGAGCATACCACCCCGCACTGGGTGAGCTTATCTATTCACGGATTATGCGCAATAAGACCGAAGAGCTTTTACAGGGCGTAAATGAGGGCAGTGCGGTTACTCTGGGCGTGAACAGCGCAGATATTTCCAAGGCAATAGGTCAGCACCGCTGCAATGTGGAGTATCTTAGGGAGAAGTACGGTCTCAAAAGTCTGAAGTTCAGGGCATGTGACGTGCCTAAAAGTAAAATTATTGTGATAAGCCTTGATTAGACGGTAATTTTATTATAAAATAATATGAATATATATGCGTATTTATCAAAGCAGAGGTAAAACATTTGTACTTAAAAGCATTGGAAGTTCAGGGCTTCAAATCGTTCCCTGATAAAACAAGAATTTCATTTGAAAAGGATATAACGGCCATTGTCGGTCCCAACGGCTCCGGCAAGTCAAACATTGCCGATGCAATACTGTGGGTCATGGGCGAGCAGCGTTCCAAAACTCTGCGCGGCGGAAAGATGGAGGATGTCATCTTCGGCGGCACGGAGAAGAGGGGCGCACTCGGCTTTGCCCAGGTTTCGCTTATTGTCGACAACTCCGAGCATATTTTTGAGTGCGACAGCACCGAGCTTATGCTTACCCGCCGCTACTACCGCAGCGGTGAGAGCGAGTATTACATAAACCGTGAGGCTGTGCGCCTTAAGGATATCAACAATCTGCTTATGGATACGGGACTCGGACGTGACGGATATTCAATCATCGGTCAGGGACGAATTGCCGAAATCGTGTCCAACAAGAGCACCGAGCGCCGCGAGATTTTTGAGGAGGCGGCGGGAATTTCCCGTTACCGCAGCCGCAAGGAAGAATCCGAGCGCAAGCTTGCAAAGACCGAGGAAAACCTCCTGCGCATTAACGACAAAATTGATGAGCTTGAATATCAGGTTGAGCCTCTGCGCAGGCAGTCCGAGGTTGCGAAAAAGTATCTTGTTCTCCGCGATGAACTGCGTATCCGCGAAATTTCCGTCTGGATGGCAACGCTGGACAAGCTTCACGCGCAGGCTGAGGCCGTGAATAACGATTATCTGTCCGCAAAGGCAAATCTTGAAAGCGCAAACCGCAGTCTTGAGGCACTGTATGCCTCCTCGGAAAGCATTTCCGAGCGTATGCACAGTAAGGATACCGAGGCGGAGTCCGCCCGCGAGAAGCTGTCACGCATTGAAGCCCGGGCAGCCGAGTGCGATTCCGAGGCCGCCGTGCTTCGTGCAAACATTGCCGCAAGCGCCGATGCCGTTCAGCGCATGAAGAACGATATTACGGAGCAGGAAAACCGCGTCCGCGAAATCGGTGTTAAGATCAGCGAAAACAAGGCCCGCATCGACGCTTTGAAAAAGAGCCTCGGCGAGCTTAACGAAAGCCTCAGCGCAAACAGCAATGTGCTTACGGGCTGCAGAATGAAGATGCAGAGCCGTGAAAGCGCCTCGGAGCAGCTTCGTGAAAGGGTCAACAGACTCAGCGTTGACTGCCGCAGTCTTGATGCCCGTATCCACATGCTTTCCGAAATGGAAAAGGAGTATGAGGGCTTCTCCAAGGCGGTAAAGACCGTCATGCGTGAGGCACAGCGCGGAACGCTGAAGGGTATTCACGGTCCCGTTGCGAACCTTGTAAAAGCCGACAACGAGTGCGCCCTTGCAATTGAAACCGCACTTGGTGCTGCAATGCAGAACATTGTTGTTGACACCCAGAACGACGGACGAAGCGCCATCGAAATGCTAAAGCGCAGTGATTCGGGACGCGCTACCTTCCTGCCGATTGAAACAATAAAGGGAAGTGTCATGAAGGACGCACCCGTGAATGACACGGGCTTTGTGGGCGTTGCCTACGACCTTGTAAAGTTCGATGAAAAATATGACGGCATCTTTGTAAATCTGCTGGGCAGAACCGTTGTGGCGGAAAGTCTTTCCGATGCCGTGAGAATGTCACGAAGCAGCGGAAACAAGCTCCGCATCGTCACCCTTGACGGTCAGCTTATTAACGCAGGCGGCTCCATGACAGGCGGCTCCGCCGCAAAGAACACGGGCATTCTATCCCGCGCAAACGAGCTTGAGGAGCTGAAAAAGAGAAAGCTTAAGCTGGATAAGGAGCTTGAAAACGCAAACGATGAGCTTCTTAAGGTAAGAAATACGCTGTCGGGTCTGCGCTATGAGCTTGATATGGCGCTTGAGGACGATGCTTCAATTAAGCGCGATATTGCCTCTGCCGATGCGGAAAAGCGTGCCACCGAAACCGCCATCGTTCAGCTTGAAATCCTTCTTGACGGTCTGTCCGGTGACAGTGAAACCCGCAGAAAAGCCATTGAAAAGGCCGAAAGCGACTGCGGCCTTATTGAAAAACAGCTTGAAAAGAGTCTTGCAAGGCGTGAAGACTTCGCAAAGAAGGCCGATGCGGTCAGAGCTGAGATAGCCGAGCTTGTGAGCAGCAGGCTTGAGCTTGAGGGACGCAGAACAAAAGCGGACAGAGAGGCTCAGGAGCGCAACAAAGAGCTGCTTGACCTTGAGCGCACCTGCGCAAGCTTTGAGCACAAGAAGCTTGCGGCAGATATGGAGGAGAAGCAGATTCTCGACAAGCTCTGGGACAACTATGAGCTTTCACATTCCGCTGCCCAGGCACTTCGCCAGCCGGTTGAAAATCTCCAGAAGGAGACTAAGGGAATAAACGACCTGCGCCGTCAGATCAGCGCTCTCGGCACTCCCAATATCGGCGCAATCGAGGAATATGAGCGCGTCAGCACACGTTATGAGTTCCTTACCGGTCAGCGTGACGATGTTGAGAAGGCAAAGAAGGATCTGCTGGGTATAATAAACGAAGTCACAACCGAAATGCAGGAGGTGTTCCTGCGTGAGTTCAGAGCCATTGACGAGAACTTCCGCACCACCTTCCTTGAGCTGTTCGGCGGCGGCAAGGCGCAGATCCTCCTTGAAAACGAGAATGAGCCTCTTGAGTGCGGAATTGAGATCAAGGTTCAGCCTCCCGGAAAAGCGGTTTCCAACATCAGCCTGCTGTCCGGCGGAGAAAAGGCCTTCGTTGCAATTGCCCTGTACTTTGCGATCCTCAAGGTTCGTCCCACGCCCTTCTGCGTAATGGACGAGATTGAGGCAGCGCTTGACGAGGCAAACGTTATCCGCTTTGCCGAGTATATGCGGCGCATCTGCGAAAAAACGCAGTTTATCGTTATTACCCACCGCCGAGGCACCATGGAGGAGGCAGACCACCTCTACGGTGTGACCATGCAGGAAAAGGGTGTTTCCAAGGTCATCGAGCTTGACCTTGAGGAAGCACAGAAATCCATTGAAACAAACTGAGGAGATTTCAGATGGGATTTTTTGATAAAATGTTCTCCGGTCTTTCCAAGACCAGAAAAAATATGGAAGACCTTGAGGAGCTTTTCCGCGATTTCAATATCGACAGCGATGATTTCTATGATGAGCTTGAGGAACAGCTTGTCATGGCGGACGTCGGTGCAGAAAACGTTGAAAAAATCATCTATAACTACAAATATCTGCTTCTCCGTGAGCGTATAAACCGCGACGGAAGCGCGGCAAAGGCTGCCCTTGTGGGACTTATGAAGGAGTTTATGGGTGATCTGGACAGCAGCCTTAAGCTTGAAACCAAGCCCTCCGTAATCCTTATGGTCGGCGTAAACGGAGTCGGCAAGACAACAACGATCGGCAAGCTGTCCGCACGCCTTATGGCAGAGGGCAAAAAGGTTCTGCTCTGTGCGGGCGATACCTTCCGTGCCGCTGCCGCGGAACAGCTCGGAATCTGGGCTGAGCGCAGCGGAGCTGATTTTGTGCGCCATGAAGAAGGCAGCGACCCCGCCGCCGTTGTATATGACGGCATCTGCGCGGCAAAGGCACGCGGCATCGACACCGTTATCATTGACACCGCAGGCCGTCTGCACAACAAGGCAAACCTCATGAACGAGCTTAACAAAATACGCCGCGTCATTACCCGTGAGCTTCCAGAGGCCGACGTTGAAACCCTCATGGTGCTTGACGCAACAACGGGACAGAACGGTCTTATTCAGGCAAAGCAGTTTCTTGAAACCGCAGGTCTTACGGGAATCGTGCTCACCAAGCTTGACGGTACGGCAAAGGGCGGCATAGTATTTGCCATCGCCCAGGAGCTTAAGCTTCCTGTCAAATTTGTGGGAGTGGGTGAGGGCATTGACGACCTCATTCCCTTTGACAGCAACGACTTTGTGGAGGCGCTGTTTAAAGAATGAAACTGATTTTGGCGAGCAATAACGCAAAAAAGCTCCGCGAGCTGAAAGCAATTCTGTCCGACATGGACGTGGAGCTGTTTTCCCAGAGCGAAGCGGGCTGTGATTTTGAGGTTGACGAAACGGGTACAACCTTTGAGGAAAACGCCTATCTCAAGGCAATTGCCGTCTATGAGGCAACGGGGGAGGCAACGGTTGCAGATGACTCGGGACTCATGGTAGAGGCGTTAAACGGTGAGCCGGGAGTTTACTCCGCCCGTTACGCACCCGGCGGTCACGATGCCACGGATAAGGAAAAGTACGAATATCTGCTTTCCAAAATGGAGGGCATTGAAAACAGAGCCGCAAAATTCGTCACAAGTATTTGCTGCATTCTTCCCGGCGGAGAAATAATCCGCTCGGCAGGGGAGTGCCGCGGTGAAATTCTGCCGTATCCCCACGGAGAAGGCGGCTTCGGCTATGACCCGGTGTTCAAGCCCGAGGGCTATGACACAAGCATGGCCGTGCTGGGCCCGGAGGTGAAAAATCAGATTTCCCACAGGGCCAACGCACTGAGAGAATTCAAAAAGGAATTGAGGAAACACAATGGCACTATCAAGTAAGCAGAGAGCACAGCTCAAGGGCATTGCCATGAATGAGGACACCATCATTCAGATTGGCAAGGGCGGAATTTCCGACAACACGCTGATTCAGGTGCAGAACGCATTAAAGGCGCGCGAGCTTATCAAGGGCCGCGTTCTTGAAAACAGCCTGCTGACTGCCCGAGAAGCCGCCGAAGCGCTGGCGGATGCCTGCGGCGCAGAGGTCGTTCAAACCATCGGAAGCAAGTTTGTGCTGTATAAAAAGAATGCAAAAGAGCCTAAAATTGCTCTTGTAAAAGATAAAAAGAAATGAAAATTGCGATTTACGGAGGTTCCTTCAATCCACCGCACTGCGGTCACGTTGAAGCGGCACGCACGGTGGCGGAAGCTGTTGAGCCGGATAAGCTGCTCATAATCCCCGCAAGCATACCTCCCCATAAGGCAATGGCGGCAAACAGCGCCTGCGCCGAGGCGCGCCTTGTGATGTCAAGGCTTGCTTTTGAAGATATTCCCAAGGCGGAGATCTGCGATATCGAGCTTCACCGCGAAGGCAAAAGCTATTCCTCGGATACACTTTTGCAGCTTAAGGAAATCTACCCCGAAGCTGAGTTCATCTTCGCCATGGGCACGGATATGCTGCTGAGCTTTGAAACCTGGCACGAGTTCCGCTATCTGCTGGATAATATGACGCTTGCGGTGTTCTGCCGCAACGAAGGCGAGAATGCGGAGATAAGGGAGTACGCGGAATATCTGCGAAGAGAGTACGGGGCAAGGATAATTTTTATCGACCATGAGCCCCTGCCCATGTCTTCAACGGAGATAAGGGATCAGCTCCCGCAGCGCAGAGGCGCGGAGCTTTTGCCCGATAAGGTCTACTCCCGCATCATTCAGCAGGGCGATTACGGCGCAAGACCCGATTTTGACTGGCTGCGCGGAAAAGCCTATGCCATGCTTAAGCCAAAACGCATTCCCCATGTTGCAGGCTGCGAGCAGGAAGCGGTGAAGCTTGCGCACCGCTGGGGCGCCGATGAGGAAATTGCGGCGGAAGCGGGCATTCTGCACGATATAACAAAAAAACTTTTACTTCCCGAACAATTGATATTGTGCGAGAAATATGGTATTATTAACGATACGTTTGAAAATGAAAACGTGAAGCTGCTTCACGCAAAAACAGGTGCTGCCGCTGCGCGTGACCTTTTCAACGTGTCCGATGAGGTTTATGAGGCAATCCGCTGGCATACAACGGGCAAGCCCGACATGAGCCTTATGGAAAAAATCATTTATATGGCCGATTATATCGAGCCTAACCGTGACTTTCCCGGAGTGGAGGAGCTGAGAAAGCTTGCCTACGAGGAGCTGGACGCGGCAATGGCGCTTGGTCTTGAAATGAGTCTTGAGGATATAAGAAGCTACGGAAATGAGCCGTACATAGTAACGGTTGAAGCGTGTAAGTGGTACAGGGAAAACAGAAAATGACCTGCAGAATGCAGAAAGGAAGATAGAATATGCAGTCATCCGGTAATAATAGAAACAAAAGAGATGCTGACAGCTTTGACAGACAGGACAACTACACCGGTGAAGAGTATTACGAGGAACGCACCGGAAAATCTGCCAAGACTGAAGAGATCGTTGCAAAGAGAAAAAATGCAGGTAAGGTAAAAAAGGCCCGCAAGACAGCGCTTGTTGTTATTCTGATTCTTGCAATTATCCTTGCGGCCGGCGTAATTGCCCTTGAAATATTCACCGAGCCGCCTGATACAAGTGACGACAAAGGCATTAAGAACGATGATGAAGGCGTTGCACCCGGTGTAGACGGCGGCAGAAAAGACGGCGTGTACACTCTGCTTGTAGTAGGACGCGATAAGGTCGGCAACAATACCGATACCATCATGGTAGGACGCTTTGACGTTGTAAATCAGACCTTGAATGTTGTAAGCATTCCCCGCGATACTCTCGTAAACATCAACTACAACAAGAAAAACATCAACTATGTGTATCCCGCCAGCGTGAACTCGGGAGAAGATGCGATCGGCGAGCTGTGCGAAGCAATTTCCGATATGCTGGGCTTCTATGTTGATAACTATATTGTTATTGATATTCAGGCGGCTGCAGAACTGGTTGGCTGCATAGGCGGCGTTGACTTCAATGTTCCTGTTGATATGGTGTACGACGATCCTGTGCAGGATCTGCACATCAACATCAAAGCAGGCAAGCAGACGCTCGACGGCGAAGATGCAGTTAAGGTTTTTCGCTACAGAGAAGGCTATGCAGATGCCGATCTCGGACGTATCAATGTTCAGCATGATCTGCTTATGGCAATTGCAAAACAGACGCTTTCCCTCGGAAATCTTCTGAAAATTGATGAAATCATCGATATAGCCGAAAAACACACCGAAACCGACCTTACAGGCGATAATATCCGCTTCTATATCAAGGAGTTCCTGAAGATTAATTCGGAAGATATTAAGTTCCTGACCCTGCCGTACACCTCCTGCGGAATGATATTCAACTGGAGCAGCCTTTTCGCCGATATTGACGCATGGCTCGACATGGTAAACGAATACCTTAACCCCTATGAGCAGGACGTAACACTTGATAATATAAACATGATTACCTATAAGGACGGCAACTTCTACTATACCTCTGAGCCCATGCGCGGCAGTATTCAGGGAATGCTCGGCTACAAGCCTGGCACATCGGTTGACGGCGCAGGCATGATAAAGTATGTAAGCTCAAAATAAAGGAAGATTATTCTATGATGAAACCCAATGAAGTCGTAAAGATTGCAGCAAAGGCACTCAGCGACAAAAAAGGCAAGGATATCAAGGTGCTTAAAACAGATAAGCTCACCTCTCTGTGTGACTATTTCGTAATCTGCACCGGTACCTCCTCAACCCATATCAAATCCCTTACAGACGAAATCGACAAGGCAATGAGCGAAGCAGGAGAGCCGCCTCTTCGCCGTGAAGGTTACCGCTCGGGCAACTGGGTGCTGCTTGACTTCGGCTGTGTGGTCGCCCATGTCTTTACCGAAGACGCGAGAGATTTCTACAAGCTGGAAAGACTGTGGTCCGACGCCGAGGAGATTGAACTCTCATCCCTTATCAGCCCCTGCTAAGGGGCATTCAGAACGCATAATTGTCGTTACGGCATGCAGCGGGGGAGCTTGAGGGGGCAAGGCCCGCCTCAAATCAGATGAATAGCCTCCAAACGGCTACAAAGCAGACTTTTGGCGAGCGAAGCGAGGTTTTCCGATATGTCGGAAAACAAGGCGTGGTCAGCTTGCCATAAAGTCCGAAGGACATTATGCAAGCTGGCCCCTGCTAAGGGGCATTCGGAACGCACGTAGGCGTGCAATAAATGATAATGGAGAGAAATAAAATGAAATACGATTTTTCAGCAATAGAGAAAAAATGGCAGGCAATCTGGGAAGAAAAAAAGCCCTATGCCGCAGTAACAGGCGATACCACCCGCAAGAAATTCTACGGACTTATTGAGTTCCCTTATCCTTCCGGACAGGGACTCCATGTAGGTCACCCCAGACCCTTTACGGCAATTGATATTGTGAGCCGTAAAAAGAGAATGGAAGGCTACAACGTTCTGTTCCCCATCGGCTTTGACGCTTTCGGTCTGCCCACCGAGAACTACGCCATAAAGACTCATATCCACCCCACCAAAGTCACCGAGAAGAACATTGCAACCTTCACAAGCCAGCTTAAGATGCTGGGCTACGGCTTTGACTGGGACAGAGCTGTTGATACCACCGACCCCAAGTACTACAAGTGGACCCAGTGGATTTTCCTGCAGATGTTCAAGAACGGTCTTGCGTACAAGACCACCATGCCGGTCAACTGGTGTACCTCCTGCAAATGTGTTCTTGCAAACGAAGAGGTTGTGGACGGTGTGTGCGAGCGCTGCGGAAGCGAGGTCGTCCGCAAGGAAAAGAGCCAGTGGATGCTTGCAATCACCAAGTATGCCCAGCGCCTTATTGATGACCTGGACGAGCTGGATTTCATCGAGCGAGTAAAAATTCAGCAGAAGAACTGGATTGGACGCTCCACGGGTGCGGAAGTTACCTTCAAGACCAGCGTCGGCGACGAGGTCACTGTTTACACCACCCGTGCTGACACTCTGTACGGTACTACTTATATGGTAATCTCTCCCGAGCACCCCCGTCTTAACGAGTGGAAGGACAAGATCAAAAACTGGGACGAGGTCACTGCATATCAGAAGGAGGCCGCAAAAAAGTCCGACTTTGAGCGCGGCGAGCTGAACAAGGACAAGTCCGGCGTTAAGCTTGAAGGCATCGAGGTAATTAATCCCGTAACCGGCGATGCGCTTCCCATGTTTGTTTCCGACTATGTACTTATGGGCTACGGCACCGGTATCGTCATGGGCGTTCCCGGCCATGACCAGCGTGACTGGGATTTTGCAACAAAGTTCGGTATTCCCATCATTGAGGTTGTAGCAGGCGGCGATGTAACCAAGGAAGCATTCGTTGCCAAGGACGACAGCGCAATAATGGTCAACTCCGGTTTCCTCAACGGCATGACCGTCAAGGAAGCGATCCCCGCCATGAAGAAATATGTGGTGGAGCAGGGCTTCGGCGTTGAAAAGGTGAACTACAAGCTGCGTGACTGGGTATTCTCACGTCAGCGTTACTGGGGCGAGCCTATCCCCATGGTGAACTGTCCCAAGTGCGGCTGGGTTCCCGTTCCCGAAGAGGAGCTGCCCCTGCTGCTCCCCGATGTTGAGAACTACGAGCCCACCGACAACGGCGAAAGCCCCATCGCAAAGATACGCGACTGGGTTGAAACCACCTGTCCCGAGTGCGGCGGAAAAGCCGAGCGCGAAACCGACACCATGCCCAACTGGGCAGGCTCAAGCTGGTACTTCCTGCGCTACATGGATCCCCACAACGACAATGAGCTTGTTTCCAAAGAAGCAGAGGAATATTGGGGACCTGTTGACTGGTATAACGGCGGTATGGAGCATACCACCCTGCATCTGCTGTATTCACGCTTCTGGCACAAGTTCCTTTACGATATCGGCGTTGTTCACACCAAGGAGCCTTACGCAAAACGCACCTCCCACGGTATGATTCTGGGCGAGGGCGGCGAGAAAATGAGCAAGTCCCGCGGCAACGTCATTAACCCCAATGATATCGTTGAGCAGTACGGTGCCGATACTCTGCGTCTGCACATCATGTTCATCGGTGACTTTGAGAAGGCTGTTTCCTGGAGCAATGAGGCCGTCAAGGGCTCCAAGCGCTTCCTTGACCGCTGCTGGAATCTCATGGAGCAGGCAAGCGATGACATGGGCTACTCCAAGAAGAACGAGAGCATTGTTCACAAGACCGTCAAGAAGGTGGGCTCCGATATTGACGAGCTGAAGATGAACACCGCGATTGCGGCGCTCATGACCATGGTAAACGAGTTCTACTCCAACGGCTGCACCAAGGGTGAGGTCAAGAGCCTTATCCAGCTTCTCAGCCCCTTCGCACCTCACATTGCCGAGGAAATGTGGGAGCAGATGGGCTTTGCCGCAGAAGAGGGCAAGATGGCAATGCAGATGAGCTGGCCCGAATATGACGAGGCAAAGACCGTTGACACCGAGCGCGAAATGGCAGTTCAGGTAAACGGCAAGCTCAAGACCACTATCATCGTACCCGCCGACTCCGAGGATCAGGTCATTATTGACGTAGCCTGCGCCGATGAAAAGGTACAGCGCCTTATGGAAGGAAAACAGCTTTTCAAGACCATTGTTGTCAAGAATAAGCTTGTAAATCTTATCATAAAGTAAATGTTGACATTGTAAGCAAAAGCAAGTATAATGTCATTCGTTAAGCCAAAGAATTTGGCCCTTAAAGCGCCTGAAGGCGTTAATGGAGGGAGTGAAATAAATGTCTGAAATCTATGTCAAGGAAAACGAGTCTCTGGACAACGCTCTTAAGAGATTTAAGCGCGCTACCGCAAAGGCTGGCGTTATGCAGGATCTGAGAAAGAAGGAGTATTATCAGAGCCCCAGCGTTCGTCGCCGCAAAAAGAGCGAGGCTGCACGCAAGAACAAGAACAAGAGATATTACTAATGAGTATAAAAAATCCTGCACCGCAAGGTGCAGGATTTTTTTGAGTCTTTCAAAGAACATGCGTGTCATTGCGAACCAGTGACCGATGTCACTGGTCTCGGAATGACAAGCTCGGGCTTTTTTGTTGGCTTACTCCTCGGGAATTACCCACGGAAGCTCGACAATCGCGTAGCCGTGTTTGACTTCGGGGAGAAATTTCTCTGTAATATCAGCGGTTTTCAGCTTCAGCGTGGAGCTGTTTATACAGGGGTGGCAGCCGATGAACTCGTCTTTCAGGAGGTCGGCGTCAATTACAAGATGCACCTTGCCGCCGTCGTTCATAAGCCCGAGAACGCTGACGGAGCCGGGAGTAATGTCAAGATACTGCTCCATGTGCTCCGGCGCGGCAAAGGACAGCCTTGCGGTGTTTATCTGCTTGGAGAGCAGCTTTGTTTTGAAGGGCTTGTCGCCGGGCATGAGGAGAAGATAAAACTCCGTCTGCTGACGGTTTGTGAGGAAAAGATTCTTGCATATATCCGCGCCCAGCACCTTTTCAACCTCGTGGCACATTTCAATTGTGTCGGCAAAGTCGTGGTCAAGGCGGGCGTATTCAATGCCGAGCCCGTCCAGCATTTCGTAGCACCGCTGCTCCTTGGGAAGTCTGCTTTCAAAATCGGCGGGTCTGCCGTTAAACAGTTCGGAAATGTTCATGTTTTACCTCGTATTAGAAAACTTGCGGATTTATTATCGCACATTTTTTCAATATTGGCAATAAACTTGTAAAATCGAAACTGAGGGATTATAATTATTTTGGGTGAGTATTGATGCAAAAAATTAAACTCTGCAATACTGATGAACTTGATATAGTAAAAACCTTTGAATGCGGACAGTGCTTCCGCTGGAATGCCGACGAAAAGGGCATTTACCGCGGTGTTGCTTCGGGCTTTTTTGCCGAGGTTGAGGTAATTGACAATTCGGTTTACATAACGTCAGATGCCGAGGAATCCTTCTGGCGTGAATACTTTGATATGGCAACGGATTACAATGAAATCAGCGCCGCCTTCACGGGCGAATATCTTGAAGCCTGCCGCGAATACGGCAGAGGAATACGCATTCTCCGTCAGGAAGCATGGGAGGCGCTATGCTCCTTCATCATTTCCCAGTGCAACAACATAAGCCGAATAAAAGGCATAGTGGAAAGACTATGTGCGCTTTACGGTGATGAAATTAAAATCGGGGATAATGTATACTATACCTTTCCCTCTGCCGAAAGGATAGCTCAGCTTTCAGCAGATGACCTTGCGCCTCTGCGCTCGGGTTATCGCGCTGAATATATCATTATCGCAGCAAAGGCTGTTGCCGACGGAAGCCTTGATCTTGAGAAGCTTAAGGAGATTGACTACAAGGACGCAATTAAAGAGCTGCGCAAGCTTCGCGGCATCGGTGAAAAGGTTGCAAACTGCGTGGTGCTTTTCGGACTTTGGCACATGGAGGCGTTTCCCGTTGACGTGTGGATGAAGCGAGCATTAAAGGAAAACTTCGCTGCGGACTTTGCTCCCGAAACCCTCGGCAGCTATGCGGGACTTGCCCAGCAGTATATTTTCTATTATGCAAGGAGCAACGGCAAATGAAATATAAGCTCATAGCAACCGATATGGACAGCACGGCGCTTACTGACGATAAGCGCCTCACGCCGCGTACTGCTGCGGCAATGAACAAGGCCATTGAGCAGGGAAAATATGTAGTGTTTTCAACGGGAAGAAGCATCAGCCTTATAAGGCCTTATATCGACATGATAAAGGGACTGCGCTATGTTGTGACCGCCAGCGGAGGCACGGTAACAGACCTTGAAACCGGTGAATTTCTCCTGCACAGAATGATTGATGCGGAAACCGTAAAGCGCATTATTGCGGCGGCAAACGGCTGCTATGTGTATCCTATTTTGTTCTATGCAAACGAAACCTACGGCAGCTCCTGGTGTGTTGATAATCTGACTGATTTCGGACTTCCCGCCTATGAGCCAATTTACCGAAGCTTCATGAACATGGTTGACGATTCCATGAACTACTTCATGGAGCACCCCGCTGAGCTTGAAAAGCTCAATCTCTTTTTCGGGAACGACTATGAGGCAGATGAGGTGTATGAAAAAATTAAGGATCTGCCCGTAACCTTTACCACCCGCAACTCCGGAACGCTTGAAATAAACGCGGTGGGGGTAAACAAGGCTGAAGGGCTTAAGGTGCTGTGCAGGCAGCTCGGCATTGATATGTCCGAGGTGATCGCCGTGGGCGATGCGGAAAACGATGAGGAAATGATAGCCTGCGCGGGACTTAAGGTTGCAATGGGCAACGGAAGCGAAAGGGTAAAAGCCCTTGCTGATATTGTTGCGGATACAAACGAGAATGACGGTGTTGCCAAGATAATCGAGCAATATTTGCTTGATTAGTACTATATCTTGTAGTATAATAAACTGATTAAATATTTATATAAATAAGGTTGGGAGGAACGTACTGTGGAAGATAAGATTTTACAGCTTAAAAAGTGGATTGACGAGAGCGACAATGTTGTGTTTTTCGGCGGCGCAGGCGTTTCCACCGAAAGCGGAATCCCCGATTTCCGCAGCGTTGACGGTCTTTACAATCAGAAGTGGAAGTATCCTCCCGAAACCATTCTGAGCCATACCTTCTTTACCCGCTTTCCCGAGGAGTATTACCGCTTCCACCACGAAAAGCTTACGATCAAGGACGTGAAGCCCAACGCGGCACATCGCAAGCTTGCTGAGTGGGAAAAGCAGGGCAAGCTCCGCGCGGTCGTAACCCAGAACATTGACGGACTTCATCAGGCGGCAGGCAGCAAAAAGGTGCTTGAGCTTCACGGAAGCCTTCTCCGTGCCTATTGCTCAAGCTGCGGCAGACCTTACCCCGCGGATAAGATGAACTTCTGGGAGGGTGTTCCCAGATGTCAGTGCGGCGGTGTTGTCCGTCCGGACATTGTGCTGTATGAGGAGCCGCTGGACGACAAGGTCATGTATGAAGCAATCGACTGTATAAGAAACGCCGATGTGCTTATTATCGGCGGCACTTCTCTGAATGTTTATCCCGCCGCGGGACTTATCAACTATTACCGCGGAAGCAAGCTTGTACTTATAAATCTCAGCGCAACCCCCTATGACAACGAGGCTGACCTCGTAATCAACGAAAAAATCGGAAAGGTGTTCAGTCAGCTTTGAGCAGAATAGACGTGATGGGTGTCGGCTTTGACACTCTGACAAGAACAGAGACAATTGAATTGGCGAAAAGGCTCATTGAAGAACGCTCTTCCGCTTACATGGTAACGCCAAATCCCGAAATCGTCATGCAGACATGGGAAAGCGATGAGGTCTGCACCGCGGTAAATGACGCTGACATCGTAATTCCCGACGGAATAGGCATTGTGAAGGCGTCAAAGCTTCTGGGAACGCCCCTTAAGGAGCGCCTGCCCGGAATTGAGATTGCGGAGGAAATCCTGAAGCACATCGCAGAAAGCGGAAAATCCGCGTTCCTGCTGGGCGCGAAGCCCGGTGTTGCGGAAATGGCCGCGGAGCAGATGAAGAAGGATTTCCCGGGAATTAAGATATGCGGAACGAATGACGGCTATTTTAAGGACGATGCTCCCGTAGTGGAAAAGATTAACGCAGCAAGACCCGATTTTCTCATGGTTTGCCTCGGCGCACCCAAGCAGGAGCTGTGGATGGCAAACAACAGAGCGCTTCTTGACGTGGGACTCATGGCAGGACTCGGCGGAACACTTGATGTTTTCGCAGGCACCGTCCAGCGTGCACCGAAGCTCTGGCAGAAGCTGAACCTTGAATGGTTTTTCCGCTGCCTAAAGGAGCCGGTGCGCTTTAAGAGGATTTATAAGCTGCCGCTTTTCCTTGTAAAAGCGATGGGTAAGAGATTAAGGAAGATTTTCAATGGTAAAAAAGGGTAAGCTCATTGTTATAGAGGGCATTGACGGAAGCGGCAAGTCCGCCCATTACCGCCGTATATGCGAGCATCTCGAAGAGGACGGCATTGCCTATAATCATATTGTTTTTCCCCGCTACGACAAGGAAAGCTCCGCGCTTATCCGTATGTATCTCGACGGTGAATTCGGAGCAAATCCCGCAGATGTAAACGCATATACCTCCTCCACCTTCTTTGCTGTTGACCGTTTTGCCGCTTATCGCACGGATTGGGGAAAAATCTATAACAACGGCGGCTTTATTCTGTCGGACAGATATACAACCTCCAATGCGGTGCATCAGGGTGCAAAGCTTCCCGATGAGGAGCTTGAAGAGTATTTCCGGTGGCTGTATGACCTTGAGCACGTAAAAATGGGACTTCCCAGACCTGACCTTGTAATTTACCTCGATGTTGATATTGAAACATCGCTTGCGCGAATGAAGCGCCGTCAGGAAAAGACCAACACAACCGCCGATATCCACGAAAAAGACGTCGCATATCTTGAAAACTGCCTTCGCGTTGCGGACAGAGCCGCCGATTATTACGGCTGGACACGCATTCCGTACATAAAGGACGGGCAGGAGAGAAGCATAGAAGAAAAGCATGAGGAAATTTATAAAATCATAAAGGAAGCATTGTGATGAACGGAGCTAAAAGGGCGCTGCGCAGTGCCGTAAAAGCGAAAACCGATGAATTCCCACAGAGCTATATCGACGAAAGCAACAGAAGAATTACCGAAAAATTCCTGAACAGTACGGAATACAGAAAGGCAAAGCGCGTTTTTGCCTATTATTCTGTGGGCAGGGAAGTGGACACGCATGGAATTATTCTGCGTGCTCTTGAGGACGGAAAGCAGGTTGCGCTTCCCGTAAGCCTTGCGGGAAGCAAAATGATTTTCCGCGAGGTGCGTGACCTTGACCATATGAAGCCCGGAATTTACGGAATACCCGAGCCGGATTTCACCTGCAGCCACATTGAGTGCCGTGATGACGACCTGCTGATTGTTCCTGCGCTATGCTGCGATTATGAGGGCAATCGCCTGGGACGCGGAGCGGGATATTATGACCGCTTCCTTGACAGCCACAACTGTATTGCGGTGTGCCTTATGCGCTCAAGGCTTATGAATGAGCCGGTCCCAACCGATGAAAATGACCGCAGGGTTCAGCTTGTAATTAACGAAGATTAAAAATGGGACTCCCGAGAGAGCCCCATATACCATTATTTAGTTTATCTTAAATCAGTTGCAGCCACAGCCGCAGCCGTTGTCGTTGCCACAGCCGCAGCTGCCGCAGCCGTTGTTGCCGCAGCCGAAGAAGATGATGAGAAGGATAATGATAATCCAGATGCAGCTGTTATTATTGTTGTTGCAGAACATAGCTTGAACCTTTCCTTGCGCATAGTATTTCGCTGACTCCGGTTCTGCGCGTAAACCGGATAACGCGACCTTAGCTTAAATGACAAACGCCGAATACCTGCGTCTGTGATATAATATGCCGCTTCAAAAAAAGTGGTTACACCCCTGCCTCAGAAGAAGGAGAAACCAATGGCTGAAGAAATTAATTTTGATGAAATATTCGGACCCGGAAGTCAGCTTACCGGGATAACTCCCGAGAACAAGTCCGTAAAGGAACCTGTTTCCGATGAGCCTACCGTAGCGTTCAATACTGCGGATATTCCTCCGGTCGTTTCGCAGGAAGCACCTGCGAAAACTCCGGCGCCTCGGAAGACCGAACAGCCGAGCACAAAGCCCGAAGCACAGCAGAGTGCTCAGCGTGCAAATAATGCAGCCGCCGTAAAGAAGCCGGCGGCGCAGAAAAACGCACCTGCACAGCCTGCCAAAAAAGCACCCGAGAAAAAGGCTGTGCCTCAGCAAAAGGAAAAGCATAAGGGCGGCGGCCTCATGTATTTCCTCTTTGTTATAAGCGTAAGTGTTATTCTGGCCTGCCTTGCATGGATGGCGGCAAGCGATGTTCTCGGCCTCAACGCTTCCGAGCATGAAGCAACGGTTACTCTGGCAAAGAGCAGCTTTACGGAAAAAACCGTCAAAGTAACCGACGAAAACGGCGAGACAAGAACCGAGAAACAGCTTATCCCCGACCTCGGCTATGTCGCAGACCAGCTTAAAGATGCAGGAGTGATCAGATACAAATGGCTGTTCAGGCTGTTCTGCAATTTCACCAGCGCCGCAGACAATATTTCTCCGGGCACTTATGTCCTCAGAGATGCTTATGACTACCGCGCTCTGCTTATGAAGATGCAGTCCGGCTCCAGCTCGGCTGTAACGCTCAAGATAACCTTCCCCGAAGGCTACAGCATGGAGCAGATGTTCCGTCTGCTTGATGAGCAGGAGGTCTGTGAATATGATGACCTTATGGAAGCTGCTGCCAACGCCACCTTCAATTATGCCTTCCTTGAGGGCATTGAGAAGGGCGATGCAAGCCGCCTTGAAGGTTTTCTGTTCCCCGACACCTACGAATTCTACAAGTATATGCCTGCCGCAACCGTCATCAACAAGTTCCTTGAGGGCTTCCATTACAAGCTCACTGCGGAAATGCTTGACTGGCAGAAGGAAAGCGGCCTCTCATGGCAGGAGATCGTTACCATCGCTTCCATGATTGAGAAGGAAGCCGCAAACGATACCGACCGCTATCTCATTGCTTCCGTAATCTATAACCGCCTTGAAGCCGGCTGGCCTCTGCAGATCGACTCAACCTCTCTGTACGAGTATCCTGACCACAAGGGCGCACCCACAGCGGAAATGCTGGCAAAGGACAGCCCCTACAACACCCGTATAAATACCGGACTGCCTCCCACGGCGATCTGCAGCCCCGGTGTTGCATCGATCAAGGCCGCGCTTGACCCCAGCAACACGGACTATATGTTCTACGCCCTTGACACCGCCACCGGCGAGCATCACTTCTTCAGAACCGCCGATGAATTTGACGCCTTTGTTGCATCGCAGAATTATTGAACATGATTAAGAACAAACCGGAATTATTGGCACCCGCCGGAGATATGGAGCGTCTTACAATGGCGCTCCATTACGGCGCTGATGCGGTTTATCTTGCCGGAACGCAGTTCGGCATGAGAGCCGCCGCAGGAAATTTTAACAGTGAGCAGCTCCGTGAAGCCGTGAAGCTTGCCCGTGAAAAAGGCGCAAAGGTCCACATGACCTGCAATACTCTGCCCAGGGAAAACGAGCTGAAGGCCCTGCCCGCATTTCTTGAAGATGCGCAGGACGCGGGAGTTGATGCCTTCATCATCGCCGACCTCGGAGTTATGGACACTGCCGCAAAGTATGCGCCGAAGGTTTCACGCCATGTCAGCACACAGCTCGGCGTAATAAACAGCGCAACGGCAAATGTGCTGTATAACATGGGCGCCGAGCGCGTTGTGCTTGCCCGCGAAACCCCCATGGAAGATATATTTGAAATTCGCGCCAACACCCCGAAGGAGCTTGAAATCGAAGCCTTTGTCCACGGCGCAATGTGCGTTTCCTTTTCGGGAAGGTGCCTTTTGTCAAACTACCTTACAGGACGCGACGCAAACCGCGGCGCCTGCGCACAGCCTTGCAGATGGAAATATCATCTTGTGGAGGAAAAGCGTCCGGGTGAGTATTTTGAGATAAGCGAGGACGGCGGCACCCACATCATGAACTCACGGGATATGTGCATGATTGAGCATATACCGGAGCTTATTGATGCAGGCGTGTCAAGCTTCAAGATAGAGGGCAGAATGAAATCGGCCTACTATGCCGCAGCAGTCACAAATGCCTACCGCCACGCGATTGACTATGCCGTCAAGGGTGAGGAGATTCCTCAGATATGGCTTGACGAGGTAAACAAGGTGAGCCACCGTCCCTACTGCACGGGCTTCTATTACGGCGACCCGGGACAGTATTACAAGGACGCTACATACTTCACCGAAGCAGATGTCTGCGCCGTGGTTGAGGAATGTGACGAAAACGGTTATGCCACGCTTACCCAGAGAAACCGCTTCTGCGTGGGAGATACGGTGGAGCTTATGACAAACGACGGCGAGCCCATTGCCTTCACCGTAGGTGAAATGGTGAATGAGGCAGGGGAGAGCATTGAAGCGACACCCCATGCCATGATGAGCTTCAGAATGCAGCTTCCGAGAGCCTGCAGTAAGCTTTCCGTACTTAGAAGACTTAAATGATTTAGGAGATATATATGAAAGCATACGGAGTTAACGAATTAAGAGAAATGTTCCTGAGCTTCTTTGAAAGCAAGGAGCATAAGCGCCTGCCCAGCTTTTCTCTGGTGCCGCAGAACGATAAATCCATACTGCTCATCAATGCGGGCATGACCCCCATGAAGCCCTTCTTCAAGGGCGAGCAGGTTCCTCCCGCAAAGCGCGTATGCACCTGCCAGAAGTGCATACGCACGGGCGATATTGACAATGTAGGTCATACCGCACGCCACGGAACTTACTTTGAGATGCTGGGCAACTTCTCCTTCGGCGATTATTTCAAGCACGAGGCAATCGCATGGTCATGGGAGTTCCTCACAGGCGAGCAGTGGGTAGGGCTTGACCCCGAACGTCTGTATCCCTCCGTATATCTCGATGATGACGAGGCATGGAATATCTGGCACGATGAAATCGGAATCCCCGCCGAGAAGATTTTCCGCTTCGGCAAGGGCGATAACTTCTGGGAGCACGGTGCAGGCCCCTGCGGTCCCTGCTCTGAGATCTACTATGACCGCGGCGAAGAATACGGCTGCGGCAGTCCCGACTGCACCGTGGGCTGTGACTGTGATCGCTATATGGAGGTCTGGAACAACGTTTTCTCCCAGTTCGACAATGACGGAGCAGGCAACTATACCGAGCTGCTTCAGAAGAATATCGACACGGGCATGGGCCTTGAGCGTCTTGCCGTTGTCTGCCAGGGCGTAAATTCTCTCTTTGACGTTGACACCGTTATGAACATCACCAACAAGGTGTCCGAGATAACAAATGCACACTACGGCGAAAGTGATAAGCGCGATGTATCCCTCCGCGTTATCACCGACCATATCCGCAGCGCAAGCTTCATGATTTGCGACGGCATTCTGCCCTCAAACGAGGGTCGCGGCTATGTTCTCCGCAGACTTCTCCGCAGAGCCGCACGCCACGGCAAGCTCCTGGGCGTAAACGAGCCCTTCCTCTATGAAGTTATTGACACTGTTGTTAAGGTAAACGAGTGCCAGTATCCCGAGCTTCGCGATAAGCAGGAGTATATAACCCGCGTTGTAAAGAGCGAGGAGGAAAGCTTCGCAAAGACCATAGACGCAGGCATGCAGATTTTCGCTGCTCTGCTTGCAGAGCATAAGGCAAAGGGCGAAAGCGTATTCTCGGGTGCCGATGCCTTCAAGCTTTACGACACCTACGGATTCCCCGTTGACCTCACCGCAGAAATGGCATCCGATGAGGGTATGAGCCTTGATAATGAGGAGTTTAACCGTCTTATGCAGGAGCAGAAGACAAGAGCAAGAGAGGCAAGAAAGGCTCTGGGCGATCTGGGCTGGGAAGGCATTGACTTCGGCCTTGACGCAACCCCCACCGAGTTTACGGGCTATGAAAAGACCACCGACACAGCAGCCGTGCTTGCAATTGTAAGCGGCGATGAGCTTGCCTCCGAGATTGCGGAAGGCAGCGAGGGCATCATTGTTCTCGATAAAACTCCCTTCTATGCCGAAATGGGCGGTCAGGTTGCCGACCTCGGCACCATCGGCTTCAGCGCCGAGGATATTGACAAGGGCGAGTTAACCAAGTTTGTCGTCACAAATGTCAAGAAGGACAAGGGCAACAAGTATCTGCATTACGGCAAGGTGGTGTCGGGTGCAATAAGCGTCGGCGAAAAGGTCGTTGCAAGCATTGATGTCCAGCGCCGCAAGGCTATTTCCCGCGCACACTCCGCAACCCATCTGCTCCACAGCGCTCTGCGCGAGGTGCTTGGTGACCATGTGCATCAGGCAGGCTCTCTTGTTGAGCCCGACAGACTCCGCTTCGATTTCACCCACTTCAACGCGCTTTCCGCGGCTGAAATTAAAGCTGTTGAGAACGCAGTTATCGATGCAGTTTTTGAGGGCATGGACATTTCCGTTAAGGAAATGGGCGTTGAGGAAGCTAAAAACAGCGGCGCAACCGCACTCTTCGGCGAAAAATACGGCGATGTTGTCCGCGTTGTTTCTATGGGCGATTTCAGCACCGAGCTTTGCGGCGGTACTCATCTCGACAATACCGCAAAGGTCAGCGCCTTCCGTATTCTCAGCGAAAGCTCCGTTGCAAGCGGCGTAAGAAGAATCGAAGCCGTAACGGGCAGGGAATTTTTAAAGCTCGCTTCCGATGCAAGCCTGAAAATCACTCAGGCGGCTGAAATTCTCAAGACCAAGCCCAACGAGCTTGTTTCCCGCGCAGAAGCTGTTGTGGCAGAAATGCGCGAGATGCGCCAGACCATTGACAAGATGAAGGCAAAGGCAATTCTCGGCGAGGCAGAGCAGTTCCTTAAGAATGCAAAGGACGTTAACGGTTTAAAGGTCATAACCCTTTCCGTTGAGGGCATATCCGCTGACGATATGCGCAAGCTGGGCGACTTCCTGCGCGATAAGGAAGAAAAGGTCGCGGCACTCATAGCAGGCGTAAACGAGGGTAAGATCACCTTCCTGGCCTCCTGCGGTAAGGACGCGGTTGCAAAGGGCGTCAGAGCAGGCGACATCATCAAGACCGCTGCGCCTATCTGCGGCGGCAGAGGCGGCGGCAAGCCCGATTCCGCAATGGGCGGCGGCTCCGATGTAAGCAAACTTCCCGAGGCTCTTGCGGCGGTTGAGAGCTTTGTGGCATCAAAATAAAAGGAGAATTATCATGAGCGATTGTCTGTTTTGCAAAATCATAGCAGGTGAAATCCCCTGCACAAAGGTTTATGAGGACGAGTTCGTTTTCGCCTTCCGCGACATCAACCCCCAGGCTCCTGTACACGTTCTGGTGCTTCCCAAGCAGCACATCTGCTGTGCGGACAAGATTGACGAGTCCAACTCCATGCTGGTCGGCAAGTGCTTTGAGGCCATTGCAAAGATCGCAAAGGCCGAGGGTCTTGCAAACGGCTACCGCGTTGTGAACAACTGCGGTGAGGACGGCGGACAGACTGTAAAGCATCTCCACTTCCATCTTCTCGGCGGCAGAATGCTTCCCGTGGAAATGGCATAAAAAAGATAATAAAAAGCAGAAAGCCCGTGCTTTCTGCTTTTTTAATGGGAGACAGATATGAGGGGAGTGCGAAAGCTTGCGGCAGCCTGCATAGGCTTTTCCGCTGCGGTGTTCATTGCGCACTATTTGTTAAGCGGCGGAATGCTTGCTTATGCTGCGGCAGCCTGCTTTGCCGTAGGCTGCATTGGCTTTGCCTTTAAGAAAAACACCCGTAAGCGCATAATGCTACTGTTTTTTGCGGCGGCTGTGGGCTTTATGGGTTATAAATACAGCGCAGACACTTTCCTTGCGCCCTGCGAGAAGCTTGCGGACAGTGAGCTTACGATTAAGGCTGTAGTGACGGCATATCCCGAGGAGCGTGACGGCTGCAATGTGCTGTATGTGCGCCTCTGCGATGATAAAATGCCGAAAACAGACGGCATACTCTTTGACTATTCCGAAAATAAAGCATCACTTCGACCGGGCGATATAATCTGCGCAGAGGTGAAGCTTCGCTCCGCGCAGTACAGATACGGCGAGGCAACGGACATAAACATATCCAAAGGGCTCAATGTCGTGGGCTATATTAATGACGGCTGCCGCGTTGTCGGACATGAAAAGCGTGATTTTGAATACTTTCCGAAGCACATCGGTCATGCTGTCGGCGTTAAAATTCGGGAGATTTTTCCCGAAAGCTCCGAGCATTTCATGCTTGCACTGCTGACGGGTGACAGAACCGACTACTACAGCGATGGCAAGCTGAGCACCTCCATGAGCCTTGCGGGACTTGCCCACGTTGTTGCCGTTTCGGGAATGCACGTTGCGTTCCTTGTGGGCTTTCTCATGGCGGTCATGGGACGAAGCAGACGTTCTGCCCTGAGCTGCATTGTTCTTGTGTGGGTGTTCGTTGTCATGGTGGGTGCTCCGCCCTCGTCCGTACGTGCGGCGCTAATGCAGACTATGCTGCTTGCGGCATATCTTTTCCGGCGCGAATTTGACAACATAACCGTGCTGTCCTTTGCCATGGCATTCATTCTGGCATTTAATCCCTTTGCCTGCGGAAGCATCAGCCTTCAGCTTTCCTTCGGCGCCATGGCGGGTATAATGCTTTTTACACAGCCGATTTATGTTTGGCTGACGGAAAAGGTGCTTGCTGTGCGCGGCAGAATGCGCAGAATGTGGGACTATATTGCGGGCGTGCTTGCAAGCTCCGTTTCCGCAACTGTGTTTACCGTTCCGCTTATAGCGGTTCACTTCGGCTATGTGTCCGTGCTGTCACCGCTTGTGAATATCCTTTGTCTGTGGTGCATATCCCTGCTGTTCTGCGGCGGCTATATAATCTGCGCCCTGGGAGCCTTCCTGCCTGCAGCCGCAAAATTCCTTGCGGGGATAATATCATATCTTGTGCAATATATAGCTTTAGTGGTAAAATGGACAGCAGATATTCCCTTTTCGGCAGTTTATGTTGAAAATAAGCTTACGGTGCTGTGGCTCGTGCTGTCCTATGCCGCCTTTGCGCTGTTTGCCGTAATTAAGCGGAGACACAAAATCAGCGAGCTAATACCCATCGGAGTAACTGTTCTCGGCTTTGCGGCGCTTATTGTTTCAATGCGCGTTTCAGCCCTCAGGGATCCCGGCACGATTACGGTTATGGACGTGGGGAGCGGTCAGTGCATTGCCATTACCTCCGGCGACAATACCGTGGTGGTGGATTGCGGCTGCAGCGGTATTTCCGAAAATCCCGGCTTTATGATGTCAAGCTATCTCCACGCAAACGGCAGAAGCTTCGTGAACTACCTTGTGCTTACTCACCTGCACACAGACCATGCAAACGGCGTCTGCAAGCTCTTAAATTCCATTGATGTGGGAACGCTGATTCTTACGAAGCCTGCGGAGAAGGACAATGGACTGCTTGAAGAAGTACTTGAGGCAGCAGATGAAAACGGCGTCAAGCTCGTGTTCATTGACGAGGACAGCGTTTGCAGCTGCGGTGATATTTCGCTTATTCTCTATATCCTCGAGTCAAATGAAGGAGCGCTCATGGTGACGGCGGATATCGGTCAGTACAGAATGCTTGTGACGGGGGACGCGGAGAAAAAGGCGGAGCTTGAGCTTGCGGAGAGGGAGGACCTTTCCGCAACGGATCTGCTCATTGTCGGACACCATGGCTCAAAGTATTCAAGCTGTGAGGAGCTTCTGCAGGAAGCAAGTCCCGAAATCGCCGTGATATCCGTGGGCGAAAACCGATACGGGCATCCCACTCAGGAGGTGCTGGACAGACTTGCGGAAACCGGAGCGGATATATACAGAACAGACGTTAGCGGAAGATTTGTTTTGAGGTTAAAATAAATGGCAAAGGCTAAGAAAAACAAGGAATTACCGAAATTTATATATAGCGATGAACTGCGAAAGCTGAATCAGCAGGGACCTCAGCGCCTGTATTTCATCTGGGGACCCGAGGACTATCTCTCCGACCAGTTTGTAGGTGAGATCCGCAAAATCTGCGTTCCCGAGGGCATTGCGGATTTCAGCTATCACAAATTCAGCGACAGGGATTATTCCGCAAGAGCGCTGGCAGATGCCATTGACTCCGTGCCGTTTCTCACGGAGAGAACCATGGTTGAGGTGCGCGGACTTGACCTCAACAAGCTGCTTGAAAATGAGGTTGAGGAGCTTGCAGAGGCCATAAAGGACATTCCCGATTACTGCACCGTGGTTTTTATTGAGCCGTCGGAATTTGAGCCGGACAAGAGAAAAAAGATATATAAGAAGCTGCTTAAAGACGGCTGTGAGATGTATGTTGACGCACAGTCGGCAGATGCCCTTGTGAACTGGATTGGCAGACGCTTTTCCGCGGCGGGAAAGCGCATTGAGCTAAACGCCATTCAGCGTTTGATCTTTGTTTCGGGCAATCTGATGAATATGCTCATTCCCGAAATTGAGAAAATTGCGGCCTACGCAAAGGAAAATACTGTCACAGTAGATGACGTTGACGCGGTTGCGCATCATATTCCCGAGGCGGTTGTGTTTGAAATGGTTGACTGCCTCGGCAACGGACAGACGGGCAAGGCCATGTTCTATCTTGATGAGCTTCTGGGCAACAAGGATTGTGACGAAAACTATGTCATCGCCATTCTCGGCTTGCAGATGCGCAAGGTCTATGCCGCAAAAATGGCAATTGAAAGCGGCGGCGGCAAGGAATATCTGATGAAGAAAATAGGCATTCCCTATGAAAGCTATGCCAATAACTATATGAACGCCGCAAGACGCTATACCGTGAAGCAGCTTAAGCGTGCTGTGGAGCTGTGTGCGGAAACGGATTACAAAATGAAGAGTTCGGGCGTATCCGAAAAAGAGCTTATTAAGGAGTGCGTAATGCGCATAGCCGTAGGTGAGGGCAATGAATAGAATATCCGAAGTAATTGTCGTGGAGGGACGCTACGATAAAAACACGCTTTCGCAGGTTGTTGATGCCACGATCATCGAAACCTCGGGCTTCGGTGTTTTTAACGACAGAGAAAAGCAGAGGCTGCTTCGAATGATGGCGGAAAAATGCGGACTTATCGTCTTTACCGATTCTGACGGAGCGGGCTTTGTAATACGCAATTTCATAAAGGGCTGTGTTCCGCCGCAGTATGTTAAGCACGCCTATATTCCCGATATTGAGGGAAAGGAGCGCCGAAAGAGCAAGGCCTCAAAGGAAGGCAAGCTGGGCGTTGAGGGAATGACACCCGAAATCATAATCGAGGCGCTTAAAAGAGCGGGTGCAAGCTTTGAAGGAGAAGCCCCTGCACAGACGGCAAGAATAAGCAAGGCGGATATGTACGCAAAAGGACTTTCGGGTAAAGCCGACAGCGCCTCAAAACGCCGGGAGCTTATGCGAAAACTCAATTTACCCGAAAAGATGAGCGCCGACGCGCTTTTGCAGGTTTTAAACGTGCTGATGAGCAGAGACCAGTTCCTTGATTTGTAAAAAAATATAGCATTATCAAATATGTTGTGGTATAATAATCAGACTAAGTACATTATATGGAGGAATAGAAGTGCTTATCTGTCCCAACTGCAGTAAGCCCCTTGACAGATCGGGCAACACATACAGATGCGTGCAGGGGCACAGCTTTGACATTGCGTCCTCCGGCTACTGCAACCTCCTTTGCTCATCGAAGCCCGGTGAGCTTACGGGCGACAGCAGGGAAATGGTTGCGGCACGCAGAAAATTCCTCGACACTGGTGCCTATGAAAAGCTCCGTGACGCCGTGTGCGAGAGGGTGAAGGAGCTTGCACCGCAAACTGCCGTTGATGCGGGCTGCGGAGAGGGCTACTATACCCGTGAAATTGCAAAGTCGGTTTCGGGGGAAATAATCGGAATTGACATTGCGAAAAGCGCAACTCAGTATGCGGCAAAGCGCGATAAGAAAACTTGTTATGTAACAGCAAGCGCCTATCATATGCCCGTTGCGGATAAAAGCGCAGAGCTTGTGCTGTCGCTGTTTGCCCCGACTCCGGCAAAGGAATTTTCCAGAGTGCTTAAGGATGACGGCCATGTTCTGACGGTTGTGCCGGGAAACGAGCATCTTTGGGAGCTGAAAGAGGCAATTTACGATGAGCCCTATCTGAACCGCGAGGACAAGCATTCCCTTGAGGGCTTTTCGCTGCAGGACAGAAGAAAACTCATGTACACAGCGGAGGTTTCGGGGAATGACAGCATAAAAGCGCTTTTTTCCATGACACCCTATATTCACAGAACGTCAAAAGAGGGAATGGACAGACTTGAAAGGCTTGATAAAATCAGCCTGACCCTGTCTTTTCTGCTCCTGACATATACAAAAGAAGAAATTGAGCATTTGGAGGAATAATCTATGAAATGCCCGTTTTGCGGTTTCCTTGAGAGCAAGGTAATCGACTCCCGTCCTGCCGAAGAAGGCACAACAATTCGCCGCCGCAGAGAATGCCTTGCCTGCCAGAAGCGCTTCACCACCTATGAAACCATTGAGCATATGCCTCTGGTTGTCGTAAAGCGTGACGGCGCACGTCAGACCTTTGACAGAGCCAAGATTATAAACGGCATTGCCCGCGCCTGCGACAAGCGCCCCGTTGCTTATGAGCAGTTTGAGCAGATTGCCGACGAAATCGAGCAGGAGCTCCAGAGCAACCTCGAGCGTGAGGTAAGCACCGTTGACATCGGAGAAATGGTCATGAAGCGCCTTAAGGACGTTGACGAGGTCGCATACGTTCGCTTTGCCTCTGTCTACCGCAGCTTCAAGGACATAAACACCTTCATGGAAGAGCTTTCCAAGCTGCTCAGAGACAAGTAATCATAAAATACTTCCTATACTGAGGTGCTCCATGGTGCGTATTGACTCAAGATGCGCCATGAGCAGACCGTAGGCACCCTCATAGGTGCCGCTGTCCCCCTCGCTGAGCGTTGTTTTCAGATTGAAAAACGCATCGGTAACGGAGCCTATCTCGGAGTGCCTGATAAAAATATGAGTGTATCCGTCGAGGGACAGCCAATGCTCCGCGGCGGTGTCGAGCTGCGACTTTGCTTTGTCAAGGTCGCCGCTTCGCGCACTTAAAAGAGCGTCTTTGACCTCTTCCTCAAGGTCATATATGAGCTTGTCGTTGTAGTTGATATTAAAAATTGCCCCTGCAAACAGAAGCACCAGCAGAATAACTGCCATTATTTCCTTTGCCATTTTTACTCCTTTTCCTGACAGTAAATTGTACCTGCCTCCGACAGCGTGAAAAGATAGATGTCCTGCGGTGATTTGCCGCCAAGCTGCTTTTTCAGCCATTTCTCATCACGCCCGAGAAGCCTCAGATTGTTGTCGAGAATCCGCCCCTGATTAATAAGAACATGGGGATAACCCGCGTCCTGCAGCTTTATTCCGATGCTGCTTGCGGTAAGCGGCTGGAAGTCAGGCTTGAGAATAATGTTGAGCTGGCCGCTTGTTTCCAGTATGGCATAGTCCACGGTTGAAATGTCGTTTACGCTCTGGGAGCGCAGCTCCTGGAGGAGCTCATCGGGGGTAAAACGGTTTTTGTGCATTTCGGGAATGCAGATTTTCCCCTTGGAAATGATAATGCTTGGCTTTCCGAAGAGAAAACCGCGCAGCTTGACGCTTTTCATGGTTGCGCCCGAAATTATCACCTCAAGGCAGAACAGCACCGCGATAGGCACAAGACCGTTGAGCAGGGGAATGCCTATGTCCCCAAGAGGACTGGCGGCAAGGTCGGCAACCAGTGCCGCAACAATAAATTCGCTGATTTCCATTTCACCGAGCTGACGCTTGCCCAAAATACGCATGGAAATCAGAATCGTAAAATACAGAACAATTGTTCTGACAAAAATAATGGCCAGATTAATCGCCTCCACGGGTAGTTTTGCCCGTAAAATGCAGATTATCAGATTTGAAGGTAAAAAATGAAAATAATTGCAGACAGCAAAGAAAATATAATTAAGCTTGCTGCGGATAAAATCCGTGAATTTGTGTCAGACAAGCCCGATGCGGTCATCGGCTTTGCCGCAGGCAAAAGCTTTAAGGAAATTTTTGCGGAGCTTGAAGGCGCTGATTTCAAAGCTGTTGAGGCATTCAGCGTCAGTGAATATTTCGGCTCGGACAGAATAAGCGAAGAACTCAGTGCAGAACTTTATTCCAAAACGGGCATTACGAAAACTCATAAGCCCGATGAGAATGAGCCTGAAAAATATGATGAGGAGATTGCCTCCTGCGGAGGTCTTGACCTTGTTGTTCTGGGAATCGGTCTCAACGGACACATAGGCTTTAATGAGCCCGCAACACCCTTTGATACAAAAACCCATGTTCAGCAGCTTACCGACTCGACAAAGAGAATGAAGGCGGAGGACTTCGGCGGTGAAATGAATGTTCCCGCGTCTGCTGTAACCATGGGACTTAAAACGATCTGCAGCGCAAAAAACGTAATCCTTGTTGCCTTCGGTGAAGAAAAGGCGCAGATTGTGCATAAGCTTGTGTACGGAAGAACAGAAACATATATTCCTGCGGCAATGCTGCAGCTTCACATGAATATGCTGCTTTACCTCGATAATGAGGCGGCGGCAAAACTCTGATAAACAGGAGATTAAGCTATGGGTAAATATTTCGGAACCGACGGTTTCCGCGGCGAAGCCAACGTAAACCTGACGGTTATGCACGCCTTTGAAATAGGCCGTTACCTCGGCTGGTACTACGGCAAGGAGCATAAGGCAAGAATTGTCATCGGCAAGGATACCCGCCGTTCCAGCTATATGTTTGAATCTGCACTCTGCGCAGGTCTTACCGCAAGCGGAGCTGACGCATATCTGCTTCACGTCACAACAACGCCCAGCGTTGCGTTCATTGCCCGTGCAGACGATTTTGACTGCGGCATCATGATTTCCGCATCTCACAATCCATACTACGACAACGGAATAAAGCTTATTAACGGACGCGGCGAGAAAATGGACGATGCAATGCTCGACGGCATCGAGTCCTACATTGACAGGGCAAACGCAGGTGAGAAGGACTGCCTGCCCTATGCTACCAATGAAAAAATCGGACGCACCGTTGACTATTCCGCAGGACGCAACCGCTATATCGGCTTCCTCATTTCTCTTGCGACCCGTTCCTACAAGGGCAAGAAGGTGGGGCTTGACTGTGCAAACGGCAGCACATGGATGATGGCAAAGAGTGTTTTTGACGCTCTCGGCGCAGATACATACGTTATCCACAACAATCCCGACGGTCTAAATATAAATGTTGACTGCGGCTCCACTCATATTGAGCAGATCCAGAAGTTCGTCATCGAAAAGGGACTTGATGTGGGCTTTGCCTTTGACGGTGATGCAGACCGCTGCCTTGCCGTTGACGATAAGGGCAATATTATCACAGGCGACCATATCCTTTATGTCTGCGGCAAATACATGAAGGACAGCGGCATACTCGGTGACAAGAAGATCGTTACCACGGTTATGAGCAATATCGGTCTTTACAAAGCTCTTGACGAGCTGGGCATCGGCTACGAAAAGACTGCTGTCGGCGATAAGTACGTTGCCGAAAATATGCGCGCCAACGGACATATCCTCGGTGGTGAGCAGTCGGGACACATTATATTCGGACGCCTTGCCAACAGCGGTGACGGCATTCTCACGGCAATCAAGATCATGGAGGCCATGTGCGAATCAAAGCAGCCTTTGAGCGTGCTTGCGTCCCCCGTTGTAATGTATCCTCAGCTTCTGAAGAACGTTGTCGTTGACGACAAGGACGGAACTCTGAATTGCGATGAGGTTAAAGCGGCTGTTGCAAAGATTGAAGCGGAGCTGGGCACCGAAGGCAGAGTGCTTCTCCGCAAAAGCGGCACCGAGCCCGTGCTGCGCGTTATGGTTGAGGCAACAAGCCCCGAAAAATGCGAGGAATGTGTTGACTATATTATCGGCGCAATGCGTGACTGCGGCAGACTTATAAAGGTGAAGTAAGATGTACAAAACCGAAGATTTACTGGATTTATCCAAAACCATAGCCGCGGCTCTTTTTGAGGGCAAAACTTATCCCTGGGAAGTGCTTGCGGATATAAAGGATTTCATCATTGAACTCGGAAACACTCTTCCCGAGGAGGAATATGAAAAGCGCGGCGAGAATATATGGGTCGCAAGGGACGCGACCGTCTTTCCCTCCGCATATATCGGCGCTCCCTGCATAATCGACCACGGGGCAGAGGTGCGGCACGGTGCATTTATCCGCGGAAGCGCCATTGTAGGAAAAAACTGCGTTGTGGGCAATTCCGTTGAGCTTAAAAACGTTGTGCTGTTCGATAATGTTCAGACACCGCACTATAATTATGTTGGTGACAGCATTCTCGGCTACAAGTCACACATGGGTGCAGGCTCCATTACCTCCAATGTCAAGAGCGACAAGACCCTTGTTGTTGTGAAAAACGGAGATGAGCTTATTGAAACGGGCAGAAAAAAATTCGGCGCGATCCTGGGCGACTTCGTTGAGGTGGGCTGCAACAGCGTGCTCAATCCCGGCACCGTGCTGGGAAGAAACGCCAGCGTATATCCCGTAAGCAGTGTCCGCGGTGTAGTTCCCGAAAATGCAATTTACAAGGATAAAGACAACATCGTAATAAGAGATTAAATAATAAACCCGAACACAGTTGTTACAACTTTGTTCGGGTTTGCTTTTTATACTTTCTGTTTTTTAGCCGCTTCCTCGCGGGCCTTGCAGATATCCGCCCATTTGGGCAGCTTTGCAAATGCCTCGCTCATTTCCCGCATCTTTTCGGGAATGTTTATCTTCTGGGGGCAGACCTCCATACACTGACCGCAGCCTATACACTGGGAGGGCTGCTTTTCCTCACCCAGTGAGTCAAGACGCTGACCTATGTTGACGCTGGGCGCGATTCTCAGGTCGTTGTAGAGCGAGATGAGCAGGGGAATGTCAAGCTCCTGCGGACATCCGTCGCAGCAGTAGCGGCAGCCCGTGCAGGGTATCGCATTTTTAAGGATTTCCGCTGTTTTGAGCACAAGCTCCGTTTCGCTTTCGGAGAGGGGGTTTCGCTCGTTAAAGGTGCTGACGTTGTCAATCATCTGCTCAAGATTACTCATGCCGCTGAGAATCATTTTTACATTGGGCAATCCCTGCAGGAAACGGAAGCCCCAGGAGGCAATGCTGTCGGAGGGACGGAGCGCCTTGAAGGGAGCTTCAAGCTCGGCATCGAATTTTGCAAGCTTGCCGCCGCGCACGGGCTCCATTACCCACACGGGGATGCCGTACTCGGTGAGAAGCTCATATTTGCCCTTGGCATCCTGCAAAGTCCAGTCGAGGTAGTTGAGCTGCATCTGACAGAACTCCAAGTCCTTGCCGTGGCGGTCAAGAAACTCCTTGAGGCACTGATTACCCGAGTGACAGGAGAAGCCAAGATGTCTGATGCGTCCGGCCTTTTTCTGCTCGACGAAATAGTCGATGATGCCCCATTTGGGGTCCTCGTAAACGTCAACGCAGTTTTCGTTTACGTTGTGCAGAAGGTAAAAATCAAAGTATTCCACCTGGCATTTTTTAAGCTGCTCCTCAAAAACGCCGGCAGGGTCATAGCTTTCGCTTATCTGATGACCGGGGAATTTTGTCGCAAGGTTGAAGCTGCTTCTCGGATAACGGGCAAGCGATTTGCCGATGGCAATTTCGGACATGCTTTCATGATAGGGGAAAGCTGTGTCAAAGTAATTAACCCCGTGGGCTATGGCATAATCCACCATCTCATCAACCCGCTGCTGATCAATATCCGAACCTTTGCCGCCGGGAATCAGTGGCAGACGCATGGTGCCGAAACCAAGCAGGGAAAGCTTTTCGTTCTGAAAATCGCTGAAAATCATTTGTACGGCCTCCTTTATTTTCTTTTGATTATAATTTATCACTAAAAAACTATTCGGTCAATAAGAAAGCGGTACCCTTCGGGTACCGCAAAATCAAACCATACTTCTGTAATCCTCACAGCTTTCAATGCTGTCGGGAGGGAAAAACTCATCAACGGGGAAGCTGATTCTGCTGAACATTGTGCAGGGGTCATCTTCCGCGGAGCCCACGCATTCCTTCTCAGGCATACAGTAGTCATAGGCGGGAATGAGAAGCTGTGTGTTGCGCTCAAGGCGGACTATTGAGAACTGGCCGAGGGAAACCGTAAGCTGACGGGAATTTGAGCCGCTTGTAAGCTCATCGCTGAAATACTCTCTGATGAAATCGGGAATATCATGCTGCTCTGCGGCAGGAGAATGACAGCTCAGGTCCGCAATGCCCATGTGCAGTATGATGGGGTCAACGGCATCGACGGTGGCAATGGGCATATCGTCGTTTGACATATCCTCATCATCGACAACGGAGGAGTAGGATTTAACTCTGCCCTCGCTGCCGAAAAGCATTACCCGCTTGTCGAAAACAGCAAGACCGCGCACTGTCTGGTTGCCGGGGAAGGCTTCACCGCATACATCATAAAAATAGGTGACGTCCACGGTGTAGTAGCCTCGGTTGAGGCTGATTTCCCTTACGGTCACATCGCAGTGCAGAAGCTCGGCATTGCGCGGACGCACGCTCAATGCGTTATCTATGTAGGGCAGGGAATTTACTGTGGGGAAAACCGTGAGGTCCTCGATACAATCTTTGTCGCGGCAGGAATCCATTATCTTTCTTGTGTTGATGCAGACGGCCTCTTTAATGCAGTCGGCGTTATCAACCGCACCGGGCACAACTCTGTCTGCCATAAGCATACCTCCCATACGGTATTTGAAGCAAACTTCATTACAGTTTATGCGCAGATGATAAAACTGTGAAACAAAAATGATTTACAAGAGGGAGGTAATGTTATAAAATACTATAATATAGAAAGGAATGATACCATGAGTAAGAAAAACGCGAGAATACTGTGGCTGGTTATACTTGCCGTGGAAGCTATAGTGCTTGCTGCAATGCTGCTGTGCGATTTCGGAGTGCTCAGCTCGAAAATAGATCCTCTTTCATTTCGCGGTGTTATGTATCATATTGCGGCGGTGATTGTTATTGCAGTCTCAATCGATAACCTGAAACGCATTGAAAAATAATCCTTTACATCAAATTGCAATGAGCGTATAATTAAAAAATAATTTTCAGGAGAGTAGACATGGAAGAAAGATTCGGATTCATCCACGAAAAGCTCGACATTAAAATACTGATTCTGTTTGTCTTACGCAGGCTTCCCGGTGTTGTTGACCGTGATGTTCTTGCCGACCTTGTGCAGTGTGACGGCGGCATAGGATATTTTGACTATTCCGACTGCCTTTATGAGCTTATCGACGCAGGGCAGGTCACAGAGGAGGAGGGCGGTTACCGCATAACCGAAAAGGGCGCCGAAAACGGAGAAACCGTTGAAAGCAGCCTGCCTTATTCCGTAAGGAAAAAAGCGGAAAAGCTTCTCGCGCCTGAGGCTGAACGTCTGCGCCGTCTTGCAATGCTCACGGCAGAGCACAGACTTAATGAGGGGCTTTGCACCGTTACTCTCGCCATGGACGACGGCAAGGGTGAAATTCTGCGTCTGGAGCTGCTGTGTGCCGATGAGGAGCAGGCAGAGCGCATGGAGAAGTACTTCAAACATAACGCCGAGGCAATATACGGCGATTTGATCAATATGCTTGACAAGTAAGCATTAAACCCGGTTTTAATGCCCATCATAAGATGGGCATTTGTGTTTTGGAAAGGAAAAAAGACGATGAAAGTTATGATTCCGGAGGGATACAAAAGTATCCTCAGTGTTTATGACACTCAGAAAGCAATAAGCCTGCTCAAGCGTCTGTTTGAGGACAGACTCGGCGCTCTGCTTAACCTCTACCGCGTTTCCGCGCCTCTGTTTGTTGAGTCCAATTCCGGTCTCAACGATAACCTAAACGGCTATGAGCGTCCGGTTTCCTTTGACATTCTGCGTTCCGATGCCACCGCGCAGGTTGTGCAGTCTCTGGCAAAGTGGAAGCGCGTTGCCCTCAAGCGCTACGGATTTTTCCCCGGCAAGGGACTTTACACCGATATGGACGCGATACGCCGCGATGAAGATGAGCTGGATAATCTCCACTCCATCTACGTTGACCAGTGGGACTGGGAAAAGGTAATACTCCCCGAAAACCGCAATGCTGATTATCTCAAAAACACCGTTATGGACATTGTCAAGGCACTCTGCGATACTCAGGACACCATGCAGGCAATTTATCCCCAGCTTCAGTGCCTCGGCAAGCTTGAGCGCAACGTGTCCTTCGTGACAGCTCAGGAGCTTGAAGACCTCTATCCCGACTTCACAGCAAAAGAACGTGAAAACGCCTATGTCAAGGAGCATAAGACGGTTTTCATCATGGGCATCGGCGGTAAGCTCAGCTCCGGCAAGCCCCATGACGGCAGAGCCCCTGACTATGACGACTGGAAGCTTAACGGCGATATCATGTTCTGGTATGAGCCCCTGCAGTGCGCAGTGGAGATTTCCTCAATGGGTATCCGCGTTGATCCCGAAGCCCTTGACAGACAGCTTAAGCTTTCCGGCTGCGATGACAGACGTGAACTGCCTTATCACAAAATGCTCCTGAACGGTGAGCTTCCTCTCACCATCGGCGGCGGCATAGGTCAGTCCCGCGTTTCCATGCTCCTTCTGGGAAAAGCCCATATCGGTGAGGTGCAGGCTTCAATATGGGATAAGAAAACGGTTGAGGTCTGTGAAGCGGCAGATGTCATGCTTCTGTGATAAAGGGCATATAATTTAATATGATTTTTGTTGAAATATTAAAATCCATAATCCTCGGTATCGTAGAGGGCATAACAGAATGGATTCCGATCTCAAGCACCGGACACATGCTGCTGGTTGATGAATTTGTTCAGCTCAGCGTATCTCCGGAATTTAAGGAAATGTTCCTTTATGTCATTCAGCTTGGCGCAATCCTCGCGGTTGTAATACTGTTCTGGGGCAAAATGTGGCCCTTTAGCTTCAAGGATAAGTCAAAGCCCGTTATCATAAAGGAAACCTTTTCCCTCTGGTTCAAGGTGGTTGTTGCCTGCATACCCGGCACGGTTGTGACTCTTATGTTTGACGATTACATAGAGGCTCACTTACATACGCCGACAGTAATTGCACTTGCGCTTATATTCTATGGCGTTTTGTTCATTCTGATTGAAAACTGGAACAAAAAGCGCACTCCCAAAACTCTTGAGCTTCAGGACATTACATACAGGACAGCGTTCATCATCGGTCTGTTTCAGGTTTTGTCCATAATCCCCGGCACCTCACGCTCAGGCTCCACGATCATCGGCGCACTGACAATAGGCGTTTCCCGTGTAGCCGCCGCAGAGTTTACCTTCTTCCTTGCCGTTCCCGTAATGATAGGAATGTCGCTCGTTAAGATTGCAAAGTTCGTCATGTCCGGATACATTATGACCGGTGCAGAAGCCGTAATACTTCTTGTGGGCTGTGCTGTCGCTTTCTTTGTGTCGGTTTTTGTAATCAGGTTCTTAATGAGCTACATAAAGAAAAAGGACTTCAAGGTCTTCGGCTGGTACAGAATTATTCTCGGCGCAGTTGTGCTGCTGTACTTCCTCGCAATTAAGTAATTGAAAAGACGGCTGCAAGGGCGGAGCGCCATAGGGATTAATAGGTTTTAAACGGCCCTTTTCCGCCCATACTTCATAAAAAATCCGGCAATGCTGGCGCATTGCCGGATTTTTGCTGTTTTGTCCGGGCGGAAAAATTTTCGCTCAAAACTGCCATCCCCCTCACTTTAGGGGACAGGGTTGCCTGTTCCGC